>JAJPIU010000181.1 GCA_021324535.1 Pseudomonadota bacterium
GCCCTAAAACACGAGCTTGTCGTCGCGCTGGCGGAAGGCCCAGAGCGAGAACTGATACATCGCGAAGAGTTCCAGGCCAAAGGGCAGGTAGCCCAGCCAGCCAGGTAGCGGCATCTCGAAGATGTGCGGCGTCCAGTTCAGGAAGGGGAGGTCATACTCCCATTTGGGCATCGCGTAGTAGTTCCACATCTCCCAGAAAAAGCCACAGGTAATCGCCGCAAGGGGCAGCGCGATCATGAAACGCAGATCGCCCGCCAGCACATGCCCCAGCGCCGAGCGCCGCCCCAGCAGGTTGTTCAGCGGATCGAGGATCAACACCAGGCAGATCCACACCAGCGGATAGGCATACCTGGGGAAGAGCAGTGGCGCGATGAGCGTGACCACGCCAAGCGCGATCAATCCTATTGCCAGCGGATGCGGCGCCCGCACACCCAGATCATTTGGCGCCAGTCGTGGGCGCAGCGCCTTGAAGCCAGTGAAGAGTTCGGCCATCTCCAAAAATGCGGGCAGCACCGTGGCGAAGTCAATCGTCTGGATGGCAATGCGCGTCACCGGGTTTGCGTAGGAGGCGTCGAAGAGGTAAACCCAGTTGTGGACGAACATATTGAACCACTCGAAGACCCACCAGAACACGGCGGAAAACGCGAACGTGACGATGAAACGTCCAGGTGTGCGCGTCAGCAGCGAGGAGCCATGCCGCGCCACGTTGACGCCGTCAAGCGTGATGATCAGCCCGAACCACAGCGGGAAGAAGGTGAACGGCCAGGGACCAACGCGCGCCCAGGAGGAGTACCAACTGAGCAGCGAGAGCGCCACGCCCAGGTACGTATACAGTGGTGGGAAATGCCCGAACAGCGGACGAATCGCCCAGCCGATGAGGGGTGACGCCATCCGCTCGCGCGCCTGGGCCACCAGCGACGCAGTATCCGTTGTTGTCAGTGTAGTCGGCGCTTCGCTGGCCGACTGCGTAGCTACCGTATAGTGTGAGCCGTGTTGGGTTGTCTGTTCCGCCTGCTCTATCTGCGCCATGATCGCGTGTCCCCTCTGTTCCCAAAGGCCAGATGTCGGGCGGCGCTCAACCGTCAACCGCCCGGCAATATCGCTGTTCAGAACTATAGGACGCCGACTGGCTGTGACACAAGATGATCGGCGTTTCTGCCGACTCGGAATGAGAGAGGGAAACCGCAACATCCGATCATACCACTCGTCGCGGTTCCTCCAATCAAAGACATCAACGAGGAACCCAGCGATTTGGCCAGTACTGTATTTCCCCTGGAAACGAGGAACACGCCAGGGCTGTGTTCGCCAGCCAGGAAACACGGGTTCGTGGCGCTGTCAGGTGAAATGATAGCATTTACGTTGCTGTCGCTAGCAGATGACGCCGCATGGATGATCCCATACTATCCGGGCGCGCGAAGACAACGCCCGTCTGCGTCAGGCGTTGTCCCGTGTCCCGCATTGAGTCGCGAATGAGGTTATATCTCCACTGGCAAGGCCAACAGCCCCCGGAAGACCACGCTTGGCTGCCACTCAAGCTCCTCCTCAGCGATGGCCAGGCGTGGATGCGGGAAGCGTTGCGTCAGTCCCCGGAAGACGATCTCCGCCTCCAGGCGGGCAAGCGGTGCGCCCAGACAGAAATGGATGCCCTGGCCAAACGAAAGGATGCGATTCTCCGGGCGGCCCACGTCGAGTTTGTTGGGGTCGGCGTAGTAGTCGGGGTCGCGGTTGGCCGCCGCCAGCAGAATCGTCAGATGTTGGCCCGCCTCCACCTTCACATCACCCAGGGGTATCTCCTCACGCACACGCCGCCCCGTCAGTTGCACCGGCGGATCGTAGCGCAGCAGTTCGGCGACGGCGCCTGGAATCAGCGATGGATCGTCTACGAGGCGCTGGTATTCCGAGGGCTGGCGAAGCAGCGCCAGCATGCCATTGCCGATCAGATGGGTGGTGGTGCCATGCCCCGCCGCCAGCACCAGCACCAGGTTCGCCAGCAGTTCATCCTCGGTCAGCTTGTCGTCGCGTTCGTGCGCCGTCAGCATTGCCTGCAAGAGGTCGTCGCGGGGCTCGACATGCCGACGTGCGATGATCTCGCGGAAGTAGTCCATAAAGTCAGAGACGCCCTGGATCGCATGTAACACCTCCTCCATCGAGAGCGTTGAGCTATCGAGGAAGCCGCCGAAGTCGGACGCCCATTGGATAAACTTATCGCGATCCTCCGGCGGCACGCCCAGCATCTCGGCGATCACAATGGCAGGCAGCGGATAAGCCAGGTCTTCGATCACCTCCATCTTGCCCGCCCGCTCAATGGCGTCGAGCCGCTCGTTCGTCAGTTCGGTGATACGCGGACGCATGTTTTCGACCATGCGCGGCGTAAACGCTTTGTTGATCAGCCCACGCAGGCGTGTGTGGTCAGGTGGATCTATAAAGAGCAACTGGTGGGGCATGGCGCGGAAGACTCGCTCAACCGCCGTCCTGAACTGTTCCGGCGCCCAATCAAACGAGGGAGGCGCTTCGAGCCGCTCAGCAGCCACACGCGGATCACGCAGCGCCGTTGTCACCAGATGATGGCTCATCACAGCCCAGCCGCCCTGATTGCCAGCCGCCTCATCCCAGAAGATCGCCCCACGCTCGCGCATCCGGTCATAGAGTGGATAAGGGTTGGCGCGTATCTTTGGGTCGCGTAGATCTCCAATGCCGGGCAGGTGTTGTTGCTGCGTCGTCTGCGCCGTCTGCGCCGTCTGCTCTTGTGCCATAGTGAGGTGTCCTCCGTGCATGAAAAGGCGCATCTTCCGCGTCGTCTCTGCTGACATTCTATCCGTTTTGGGAAACTGCTGTCGAATGCGCCGTCACAGAGAACAGACGCGCATGTTACGCTTACCCATCGCCTTGTGGGTTGTGTGTATCGGTTTGACCATGTGGCGCTCCTCGTTTCGCGCTTGCCTAGCTCTACACCCGATGGCGTTCGCCCGGCATGGCGTCGTGTTCGCTCAGCAGCGCCACCAGCCATGCCTCGTCGCGGATGGGTACGCCCAGCTTCTCAGCCTTCGCCAGCTTGCTGCCGGGAGCCTCGCCAACAATGAGATGGCTTAGACTCTTGCTGACTGACGAAGCGATCTTGCCGCCAAGCGATTGGATCGCCTGCTCCGCCTGGCCGCGCGTCAGTTGCGAAAGCGATCCCGTGAGCAAGAAGGTCTGCCCAGAAAGCGGCAGATTCGCCTGCGCCGACGGATCCGGCTGCTCCTGGACGAATTGCAGGCCAGCGGCGCGCAACCGCTCAACCAGCTTGCGGTTGCTTTCTTGCTGCGCCCACTGGTAGACACTCTGCGCGATGGTCTGCCCGACGCCCGATAGCGCCGCGATCTCCTGCTGCGAGGCGGCAAGCAGCGCATCCATCGAGCCAAATCCCTCGGCGAGCGTGGTCGCCGCCTTCTCGCCAACGTAGCGGATGCCTAGCCCAAAGAGTACGCGCGCGAAGGGCTGCCGCTTGCTGGCCTCCAGCGCCTTCAGCAGGTTGGCCGCGCTCTTCTTCTGGAAGCCCGGCAGCGTCAGCAGTTGCTCCTCGGTCAGCGAGTAGAAGTCAGCCGGATCGCGCACGAGACCAGCCGAGACCAATCGTAGCACGGTCATCTCGCCCATGCCCTGAATATCCATCGCCCCCCGGCTGACAAAGTGTTCGAGCCACTCAAGCTGGCGACCGGGACATGCCTCGTTCGGGCAATACGTCACCTTGCCGTCTTCTTTGCGCTCAACAGGTGTCCCACAGACGGGACAATGTGTCGGGAATTGCCACTCTTTCTCGGAGCCGTCGCGCAGTTCAGGGATGGACTTGACGATGGTGGGGATCACGTCACTGTTGCGCCGCACCACCACCGTATCGCCGATGCGCAGGTCTTTGCGCGCCACCTCGTCGGCGTTGAAGAGCGTCGCCTTCGAGACGGTGACGCCGCCAATGTGAACAGGCTCCAGCCGCGCATTAGGGATGAGCGCGCCCGTGCGGCCCACCGTCACCACGATGTCGAGCAGGCGGGTGTTGGCTTCGAGCGGCGCGAACTTATAGGCGATGGCCCAGCGGGGATCGCGCGCGACGGCGCCTAGCTCATGCTGTTGCCAGCGGTCGTTGATCTTGATCACCGCGCCGTCAATATCGTAGGGGACGTTCACGCGGTCGGCGCTCAGGCGGTCGCAGTATGCCTGCGCCTCTTCGAGCGTCTGCACATGCTGGATCAGATCGCTCACCACGAAGCCCCATGCGCGCAGCCAGGCCAGCGCCTCCATGTGGCTTTGCGGCTCAGGCGCGCCCTCGATGTGCCCGATCATATACGCCAGGAACGAGAGTGGACGCCCCGCCGTCAGTTGCGGGTCTTTCTGGCGCAGCGAACCGGCGGCGGAGTTGCGTGCGTTTGCGAAGAGCTTGGGTGGCTTGCCCGCCGCCTGGGCCTCGTCGGCCAGTCGCTCGTTCAGCGCCTCGAAGTCCGCTCGCAACATATACACCTCGCCACGCGCCTCAACTAGCGTGGGCATGGGCGCATCGGGACTGGTGGCCAGTCGTTGGGGAACGCTGGCGATGGTGCGAATGTTGGCGGTCACGTTCTCGCCTACCTCGCCGTTGCCGCGTGTCGCGCCGATGGTGAGGATACCCTTTTCGTAGACTAGATTCATGCTGAGGCCGTCGATCTTCGGCTCGCAGACGTAGGTGAAGGTGGCTTTTGGGAGCAGGCTTTGCGCGCGGTCATGCCAGGCGCGCAACTCTTCTGGTGTGCGGGCGTTGGCTAAGCTCAGCATCGGCGTGAGGTGGCGCACTTTGCTAAAGCCAGCGACGGCCTCACCGCTAACACGTTGTGTCGGCGAATCGGGCGTGATGAGTTCCGGGTGTTCAGCCTCCAACGCCCGCAACTCGCGCACCAGACCATCGAATTCGGCGTCGGAGATGATCGGATTATCAAGCTGAAAGTAGGCTATCTCCGCCGCAATGATTCGCTCGCGCAGCTCGCGTACATGTTCTGCCAATGGCGAGGAGGATACGGCTGGCGTTGTCTCTACCGCTTCGCCCACCTGCGTATCTTCTGCCGCATCTGCTGTCTCTACGCTGGCTGCGGATTTACCAGCGCTTGCCTGTTCCTGTTTGCCGAGGGTGTCCGCCACCGTTTCCTGCCTCTCTGTTGCACAGTATTCGCCGATTGAGTGTAACACATGACGACGCAAGATTGGTACTTTGGCGCGCAACAAACGCCCCGTGATGCTATTCTCTCGCATCTCGCCAATTCTGGTCATCCTACCCGTTCTGTCCCCATATATCCTCGTATATCTTACTCCTGAAACCGTATGCTCCTGGCGCAATCTGTGCAAATATTTCATCCCAAACCAGATGGGGACAGCCAGGCATAGCCGGAAGTACCAGCAGATTTTGAGTGTTTACGCGCGCATGCTATAATCGGCGCAACACCCATTTCGTGGGACTGTAGCGGAGGCGCGGGACAATGCAACAGGAGCGCAGGGAATTGAAGCGAATCACGAACCAGCCGACCACGTTTGGCGCGCTGGCGTTGCGCGCTGGTGTGCAGAGCGTCTCTGCGCCCACACTTAGCCGTCGCCGCCCTGTCGCCGCCACGCGCCCACAGCGTCTCACGCCGCGCCAACTGATCGCCGACCAGCATATTCTCATTGTCGAAGATGATACGCGCGTGGCGGATGTGCTGCGCACGGCGCTCGAACTCGAAAACGAGGCTCGCTGGGCGGTGCATATCGCGCACGAAGGCGCGCACGCGCTTGATCTGGCTGGCCTGACGACGCCACAGGTGGTGCTGCTGGATGTGAGCCTGCCCGATCTCGACGGCGCTGAGGTCTATCGCCGGTTGCGCGCCAATCCCAAAACGCAGGCCACGCGCGTGCTCTTCCTCACGGCTGCCACTTCACACGATCTCCATCAACGTGGCATTGATGGCGGTGTGTTGATCCGCAAACCGTTCGACGTGCAGGAGGTCGTGCGGCTGGTGCGCGCGCTGCTGGGGTAGCTGGTGGGCGAAGACGGTGGCGGGCGGTTGAAACCGCGCCTAGGGGCTGCGCCACAAAGGCCGCCTTCGCGGCCTGGAGATCGTAGGGCAAACAGGATCACCGTTGGGCAAACGACAGTGTATGGCAGGTGACAGGTGAAGATCGAGTAGCGCCGCAGTCCCCTGTGGTTCCGCAATCCATGCCTCATGGCCTTGACGCCATCCGTAACGAACCAGGCCTGAGGCGAGCGTCAGTCTGCGTAGCGCCCCACTCTGGGCGGCGTGTCTGGTTCGCTCAGTAGTCTCCCGGCGTGTGAACCTTCTCCTCATCCGATACTGGAACGGTATGCCTTAACTTTTCCCCTACACGCAGCACTCACCGACGAGGACGCTGGCGCTACGGGCTACAATAACCGGCCACCCTCACTCCGATGCTCCCATCCACATGCCAATCAGGCAGCGCGACGGTGTACAATGAGTGTGTCTGGCCTGCTCCGCGCAGAACGTAGCGTAGCCACCTGCAATCATTCATGCTCGTTATCATTCATCTCGGTACACGATAAAGGACGAACCTCCATGACGGCCCCTCACGATCCCAGGAATCCTGGCGCGCCTGACACCCTAAGCCAGTATCTTCCGCCAGAGCAGCAAGAGAAGGCTGAGCGGCTGCTGGATGGGCTGAACGAGCCGCAGCGCCAGGCCGTCACCACAACTGATGGGCCGGTATTGGTGCTCGCCGGGCCAGGTAGCGGGAAAACGAGAGTTATCACTCATCGCATCGCCTATCTCGTCGAGGTAAAGAATGTGTTGCCGTGGAACATCCTGGCCGTCACCTTCACCAACAAGGCCGCCAAAGAGATGCGCGACCGCCTGGAAAAGCTGATCGGCTCTCCCGCCAAAGACCTGGTGGTTGGCACCTTCCACTCGATCTGCTCACGCATCCTTCGCCGCGAAGCCAATCAGGCGATGCTGGGCATTGATGGCAACTTCACCATCTACGACGACGACGATCAGATCAAGTTGGTAGGCTCCATCCTCGACGAGATGAACTTTGATAGGAAGATGTTCGCGCCGCGCGCCATCCACGGCTACATCTCGCGCGCCAAAAACGATTTGCTTAGCCCGGCGCAGTACAAGGATAGCGTCAACACCTATCGTGAGGAGATCGCCGCCCGCGTCTATGTGCGCTACGACCAACTGCTGCGCGAACGCAACGCGGTAGACTTCGACGATCTGATCCTGCTGACCTACCAGCTCTGGCTGCGCAATCCCGACATCCTCCAGCAATATCAGCGGCGCTACCGCTACATCCACGTTGACGAGTTCCAGGACACGAACAAGGCGCAATACGAACTGGTGAAGCTGCTGGCGGGCGGCACAACCGAGACGCCTGGGTCTCGCAACATCTGTGCGGTGGGCGACGACGATCAATGCCTGCTCGAAGGTACGCTGATCACGATGGCCGACGGCTCAGAGCGCCCCATCGAAAGCGTGCAAGCAGGTGAGCTTGTGCTGTCCGGCTATGGCAGCGGCGATTTTCGTCCCGCGCGTGTGCTCGCGGTAGCGAAGCGTGAACGAGTGGGCGATGGGATCGCCATCACAACACGCAACGGGCGTCGCTTAATCAGCACGCCGGAGCATATGCACTTCGCTGGGTATCGCTTTGGCGTCACCCCACAAATGTATTTCACCTATCTGATGTATAAGCGGGGGACGGGATACCGAATTGGGACTTCTCAAGTCTACACACAAGGTCAGATCAAGCCTACTCTTGGCTTTCTTCAACACGCTCGTCACGAACATGCGGATGCGGTTTGGGCTATCTCTCTCCACGAAAATGAGAATGAGGCAAGGGTTGACGAGTACATCCTTTCACTGCGCTATGGTATACCAACTTTGCCTTTTGTCCCACGAAAGGGCGGATCTCTACATGGCTTGGTGCATGATGAGCAGTATATCGGGCGAGTTTATAAGGCAATAGATTCGGCTTCTGGCGCGTTGCGGCTACTTGCGGATCATGGATTACAACCTGCGCATCCTCATCATCACCCACACTCGCGTGATTCCAAGCGACTTCACTTAATCATCACCCTCTGCGGCGATAGGCGGGGCGCCACGCCCATGCACCGTATCTCAATTGTGGGCAATGATCCACGGGCGCGCGAGATACTTCACTCGCTGGGATTGAGCGTGCGGCTGGCAAAAAAAGGCTCTGCAAGCTGGCGTTTCGAGTTCGCGAACAAGAGCATGGCGGCGCTCTTCACCATCGCGGATCGTATCAGCCAGGCGTTGGATGTTGACACCATCTACACCGCGCGGCTGGGCAGAAACGATGGAGCGATTATCGAAAGCAACTCGCTCCCATTTCTCCCCGCTGCCTCGGTGCGTAGGGGCATGGCGATGTTCGATAGCCAGGGCGGATTTGATCTTGTTGAGCGTGTGGAAACGATCCCCCTAGATGCGGCGGTTTATGACCTGAATATCGAGGGGACACACAATTTCATCGCCAACGGGATCGTGACCCACAACTCGATCTACGCCTGGCGTGGCGCCATTCCCCAGGTGGTGCGCGACTTCCAGCAGGACTTCCCTTCCACGCGCATCGTGCTGTTAGAGCAGAACTATCGCTCTACCCAGATGATCCTCGACGCGGCGCATGGCGTGGTCAGACGCAACAGCGGGCGCAAAGACAAGAAGCTGTGGACGGAACGCAGCGGCGGCGAGCAGATCATCCTTCATGAAGCCTACGATGAGAGCGAAGAGGGCGCCTACGTCGTCAACGAGATCAAGCGGCTGGTGGGACGGCATGGCTTCTCACTGGATGACTTCGCGGTGATGTATCGCACGAATGCTCAATCACGCGCTTTGGAAGAGCAGTTCATCCGGGGCGGCCTCAAATATGTCGTGGTAGGCAGCCGCAAGTTCTACGAGCGCAAAGAGATACGCGACACGCTGGCCTATCTGCGGCTGCTCTACAATCCCGCCGACCAGGTGGCGTTTGAGCGCATCGTCAACGTGCCCTCGCGCAAGATCGGCCAGAAGACCGTCAACGAGTTTCTGGGTTGGGCTCGTGAACAGGGCGAACAGCCGCTGGACGCGCTGGCGCACATAGACGATCATCCCACGCTGGCTACGGCAGGTAAGAAGGCGCTCAAAGGCTTCTATGGGCTGATCACCCAGTTGCGCGAACTGGCCCAGGAGCAGCCGCTGCCCATCCTGATCGACTTCCTGCTGGCGCAGAGTGGCTACGCGGCGGAGCTACGCGATGGCACAGAGGAGGGCGAGGAACGCTGGCGCAACGTCTTGGAACTCCGGCGCGTGGCCGAGGACTACGGCGAGATCGATCCTGAAACAGCGTTGGCCCTCTTCCTGGAGCAGGTGGCGCTGGTGGGTGGCGCCGACACCACACAGACCAGCAGTGAAGATGGCTCGCTCGTGCAGGGTCAGCAAGAGCCAGCCGTCACGCTGATCACGCTGCACGCCGCCAAAGGGTTGGAGTATCCAGTCGTCTTCCTGGTAGGGATGGAAGAGGGCGTCTTGCCGCACAGCCGTTCGCTGGATAAGCAAGAGGAGCTGGAAGAGGAGCGACGGTTGACGTATGTGGGTATCACCCGCGCGATGAAACGGCTGTATCTTGTGCGCGCCTTCCGCCGCTCATTCTTCGGTGGCTCCATGCAGACGCAAGAACCGTCCCGCTTCCTACGTGAGATTCCCGCCGAGGCGATCACCTTCTCGCGCCAACCCATGCGCCAGGATGACCGCGAGGGGAGCACAGGGCGTAGCAATGGCAGGCGGAGCGGCGTCGAACGCGAGCAAGGCGCTGGCAGGGGCAAAATCCTCCGCCCGGCGTTTGGCCAGCCACGCGAGAGACAGCCGGAACGGTCAGGCGTGCCCAGTCGAGGCGGCGCCACACCCACGCCCTTCCGCCCTTCGACGCAGCGCAGCAACAACGGCTGGGGCGAACTACCGCCCACTGAATCGTCGGACGATGAGAGCGCAGCAGCGCCCACGCCGCCCGCTGATTTCAAGCCAGGAGACAAGGTAGCTCATCGCCACTTCGGGCGTGGCACAATCCTCAAGGTGACGCGCAACGCCGATTCGACAGTGGTGGATGTCCTCTTCGAGAATCTGGCGGCGGGCAAGAAAACGCTTGATCTGGCCTTCGCCAACTTGCAGAAGATCGGGGAGTAGCCCCACCGTCCCGTCATTGACCCCTCCCCCGCATGACGGGAGAGGGACTACACTAATGATTCTCCTTATGAGAGCGTAAATGGAGGCGGTGGGAGTGAGAGAGTAGCGTCCTGGATTTGCCGCGCAAGTACGCCAAAGGCTTTTCGTATCGCCTGTGGCGTAAACTCTCGTATGAATACCACTTCCCGACAGATCTGCCTGAGAATATCCAGGTTTGCTTGCGGCCCACAACCAACACCATAGAATGCCCCTATCTTATTGGCCTGCTCATAGTTGATTTCCAGGGAATATTGACGCCAATCCGCCCCATCGGTTGGATCGCCATCAGTTAGAAGGAACACATAGGCTTGCTCAGCACTGTTCGTTTGAGCAAGTTCATCCTTTAACACCTTCAAAGCGCCTCCGAGCGATGTTCCCTCCTCTCCATGCAAGTTATTGGCGGTAACAATAGGGGGGACAAATGAAGAAAGCGGTGTCAATGGCGCAAAGTCAACTCGATACGAGAATGTAATGATGCCTACGCTCACACCTCCGCGATCATGAAGGTTACAAACTAATTCGTTATAGAGTGTTCTAACCCCATTATTGACGGCGGCGATCGGTTCGCCTTTCATTGAAACAGATGTATCTAGGAGGAGATACACAGGAACTTTTTTCAGGGCAACCATAGGCGCCATGTTATGATCAGGTGCAGCAGAATCATGTGCACGATTCGTTTGCGCCGTGTTTTCGAGGGGTTGCAATGTAAGCTCAGGAGATTTTTGTGGGGGTGGTAGAACATCACCTAGTTGAGCAATAGCACGAAGGGTCTCACTTACCATTTGATAAAAGGGTAGGGGCGAATTGTCAGGCCCAGCCACGCGCGGGAAAGGTAATAAGAAAGGCCATCCCTGCGTATAATCATGCAATTCGAGCCGCTCCAAAACAACGGGTATGATGAGGCGAGGAAGAGTAGGATCATAGAGGCGCAGATAATTTGCGACATCAAATTCAGTGAACACATAATTTGAATTCAAAGCCGCTTTTGACAAGAGAAGTATGAACACTTGTCGCCTCTGCAACTCTGGCGCAATTATTTGAGAGATTGTACTCCCATACGGATTATCATGATCGAAGTACCATGCGTCAATCTGAGCCTCTCGAAGCGCAGCCGCAAACCGATCACAAAACGCGCGATCTTTTGTACTATAGCTTATAAAAGCCAACGGCGTGGACATGGCTGCCTCGTTTCCCGATCAGAGGTTGAATTGCTATTGTGGTGCGCATTATAGCACAAAAGAATTAAACGGAGTAGGAATAATGCGCGTGACGATTGACTACACGGCGGCGATTGCGCAGGGCGCGGGCATCGGGCGCTACACACGCAGCCTCGTCGCCGCGCTCGCCCGCGTTGATTCCGACGCGCTCTACACCCTCTTCTCAGTTGAGCGGCCCACCGCTGAACGTGGCTTCCCCGCCGCCCACGACGCGCCAAATATGCGTCCGCGCATCTGGCCGGTTGGCGTGCGCTACGCCAACGCGATCTGGCAACGGGCGCGCCTGCCCTTGCCAGTAGAACTGGTTGCCGGGCGCGCCAATGTCTTTCATGGGCCAGATTTCACACTGCCGCTTGCGCTGTTCGCACACCGCGTCGTCACCATCCATGACCTTGCCTTTCTCACGCATCCGCAGTATGCCTTCCCCAAGTTGGCGGCGTATCTTGGCCGCGTCGTCCCGCGTACCGTGCGCGCCGCCGATCACATCATCGCCGTCTCTCAGTGCACCGCAGACGATCTGGCCCAGCGGCTTGGCGTTGCGCCAGAGAAGATCAGCGTGATCCCCATCGGCGTTGATCCCGGCGTGCGGCGCGTCGAAGATCAGGCACGCATCATGGAACTTGAGACGCGTTACGGGCTGACACACCCCTTTATCCTGGCGGTCAGCACCATCGAGCCGCGCAAGAACTATGAGGGGCTGATCGCTGCCTTTGCGCAGGCGCGCCAATCGCCGGATGGGCCACGGATGCTGGTGATCGCCGGTCGCAAGGGCTGGCTCTATGATGGAGTATTCGAAGCTGTGCGCCAGTTTGGCGTGCAAGATAGCGTCAGGTTTCTGGATTATGTGCCCGATGAGGAGTTGCCAGTACTCTACACAGCGGCGGATGCGCTGGCTATGCCGTCGTTCTATGAGGGCTTTGGCATTCCAGTGATTGAAGCGATGGCTTGTGGCACGTCGGTCATCTGTAGCACGGGCGGCGCGCTGCCGGAGGTGGCGGGCGACGCCGCGCTCACCGTCGCGCCGGAGGATCGCGATGGCCTCGCCAATGCGCTGGTTCGCGTGGTAAGCGATTCCGCCCTGCGCGAGGAACTCTGTCGTAAGGGCTATGCGCGCGCCCAACGCTACAGTTGGGATGACGCCGCACGCGCGCATGTGGAGGTGTATAGGAGGATGGCGAAGAGATAGGCTATCGCATGCCATCGCCAGCGGTCGTCCTCTCATGTGGCACACTTTCCTCGTCTGCCAGCGGATCGTTCTGGCTTGCTGCTTCCAGCTTCGCCCGGTTGGCGCGGCGGCGCTGCCAGACCACAAAGCCGATAATGGCGACAATCACGACGATCAGTACACTGGTTCCACCGATGCCCAGCACGTTGAGCACCGTGCCCAGCAGCGGGAGATTGTGGCCGAGGAAGTAGCCGAGCAGGCCATAGGCGATAGCCCAGACGATACCGCCTGCTGCGTTCCAGATGAGAAAGAGCGGCCAGGGCATGCGGTTCACGCCTGCCAGAAAGGCTACCCATGTGCGCAAGAGCGAGAAGAACCGCCCAAAGAAGACGGTTTTATCACCGTGGCGTTGAAAGTATTTCTGGGCATAGGCAAGCGTCGGCTCGGCAACCTTTTCGATATGAAAGAAACGCAGGATGCGCCTGAGCAGGGGATAGCCGCCGTAGCGCCCGATGCTATAGCCGGTATTGTCGCCAAGAATCGCTCCTGCGGCTGCGAAGACAATCACCAGAATGATGTTCAGCCGACCGCCTGTTCCCGCGTAGATCGCGCCCGCCAGCAGCGATGTCTCGCCGGGGAAGGGGACGCCCATCGCCTCCAGTGCGACGGCGCCAAGGATGACCCAGTAGCCATAATTCAGGATGGCCTGATTCAGCCAGATGGGAATCGTCATCGGGCGGCATCCTTTCTTACCTACCCCCGGCCCCTCCCATAGATGGGAAGGGAAAATGGGGCGTTGCAGTATGCCTGCGCTCCCTGTCTTGCCGACTCACTGGCGAGATGTATTCTTTACGCCAGGGAAGCATTGACGGTTACGCAGATTGTAGCCACTCGTCGAGCGCCTGCGCCAGCGTTTCGGGCGCCTCGATGGGTAGGTAGTGGCCCGCGCCTGGGATCACTTTTGCCTGCGCGTTGGGCATACGCTCAGCCAGGAAGGTAGCGTATTTGGGCGGCGTCAGGCGATCCTCGGCGCCCACCAGCGCCAACGTTGGCTGGCTGATGCTGGGCAGTTCAGCCGTCATGTCGAAGCCGTCGCACGCCGCTAGATCGCGGTAGAGCATCTCCGGCGCGGTGGCCGGGCGCTGCGCGAAGTAGCTCGCCGCCTGCTCAGCGTGTTCGGGTGCGAAGCCAAGCGTGACCAGTTCGCGTCCTGCGGCCTGCGGATCGCTCTGGGCCTTTGCCAGCAACGCGGGAAGCACACGCAGCCGCGCGCCGCCGCCCACCAGCGCCACTCGCCTGACCAGCGCAGGCGCATCCACCGCAAGACGAAGCGCAATCGCGGCGCCAAGCGAATGCCCCACCAGACACGCCGTCTGCACGCCACGCCGCGCCAGTTCCTCGCGCACGGCGGCTGCATAGTTGGCTACGCTCATCTGCGCCGGGCCGGGCGAATCCGCCAGCGCGCCATGCCCCGGCAGATCGAGCGCCAGCGTCGTGTAGGCGGTCAAATGGGGCAGCGTCATTCGCCACAGATATGCGCTATCATCTGACCCATGGATGAACACCAGCGTCTCGTTCATGGGTGTATTCCTCCTGTGAGCAGGCGGGCGATTGAAATCGCGCCTAGGGGCTGCGCCACAAAGGCCGCCTGCGCGGACTCTTCCCTACGCCAAACGGAATCGCTTTCCGGTAAGTTATACATCTTGCCAGAGGATGAACGTCGGGCAAGTACCGCTGCTGTCTCTGGCGGCATGTGTCGCAGCATTTCACAATGTCGGCCATGTGCGATGGGCGCTGGAAAGGAATCGTAGGGTGAAAATGATTGCGATTGACAAGGGCAGGCGGGCGTATGTCTCGCCATGCGCGATCCCGCTTGCCCCATTGCCCGTTGACGTGCATGCCTCGCTCGTTTCGCAGCACAGCGCCTGCCCCTTCACGCGCTTCATCCCCTCTTCCCAATAGATAGGAAGGAGGCAAGGTAGTTAGATGTGTCTGCCCAGCAACGCCGCCAGTTGTTCGCCCGCCTGACGGCCAAGCGCCATCCCTGGTAACACACCCTGCGCGCCCAGGCCGACCACCGTCAGCCCTGGCGCATCATCTGACGCGCCGCCATCTGCGACGGGCTGTATGCCCGGTAGCATATTGGAGGCCGTGTCTATATCTACCGCCCAGGCGTAGTGTGGCTGGCGCGTGGCAAGCTCCGGAAGCCAGCGTCGCGCCGCCTCGGCCATCCGCTTGTGATAGGCCACGTCGCGCTCACTGGCGCCCACACGCCCGTAGCGGCCGCCGCTCACCACCATCCGCCCATCCCCCGCGCGATAGTCGTAGTAGACATACGGCGCAGCGTCCCAGAACAGCGGGAAGTCGTCAGGCAGATCGGCCAGGAAGGCAAGCGCGTAGAGCCGTGCGCTGGGGGCGGCGGTTGGGCCAACCGCGTCTATCAGTCCGCGCGCATGGATGATCGTGGTTGGCTGCCCATCGCGTCCGGCGATCTCGACGCGCCAACCGGTTTGGCCGCGCTTCTTGTCGGCGATTGTGCGCGCCGTCACCCGCACATTGCCCGCTAGCGTCGCCCTGGCTTTGCGTGCGCGCTGGGCCAGCGTCGCCAGCAGTGTCCACGGGTGAATGCGTCCCTCATCGGGCAGCCAGAGCGCGGCGGTCACGTCATGGGTATCGAGCCTGCCGCCGGTCGCCTCGGCCACCTGATACGCAGTCCACACATCCGCGCGCAGCCCCACCGCCTGGCGAGTGCGCGCCTCGCTGGCGACCCGCTTCGCTGCCGTCTGGCTTGTAGCGATGCTGAGCGCGCCCGTTTGTTTCGCGTTGAGCAGTGAGTGAGGCTGCCGCGCCTCGGCGATCAGATCGAGCAGGATGCGTGTGGTTTCCGGCCAGAGCGCGGCCACCGGCGACCCTGGTTCCAATTCGGAAAGCGGCGCGTTTGCCCCCGCGCTGAGGATGCCTGCGTTACGCCCCGACGCGCCCGCACCGAGCCGTGGGGCCGCCTCCACCAGCAGCGTGCGCAGCCCAGCGGCTGCCGTCGCCTGGGCTGCGCTGAGGCCCGTCACGCCGCCGCCGATCACGACGACATCTACGGCAGGCTGTGCGCCATCGCTATTGAGCGCAGCCAGGCTCTCTTCAAGGGATGCCAGTTCCAGCAGTTCGAGCGCCTGCGGGCTGACGGTATCGCGCCAGGGCGCATCGGCAATATGCGCTTTTGATGTGGTAGTAAGCGTCTTGGGCATAGTCTATCCTTCGGCGGCATGGTTGTACACAGTTTACTGAGCAGTCTATATCAAAGACGAGTGGGACGGCTATGGCCAGAGAAGCCAGAAAAGTATAGCGTCTCTCGGCTGTTCAGGATAATCCCTGAGGCTATTGTCATGCCGCTGTTAGCCATATTTTGGCGTCGCACGCGCGTATATGCTACGTTTTCTACTGATGACAACGCATATGCCACCTTTTGATCAGCGTTGATCGGATTGAGGCGGCGATAGGGATTGTGACACTATTATGAGTTCAGCACATACACGCGCCGAGTCGGCCAAAACGCGCCGCAACGCCACACCGCCTACGCAGGCAAGCGCGGCCACGAAAAGCAACGACGCGCTAACTGCGAGCGCGCAAGGCGTCGGCGTTTCCAGCGTTTCGGGCGCAAAGCGTGGCGAGGCGGCCATTTCTGTTTCGCATCTGGTGAAACGCTATGGAGAGCATCTTGCCGTCAACGACCTCTCGTTCGAGGTTGCGCCTGGGGAGATATTCGCGCTGCTGGGGCCAAACGGCGCGGGCAAAACTACCACTGTCGAGATACTCGAAGGCTATCGCAAGACGGATCGCGGCGAGGCGCGCGTGTTGGGACTCGATCCCCAGCGCGATGGCGCAACCCTCAGGCCGCAGATCGGCGTGATGCTCCAGCAGGATGGCCTGTATCCCACCATGCGCGCGGGCGAGGTATTGGCGCTCTTCGCCAGCTACTTCAACGATCCCGCCGATCCCAACGCGCTGATGACGCTGGTGGGCCTGGAAGACGCCGCAAAGACACGTTGCCGTCAGCTTTCCGGTGGTCAGAAGCGGCGGCTGGCTCTAGCGGTGGCCCTCGTGGGCAAGCCGCGCCTGCTCTTCCTGGACGAGCCGACGACCGGCATGGATCCCCAGGCGCGTCGCGCCACCTGGGACATCATCCGCAATCTCAAAGAGCAAGGCGCCACCATCTTGCTGACCACGCATTTCATGGATGAGGCGGAGCGGCTGGCCGACCGCATCGCCATCATAGACGACGGCCAACTGCTCGCACTCGACACGCCTGCCGGGCTGACCACCAGCCAATCCACTACCACAACCGAGGTACGCATCCGCGCCAAAACGCCTCTCGATGCGTCTGCTTTGGGTCGGCTGGACGCTGTGCGCAACGTGCGCGCCGAGCCGTCGGAAGGCTATGCGCTGGAGACCGGCGACGCGCGTGCCCTGCTGGTGGAGCTTGCCACCTGGGCGCGCGACACACATATTGACCTGACCGAGATTCGGATTGGCCGCGCCTCGCTCGAAGATGTCTTCCTGCGGCTGACCGGAAAGGAAATGAGAGAGTGAGCGCCCCAACAACTTCCACACCCACGACGACAACTTCTGCTGCGTCCTTCTGGCGTATCACGCTAGCGCAGACGCGCGCCGAACTGCTGATGACACTACGACGTGGCGAGAGCCTGCTTGTCACCATCTTTATTCCAACGATCCTGCTGATTGCGTTTGCCTCGCTCAACATCACCAAAGTTGGGATAACCTTTCTCCTTCCGGGCGTGTTGGCGCTGGCGATCATGTCCACCGGCATGGTCAGCCTGGGCATCGCCACCGCCTACGAACGCTACTATGGCGTACTGAAACGCCTGGGCGCCTCGCCGCTCTCGCGAACTGAGTTGATCCTGGCAAAGTCGCTTTCCGTGCTGGCGGTGGAGATTGGCCAGGTGATCGTACTCACGCTGATCGGCGCGATCTTCTATGGCTGGCGGCCCTCCGGCTCGTTCTTCGCCTTCGTCGTGATCTTGCTGCTGGGGTCGCTCGCCTTTGCCAGCCTGGGGCTGCTGATGGCGGGTGCGCTCCGGGCCGAGGCGACTCTGGCGGGCGCAAATGGATTGCTGCTGGTTCTCACCATCTTCGGCGGCAGTATCGTCCCCGCCAGCGCATGGCCGGGTTGGCTGGCCACCATTATCAATCTGCTGCCTTCTGCCGCATTAACCGACGCGTTCTATGGTTCACTCACTCCCAGTGGTGTCTCGCTGGGCAGCCTGATCCTGCTGATCATCTGGGCGGCGATCTTCCTGGGCGCGACGATCTACACCTTCAAATGGGAGTAGCTCTCTTTTCCCCCTCCCCGTGTGGGGGAGGGGGCCAGGGGGAGAGGTTGCAGCCAGCTACGTTGACACATGATGGGCGCTACGGCTAAAATGGCAATAGACTTATGCCATGCTATACTCGCGTGTCTTCTGGGCACATCCCGTGACGTCGCGCATTCCCAAGCGGACAACGGCGTTCGCCAACAAAAGCTATCGTGAGCTTCTGGCCTCGCCCGCTCTTCCGTATGTTGATGATGAGTATCGGACAATTCGACGTCAAGCCCGCGAAGGCGGGCTTCGTGGCGAAGTGTAGCGAAGCCCTTAGGCGCGGCTTGAGCCGCCCGCCGTCCTCGTCCGCTACTCATCCTACGCTATCCACAAACCACAACCTGGAGGAAAACCCGGTGAAGATCGTCGTCTGCATGAAGGAAACGCCGTCCACAACGGTCGAGAAATCCTTCGGCCCTGATATGCGCATCGAGCGACGCAAAGAAGACGCTGTGATCAACCCCTTCGATGAATACACCATCGAAGAGGGACTACGGCAGCAAGAGAAACACGCTGGCAGCGAGGTGATTGCGCTGTGCATGGGGCCAGCCACTGCCACTGATAACATCCGCCGGGCGCTGGCGATGGGCGCTGATCGCGGCGTCCTTGTGACCGATCCCGCGCTGGCAGGCTCCGACGCGATTGGCACGGCGCGCGTGCTAGCCGCCGCACTCAAGCAGATCGGCTTCGACCTCGCGCTCTTTGGCAGCGCCGCCGCAGACGCCTATGGCGGCGTGGTGCCCAGCGCCGTCGCGGAGTTCCTGGGCATGCCACTGCTCTCGTTCGCTGGCAAGCTGGATATTGACGGCTCCACGGCGCGCATCGAGCGGCAGGCCGAGGTGGGTTATCAGGTAGCCGAGGCGTCCATGCCTGCGCTGGTGAGCGTGGTCAAGTCCATCAACGAGCCGCGCTACCCCTCGATGAAAGGTATCATGCAGGCCAAGAAGAAGCCGATTGATACGCTGACGCTGGCCAACCTGGGGTTGGACGCCGACACAGTGGGCGCTGCGGGCGCACGCGAAGAGGCCCTCAGCGCGGAGAAGGTGACGGCGCAGCGCAAGGGCGAGATCTACATGGGCAATGAGGGAGCGGCGGATCGCATCGTGGCCTTCCTCGTGGAACAGAAGGTGCTCTAAATATGGCAAACGATGTATGGGCGTTGGCGGAGATCAGCAATGGCAAGCTGGCGGGCATCTCGCTTCAGCTTGCCAGCAAAGCGGCTGATCTGGCGAACCAGCTTGGTGGCTCTTCGGCGGCGGTGGCGATGGGAACAAACACCCAGGCCGCCGCGCAGGAGCTTGGCGATTGCGGGGTCAAGACGGTCTACGCCTCGGAAGGAACGGTCTACGATGAGTATCTGGTTCAGCCGCATGTCGAGACGTTGGCAGCGCTGATCCAGCAGCATCAGCCGTCGCTCGTGCTCTTCGGCGCCACGAACTATGGGCGCGATGTGGCGGCTCGCCTTGCCGCGCGTTTGGGTCTGGGCATCGAGTACAACGTCGGCGAGGTCACGCTGGACGGCGGGAATGTCGTTATGACGATCACGGCCTTTGGCGGTTCGCAATCGGTCAAGGCGACGTTCAAGGGCGAGGGAACACGCCTGCTTGGCGCGCGCCAGAACGCCTTCCCCACCGTGCGCGTGGGCGGCTCGGCCAGCGTTGAAAACGTCCCGGCGCCGGCTGCCCCCAAGCAGGGCGCGAAGCTGAGCGGCCCCTTTGGCGCCGAGGGCGCGACGGCGGCAGGCCACCTGGGCAAGGCGCCCGATGGGCATGATATCTGGCTGCCAGCCGTCACCACCGCCAAGCTTGAGGAGGCGCAGATCATCGTTTCCGGCGGACGCGGTGTTGGCGGGCCTGCGGGCTTCGAGCAGATCGAGGCGCTGGCTACTGCGCTTGGCGCAAGCATGGGCGCCTCACGCGCCGCCGTTGACGCCGGATGGATTCCCTACGAGCGGCAGGTGGGCCAGACGGGCAAGACAGTCAAGCCGACGGTGTATATCGCCTGTGGCATCTCCGGCGCAGTGCAACACAAAGCAGGCATGGGCACATCGGGCCTGATCATCGCCATCAACAAAGACAAAGAGGCGCCGATCTTCGGCTTCTGCGATCTGGGCGTGGTAGCCGATCTCAACGTGGTTGTGCCGCAGTTGACGGCGCTGGTCAAGCAGCGCAGAGGGTAGGTTGTCCATAGCAGCGGCGGGCGGGTGAACCCGCCCGCCTATCTCGGCTAGACGTAGCTTATCGGTTGTCTTAAAGGAGCGGTTGCTATGCTTCCACCGTTCATGCCGTCAGGCGGGCTGATCGGCGCGATCATCTTTGGCATTGTCCTGGTGGTCGCGTGGGTAGCCTTTGGCCTGCGTATTCGCAAGCTGGTGCGGATGTTGCTTGCGGGGCGGCCAGAAAACCGCTTCGACCGCCTGGGCGACCGCATCAAATATTTCACCCTGATGGTGCTTGGGCAGCGCGGCGTGCTGCGCGATCCGTTGCCTGGGATCGCCCACTTTTTCACGTTCTGGGGCTTTATCATCATCCAGATTGACGCGCTCAACCTCTGGGCGATGGGACTGGGCTTCCAGATACCCATTATCAGCAGCAAACCCTTCGCCGCCATTCTGGACTTCTTCATTTTCATGGCTGCCGTCGCGTTGATCGCCTTTACCTATCGGCGCCTGGTGATGCGACCACGCCAGTTGCAAAGCCAGACCCACGGCATGGCCGACGCCTACACTATCCTGATCCTTATCGCGCTGGTACTCGTCACGCTCTTCTTCTTCGAGGTCTTCGCCTATGTCGCCACCGGCGGCGCGGCGTGGTCGGTGTTTGGCGCGCTGCTCAATCCGGCGTTTGGCGGGATGAACGCCCGCACGGCGCTGGCGCTGGCTGATGTGGCGTGGTGGGGTAACGTGCTGACGGTGCTTGGCTTCCTGGTCTACCTGCCCAACTCCAAGCACCTTCACCTGATCGCCACGCCGTTCAATGTCTTTTTCCGCAACTATGCCCCGATGGGCGCCCTTCAGATCATCCCCAACATCGAAGAGCGCGAAGACTACGGCGTGCACAAAGTCGAGCAGTTTACCTGGAAACAACTGCTGGATGGCTACGCCTGCACGGAGTGTGGCCGTTGCAATAGCGTCTGCCCCGCGCTAGCCACCGACAAGCCGCTCTGGCCGAAGGAGATCATCCTGGGCGTGCGCGAAGAGTTGTACTCGCAGGGAAACATCCTCCTGGTGGGCGCTGGCGCAGCCGAGGAGGCGGCCAAGCATGAGCCGATGGTGGGCGGCCTGATCAAAGAGGAATCGCTCTGGGCCTGCACGAACTGCGGCGCGTGCGTGGAGATCTGCCCGGTCTCCATCGAGCATGTGCAGAAGATTGATGACATGCGGCGCTATCTGGTTATGGAGGAGAGCAACTTCCCGCAGGAGGTGACGCCGCTCTTCAATAATCTGGAGCGTAACCAGAATCCCTGGGAGATCAGCAACGACACGCGGGCGAACTGGGCACGCGGTATGAACATTCCCACGCTTGCCGAAGACCCCGATGTGGAGGTGCTCTACTGGGTTGGCTGCATGGGATCGTTCGATGCGCGCAACCAGAAGGTGGCGACGGCCTTCGCGAAGGTGATGCAGGCAGCGGGTGTGCGCTTCGGCATCCTGGGGCCTGAGGAAAGCTGCACCGGCGATCCGGCGCGACGCATCGGCAACGAATACCTCTGGCAGATGCTCGCCCAGCAAAATATCGAAGTCCTCAACGGCTACGGCTTCGGCAAGGGCGGCGAGGCGAAAACCGAAGCCAACGGGACAAACGGCGCGACCAGCAGCAACGGCGCAACCGCCACGGCGCCTTCGGGCGTGGGCGTGGAGCCGGGACGCGCCTATAACGTGAAGACGGTGGTAGCCACCTGCCCGCACTGCTTCAACACGATCAAGAATGAGTACCCGCAGCTTGGCGGAAACTTCGAGGTGATTCACCATACGGAGTTCATTGACCGACTGATCTCAACCGGCCAGCTCAAACTCCCCGCCGGCTTCGACCGCCGCAAGCTGACCTATCACGACCCCTGCTTCATCGGCCGCTGGAACGGTGTCTACGACCAGCCGCGCCGTGTGCTGAACGTGATCAACAGCGAGGGCGTGACAGAGATGCGCCGCAACCGCAACCGCTCCTTCTGCTGTGGCGGCGGCGGTGGACGCGCCTGGATGGAAGAGAAGATCGGTAAGCGCATCAACAATACGCGCGTGCAGGAGGCGATGGACACTGGCGCCGACGCGCTTGCCGCCGCCTGCCCCTTCTGCATCTCGATGTTTGAGGATGGCATCAAAGCCGTCGGCGCAACCGACAACTTTGGCGTCGAAGACATCTCCGAGATTCTTGCCCGCGCGCTCGAAGCGCAGCCGGTGGCCGCCGCTCAGGCAGAGGCATAGCGCGATCACTATAGGAGAAGGGTAGCATGCTACCCTTCTTCCTACCTCACAGGAGCATGCTCCGGCGATTTGTCAACCGAACCGACGACTTGCTCCATGATGTAATCCACCATATCGTTGATATTGTTCTTATTTCGTGGCGCGGTTCCCGGTTTATGCGCCTGGACAATGCTCACGGCTTCGCGCAGGTCGCGCTGTGTTCCACGCACAAGCACAGCGCGCAACTGATGCTCGCCATATTCCCACACAAGGGCATACGGATCAAACGTGCGATAGGGATTGTAGTCCTCCGGTTTTCCCGCACGAATAGGAACAGGCGCAGGGCCAAGATCAAGCGTTGAACTTCTCCCAGCCGCACGAGGTGTACCACCACTAAGCGATGCGATCTCCTGGTACTTCTCGTTCACGGTATTTCGCAAGTCAACATCTGCGGCCAACCGCTCATAAACGGCCTCGAGTACAGCCGTGACTGCTGCTTTCTCACCTTCATCCGGTATCCCAAGAGCGACGAGAATGCCTTTTGTTGCCAGTTTGTTCCTCTGGGTTGCGGACATTGGCTTGGGTGGCTTGGGTGGTTTAGGCGCCTTTGGAAGCTTGGGTTTAGGCGCTGTCTGCGCTCTGGGCTTTCGTGTTGCCGCCATTCTGTTGTTCCCTCCTCCGCGCATGGACAGTGCGCACTTGACTCTTGATACTTCAGACGTATTATTTCTGGCTTTGGCGCTTCGACTGAACAAGTTGTGCTACCTCATCCGCTAATGCTGCATATGCGGCAGCCCCTCTTGTCTTGGCTCCAGGCTCCAATGAGTCCAATTGGTTATCAAATGGAATCCGAGAGGTGAACGGGTATCCACCAAATTCTTGGAGACTGCCTTGAATTGCTCCCGGAAGATCAATCTCCACGAATCGCTTTGTGAGCTCCAGTGTATCCCAATGGGTGACGGCTGTACCCAAAAATCGCCCTTTTGTGCCAGTCAGAGCATCCATTGTGCGCAATGTCAAGAGCATATTCCGCGTGCCAGAAAGAGATGCAGGCCGTGGCCGTACAGGAGCAAGTACGAAGTCAGCGGCTGCTAAACCTGCACGAGTGAAGACAGACATAGCGGGTGGAGTATCGAGAATAATCCAATCTGGCGTTCCTCCAAGATTCGCTATCATGTTATGCCGCAACGCATGTATATCGTGAATAACTTGCGTCTCAATGTCTGGGCGACCGGCGCCGCCCACGTCACGTAGTGTCAAGAAAGGATCGGAGGGGATGAGGCTTACCCCTGGAGTTTCCGTTGGGATGATGAGCTCTGCAAGTGGCTTCTTGCCCGAAAAGTAATGGACGATACTTTGGAGCTGAAAGCCTTGGTTACTCGCTGATCCCAATTGGTGTGGGATACATCGCTCAGTAAGATTACCCTGTCCGTCAAAGTCGATCAAGAGCACTCGTTTGCCTTGTCGCGCATATTCGACACCAAGGTAGTAGGCTGTCGTCGTTTTGCCTACTCCGCCTTTATTATTTGCAACCGCAAGGATGGTTGCGCCACCAGTGATACGAGTCGGCGTATTATTTCGTCCCGCAAAAAACTCCGGAGAGAGCGCCGAGATCACAGCATCGTCATCATGGCGCGAACCTTGAATATAGGTGATGTATCGAATGAGTTGGGAGCCGTTTATGAGATAAACGCGCTTCCCCTCGGATTCTGCCATATCGTGAGCTGTGTCTTTGAAGTCGCCAGTCGTAATGACAAACGGTTTGACGCTTGGCTTACTGACGACGCTAGCGCCGCGCACATGCTGAACTACAGAAGCCGCTACCAAATTGTCGTGGGCGTACCGCTTGCATTCAACCCCACCAAAGGTGCGCGTGCTTCCTGGCGCCCTGAACTCGAGATCAACTCCCCTAAGCCAATGCGGCCCAACTTCCTTCACATCATAACCTGCTCGCCTGAGTACATAGGCAACAAATTTCTCAAAGGCCTGTGATGAGAGTGAATGCATTGCCTCAACCGTTGGGTGATTGAAGAGTTCCGCAAATCTTGCTGGCTCTGCTGACATAACCTACCCTTTCTTTGCTCAGTCGCATACTGTTATCTCGTCCACTCACTGGTGAATAGGAGCAGTATAGCATGACTCTCACCTCTCTACAATATGGTTCTGCTGAATGCTTGCGGCTCAAGAGACAGTATTTTGGCCGAGCACATTGAAGATGTGATTGGTTAAGGAGGAGCAGGCATTTTCACCATGCACATGTGGTACACTGGAGCATCAGTTCACGAGAAAGGCAGGCGCTGCAATTGCCGCAGGGCTTGTAGACTTCTATAAACACAACCTCTGGGCGTGTGGGCCTACGACGAGACAATGAGAGGATAGCGCCACCGTGTTTAACGTATGTCCCCAGTGCGGGGAATACTCCGTTGAGAAAACTATCGATCCTGCTGGCCCGTATGCTGTCTGTCCCTTCTGCGGCCATCCACATCCCTTTCTTCAGCAGCCGTTTTTTTTCGACCTTGTACTATTTGGCGCTGGTCTGTGATGATACCCTGATCCAAGAGCGTTTGCAGCTTCGACCTTCATGGCGGGAATCCGGTTCAAGCGATGTCATTAAGCGCATGATTCGCTTCAATCGCTTGCTGAAAGAGCATGCGGCAACGATGCAGCCGCCAATGGCGCTGTATGACACGAGCAACCAATCAATACGTGAGACGGCCGAAGCGGTTGCCCCAATGGATACGTGACCGACTCTAGTTCGCGCAGGTGTTTGATGGGCCGCAATAGACCGATTTGCCGCCGACCACCAGCAATACGGTGGTCGTCGCGACGGGGGCTGACGCCGAGGCGTTCAGGTTAGGCGTCAGCTTCAAGATGGCGAGCGATTTCTGTGTTTGATCGCCGTTCAGGCTGAAGCTGATCAACCCACTTATCCCCTGAAACCCTTGCTGTTTATTGTTTCCGAGTAGGCTCGAACGTACCTGCGTCAGTGTGGGATAGATTATGGCTGTGGTTTGCCCTGGGGATGGGCTTGACTGTTTTCCTGGTGTCCCCGTCTGCCCATTGATGGGCGTCGCCTCAGCCAGCAACGTCACGGCGTCATACGCCAGGACACTCCCTGGATCGGGATTGAGCAGCCCGCTGGGAATGCCGCTTTGCCCAAACACGCTGAGATAGTTTTGGTCGTAAAGCACCTGGTTTTGGTTTGGGTCGCCAACCGCGGCTGGCTCGAAGGCGTCGGCAAGCGCGGTGACATAGAGATCACCAAAGATGGAGGGATTCTGGCGCGCCACCTGCGCCAGCGGATCGGTTCCCTCTCCAAAGAGCGCGGGAGTATCGGCCTCAGCCCCTGCCAGCATGTGGTATGATACGCCAAGATGGTAGGCCGCTTGTGCTATGCCAACCGTATCTTGATCCGTCCCAGCGATGAACAACAAGCTGGCGTTTTGTTTCTGCGCGACCTGCGCGGCTGCGGAGTAGCTGGCGTTATTTCCCTGCGTGACGCTCACATGGGCGACGATCCTGGCGCCGGTCTGTTGGTTGGCGCTTACTTCTTTGGCGAACCCCTGCGCCAGGGCAACGCTCACTGGGTCTTGTTCGTCAACCGCCAGCGCGATCTGGGTGTAGCCAAGCTGCTGTGATTGGATAACGGCGTCGGCAAGCTCACTGCCCTGTGTGACGACCGAAGGAACAATGGCAAAGTAGTTTCCTCCCATGGCGCCGCCAGTGGGAGTAGGCGTTGTGGTTGCGCTGGACGTTGACATTGCCAGCTCATCGAGGCCAACCGCTGTACCAATGACCGGTAAACCAATGCTTTGCATCGCCGTCACCGCCGCCTGCGCCTGAGCAATTTCCGGCCAACTGATCAGCCCGACGATATGTTGGGGGTTGCCATTGTTAATCTGTGCGGCTAGTAATCTGGCGACAGCGGAGACACCGCTCGCATCCGGGCCGGAGTTGACGATCAGGATACGCGCCTGAACGCCATCCGGCAGCAGCTGGGAATTATTGATGATTTCTTGCGCCAGATAGGCGCCCTGCAATTGGTCGCGCGCATCCACATCGAGGTCGGTTGGCCCGCTCGTACTGTTACCGCTGAAGGCGACGCCGACCGCGAACGTCACATAGGGCGCATGGTGGAGCACAATCGCAAGGTCGGCGACGTAGATCGCCGCCTCGGCGTCGCTAATATCCATCGAGACTGCCTGATGATAGTCATTCAGGGCCGTTTGTTGGTCGCCAACCGCCAAAGCGCGCACGGCCTCTTCTTTTAGGTTTGCGTCAGGCTGTTGTTTGTCGAAGACGAACTCGCCCGCGCTGATCCCGATTCCCTGTTGCTGGTAGAGCACAACACCTGGATTGGGCGTTGGCCCGGTGTTCGCCGGTGGGGCCATGTGGTTTGCCCCGCGCTGCGAATAGGCGACAAGACCCGCGCCTACCAACGCGATTAGCACGAAGATGACAGCTACCAGAAAAAACGGATTTTGCGAGAGGGCGCCTGCCCGTCGCCCTCTCTGTGCGCCTGAGGCGCTCTCACCCAGACGCGCCGCCACAGCCTCATCGAGATCAGGCAATACTCCCGTCAGGCCCGTGCCCAAGCGTGGGTCTGAGGCGCGTCCGGGGGTGCGTGTCATCAACGACGCCAGCGCCCGCCGCATTTCATCGAGCGTGAGGAAACGCTGCGAGGCGGATGGGCGTGTGGCGCGATTGACGATCTCCTCAAACTCTAGCGAGAGCGTGGGATTGACCCGCCGCATCATCTGCGTGGAGCCTGCGTCAGACTGCCGCCAGGGGGGAATCCCGGTCGCCATGTGACGCATCATCATCCCTAGCGCATACATATCTGAGCGTGAAGTCACCTGGCCGCGTGCCTGTTCGGGCGCAGCGTATCCCGGAACGCCGCTTGGCCCCATCACAGCATTGGTAGCGCCATCGGCGGTCGCCAACACGTTTGGAGAGATTCCAACCAGTGTGACGCTGCCATTGGGGCGAAGAATGACGTGCATGGGGCTGAGCGCGCCGTGCGGCAGTGGCGGGCGGCCCTCGGCAAGGCCGAGTAGCGCCTCGATGATGCGCAGAGTATACTCAACGACCGTACGTTCCGCCAGCGGGCCGCGCGCCCGCTGGATACGGTCATTGAGAAGATCGCCGGTTGGCTCCTCAAATACCAGAAAATGGCGCCCGTTCTCGGTGAAGCTATCAATGACCTGTGCCGCCACCCCAGGAGGGATGGCGCGGAGACGCCCGGCGATCAAAATGCGGCGGCGCTCGATAGCCTCGGCGTTGTTCATCGGCGAAGCGGCATAGCCTTCCTGTCCGTGCAGGGGAAGTTCCTGAATGAGTACGCTGGCGCTGGGTGTGTCGCTATCACTGGCGATCATCAAGGGCCAGGCGCTCTCCGGCCCGTTCATCGGCGTCCCACCAGGGGTGGCGTCGAAGCGCCGCAGCAGGCGGTAGCGTCCTCCTCTGAGGATGGCGCTCGGTTGAAGGGTGGGCGCATGCGCAGCGGGCGTATTTGTCAAAGGAGGATACTTAGGCATGGGGGGTATCCTCTGGGGAGCTCTCGGTGGAATGGGCGCGGCGCCTGGCTGAGGAGCCGATGGCGGCGCGAAGAGCGCATCGGACGGAAAACGCTGTGGCGTTCGAGGAGGCATGCCCGCGCCGCTTTCCCCTGATGCGCCTGGGCGTCCGTTGGGTAGATTGGGGTTATTGAGTGCATTAAGAGAAATAGCGCCCATCCATTCACCCTGTTGGGAGTCAGGGATGCGCCCTGACTGCCCCAGCGGCTCGGTGGGCTGGCGAGGTCGCTCAGGGATCAGGCGCGGTGGGAAAGCTCGCCCTTGCTGCGCGTTTCCGTTGGACGTATCGGGCATACTGGGCATATTGGGCGCGCCAGGCATGTTGGGCGCGTTGGGAGCCAGTCCCGGTCTGATGGGGACACCGTAGCCTGGCGTCTGGCCGATATCGGGCTGGTAGCCGGATTGAAGCGGTGGTTGCGGTTGCGGGCCTGGGTACGGCGCGTGCGGCGCGTCGGCGCCGGGCAGCCGCCCATGCGCGTGCAACGCCTGGGCCAGCCAGGGCGGCGGATTGTCATCCGGCGAGAAGGCGGGAGCGCCTGGCGCCCCAGGTTGCGCCGACGGAGATGGCTCATCAGATGGGCGCGCCTGCGGCGACTGAAGTGGTTGGGGGAATGCAGGCGATGCAGGGGATGCGGATGATGGCCGCGATGGCGGCGTCGCGGTTTGCGTAGGCGCTTGTGGCGGCGGCAGGGCAGGCTGCGCGTCGGGCTGGCGCTCTTCTGGCGGTTCAGCCGGTTGATCCATGACCGCCAGCCGGGCAGGGTCTGGCGCGCCGGGTTCTTCGCGCCAGGTCGCCTCCACAGGCTCGGCGCTGCTTCCCAGTGGGGAGGAGTAGGGCGCACGGTGTGGCGCCGGATGGCCTGCGTTTCCTGTAGGCGCCTGCATGCCGTCGGGCTGGATGAGCGCTTGCCCACATCGCAGGCACGTTTCTTGTCCCTGTTCATTGATCTGCCCACATCGCGGACACTTCATCTTTGGCCCCCTACTGCCGCCTACCATACTGGCGTTATTCCTGCGTGCGCTACCCCCATTGTACGCGCATGCGCTATAGTTCTCAACGTACATCTCCATCGTTCTGTCTTCGGTGAAGATACGATCTTTTGCGCCCCTGTGCTCTCATACCAGCGTATATGGCTATATCTTCGTCGTCAGCCATTGGCGCCAGGGCAAGAGCTGTAATGGCGCACCCTTTTTCTCGGAGTATTTTCTTCTATGGACACGTCCTCTGTCATTATTCCCCCTCCTTCGCCCGCCGTTGAACGCAGCACGGTCGCGGCGACGATGGACTGGCTCTGGAAGGATACATTTGGCCGCGTGGTTCCCTTTGCGGTCGCGGCGGGTATCTATGCGAAGATGACCGGCGAGGGAGCAGCGGGGGTTGGCCTACCACGCTCGACCGCTCGTCAACTGTTTCGCGACGCCGCGCTGGGGAGCGCGATTGGCGTGCCGCTGATGGGGCTGGCTATCGCGTTTCGCGGCTGGGTCGCCCCCCGTTATCGCCTGCCCACCCCTGCGGATCAGGCGCTACAAACGACGTTTTATCTGGCGGTGAACGCGCCCGCCGAAGAGTTGTTCTGGCGCGGCTTCTTGCAGACGCTGGCGATACGCTCGGTTGGGCGCGTGCGGCGCTGGCTCTGGGGCGTAGCACGTCGAAAACAGCCAGCCGCGCGGCATGGCGCCCAGGAAGGCGCCGTAGAACAGACCACTGGCGAAGCTGTGGACGCGGCGCTGGGGTGGGCAATCACGACAGCGGTGTTTGGCGCGTACCACCGGCTGGGTGGCTGGAGCTGGCGCTCGATTGCAGGGGTGACAGCGGCAGGCGGCGTGTTTGGCGCGGTCTATCTGGCACAACGCAAACGCCGCTCACTTGTGCCCTCAATCATCATCCATGGGCTGGCGACGGCCGGCTTTCTCAGTTGGGGAGACGCTGCGCTGCATGCGTTCCAGCGGGCGCGGCGAACCACAACATGACCACATAGAGCTACGCCCTCCCATCTTCCACAACATTGACAGCCGTGCGTGTGTCTCCCACCTGAGTCTGCCCCTTGACTGGATGATCAATCAAGTGTATACTCTTGACTGATCGATCAATCAGGAGCTACAGCATGAATGAGACAAACACGAAGCCAGACCTGTATGCTCATGCTAGCCAGCCTGAGCCAGATGAGCAGGATGAGTCGGATTCACGGAGAACTCGCCGCGAGCAGATTCTAGACGCTGCCTTCGATGAGTTTGCGGAGGCGGGCTATCAGGGCGCGACAATCAAGCGTATTGCTCAACGGTCGCGACTCAAGTCGCAAGCGTTGATCTACTGGTATTTCCCTACGAAAGAGGCGCTCTTTCAGTCCGTGCTGGATCGCCTGCCCATTGTGCGCGCCATACTCGAGCCTGCTTCACTGCTCGATATGCCACCGGAAGAGGCGTTGCCCATGCTAGGGCGCGCCTATCTTGCCACATCTGAGCGACCGGGCGTGCCGCGCATCCTGCGACTGATCGTCCCTGAAGTGATCAGGCGGCCTGAGATCGCTGACTTGGTGAGCAGACAAGTGATCATGCGAATCCTCGACTTTCTGAAAGTGTACCTCACCAGACAGATCGAACTTGGGCGATTACGCCCGCACGACGTGCGCGCTGGCGCCAGAGCGTTCATGGGAATGCTGTTACCTCAACTGGGAGGCAAGCTGCTCTTGCCCGCGCTACAACAAGACGGCCTGACGGATGAGGAACACATCACGGCGATTGTCGCCATTTTTCTTCATGGCCTTCAGCCTGATCGTCCAGAGAAGGAGCACACCACATGAGTCTCTATACCCTCGCCTTGTTTACGCATATTCTTGGCGCGATTGGTGTGTTTGTTGGTGTTGGTATGTGGCTATTTGGCGCGCTTGGCTGGCGGCTAGCGCAACGAGTCGAGCAAGCGCGTCTCATCGCTGGACTGGTCACGCTGGCAGGAAATCTTGCTGTCGGGAGCATTTTGCTTCTGATCATCGCGGGTCTCTACATGGCGTTGACCACCTGGGGGCTTGAGGTTCCCTGGCTAGATGTCGCAACAGGGAGCTTCCTGCTGTTGGCGCCGTTTGGTGTCTTCCTGATCGACCGCCGGGTCAAGGCCATCGCCGCGCAGTCGCGGGCCGAACCGGATGGGCCACTCTCCATGGCATTCGCAGCCCGCCTCACTGATCCGGTGATGAGCCTGGCGCTCCGGGTGTATTTTGCAGTGCTATTGGGGATTGTCTTCCTGATGACGACGAAGCCGCTGCAATGGGCCGTTGCTCTTTTGGCCATCGGAATCGCCCTGGCGTTAGGGGTGTTGGCGAGTCTTCCGCTGTTTGTTCGGAAGCACGCGCGCGTATCATCCAAATAACTCGCTGAGAAACCTCTCTCTGCTGTTCAAGCCAGCGGTGAGGTATACCAGTGATGGAGCGTCTGGGCCGCAGGCAGCCAGTTTGGCTCGAAGGTGGGCACCGACCAGCCCCAGAAGTAGATGCCCTCGATCAGAGGATCGGCGATGACGTTTTGCAGCGCCGCGTCGTAGGCCGCTGCCTGCTCAATCGGATCGTGCGGCGCGGGTGTGGTGTCCTTGAAGGGATAGAAGGTGGCGTCGGCGCTGTTGCGATACGCGATCTCTGAGATCAGGACGGGCTTGCCCACACGCAGCGCCAGCAGGTCGAGCCGCCGCCGCACAATGGAACGCCACAAGCCGGGGAGCAGCGCGGGCGCGATATGTTCACGTTTGGGCGCGAGCGAGAGATATTCCGAGACGCCAATCGCCGCCAGCGCAGGGTTGCGCATCCAATCGGGCGAGGGCGCATCGAGGGTTGACCAGTTCATGTCATACGTGAGGCGCCCATGGTAAAGCGCGTGCGCTTTGGCGATCAAAGTGTTCCAGAGCGCGGCAGGCTCCTGTTCAAGCATAGTCAGCTCTGTGCCGATGGCCACCTGATCGGCGTGTGCGCGCTGCGCGGCGGCGATATAGGGAGCATACGCACGCCAGTAGTTGGCGAACCAGGTCTGCGCGTCGGCGAGCGACCCAAAGTGAATGTAGCCCGACCAGATATTTTGTCCCACGCTGATCAGCGGCACGATGAAGACCTTATAGCCCATTTTGTGCGCTCGCATGATGCCTTCATAGATGCTCTGCGGCGTCGGTGTGTAGGAGACCGAACCAACGTCTGTGGCGTCGGGCGCGGCCTGTGCAAGGTTGACGGTGATCTCCACCCAGTGCGCCGCCGTTTGCTGTTGAATCTCTCCCAGCCCGAACGCGAAGTTATGATCGGTTTTACCATACGCCTGCTCGCCCCACTGTGGGAAGACGATGCCTGTCTGGAAGGCGGGACGCTGATAGTGTACCGACGGCGTGGGAAGCGGGCCGGTGATCGCCGCCACCACAGCCAGTGGGCTGGAGTTCGTCAGCAGCAGCCATTCCAGCGAGACGCCCAGCACAATCAAGAGCATGATGGGTAGCCCTTTGCGTGCGAATCCTTTCAAAAAGGCGGTGATCGCTGCCACTGTTTCCTCCATGTCGCTGTCTCTGCGCCTTTATCCCGCGCTGGCGCCAGCCACCTGATGCGTCGCCGCAGTAAGAACCGACAACTCCTCAGACTGATCAGACGATTGCGACATGGGCGCGGTCAAGCTCGGCTTGCGAATCACAAAGAAGCCCTTGCTTGGCGCGAGGCTATAGAGCACACTGACCGCTTCGAGCAACGCGAACCAGATGTAGCAGAGGGTCATCGCCCACGCCGACACCCGCTCCATTGTGCGCGCTGCCAGCCAGCGCGCCGCCTGCCCAAATGTGAGTGGCGCGGCAGGGGCTATGCCGCCCTGCGCAACCCGCAGGTGGCGGGTCGCCTGCACATGCGCGCCCTGCAAATACGCCAGCACAAACGTCGCCCAGGCGAAATCCGCTGGCAGGCGCATCCACGCGAAGGGGGCGATATGCGCGAAGAGCGCAGCCACCGCCACGAGGAACGGCAAAAAGGAGACCTGCCAGAGAACAGTGAACGTGGCGAGGCAGAGGCGATAGCGCCAGGGAACCGTGCTGTCGCTGATGACATTGCGAATGCCGGTCAGCCAGCGCGCCCGTTGCCCCACGAAGTCGTAAACGCGCTGGGGCGGCTGTTCACAGAGGTAGCCATCCACCCAGCCGAAGCGGTAGCCCCGCGCCCATGCGCGCAGCGCCCAGGCGGCGTCTTCTGTCAGCGAGAGGCGTGGCCCCACGTCAAACGAAAGCCGCCGGTCGTCATCCCCCCGCACGAGGATATACGAGCCATGCACTCCGAAGAGTGGCGCGCCCAGGGCATATTGCAGGCGGAAGCGTCCCAGGTCATCGGCAGTGCGGAGGGCGTCGGCGCCGCGAAAAAACCATGCGCCTCCCTGGTAGAGGATCGCGCCCTGACCAATCAACCGCGCCGGTTTGCGCGCCTGGCTGGCGCGCTCGGCGCGCGCGATGAAGCGATAGACTCCGGCAAGCATCCCTGGCGTGATGGCGCTTTCTTCATCGAGGTAGAGATACCAGTCTTCGGGCTGTGGCGCGGCGAGCGATTGGGCGTAGGTGAGCGCCCGCGCCTTGAAGCGTGAACCTGCCGGTGTCGTGTAGCCTTCGGGCACGACGATCACCTGTACCACGCCTTCTGGGCGCGCCTCGGCTGGCGGTTCGGGCAGGCTGATGGCGCGCTCGCTGATCACCTCGATGCTGTAGGGGGCGATGGCCTTGCCAACCGCATGCGCGTAGGCGACCATCGTCCGATGGGCGGCGTCAATGCTGGCCCGCAACACCTCTTCGTTCTCGCCGCGTGTCACATAGCGCAGGATCAGCCGCGCCGGACGTTGCGCCATTCGCTCTGTGTGGTGCGATTTTGTGCGGCGATGAGCGGGCGTCGTAGGACTGCTCTGCGTGGGGGTAGGAGCCGTCACCCAGGGCCAGGGCGCGGCCTCAGGCGATGGCGGACGACGAGGAACCTCGGCGAAGACGAACCAGCCCAGCCAGAGCGCCACCGCCAGCGGAACCGGCGTCAACCAGATCAACTCAGCCCATTGCACGGCATGTTGCCAGCTCGTGGGGTGGGCAGGCACGGCGCCAAGCAGACTTTGCAGCCAGAAGAGCGCAGCGCCAAGCGCTATCGTCATCGCGATCAGCCAGGCGCGATAGACCCATGGCGCGATGAGCGGATAGGCGCGATCCGCCAGCGCGATCAGGCTACGCGCCAGTGACGAGTATGTGGCGCGCCTGACAGTGGCGATTGAGCCAATTGCGCCAGTCGGGCCGATGGATACGGCAGGAGATGGCTGATACGCAACCGAGCGTGGTTCGAATGAGTTGTGTAGCGCAAGAGGGGATGTGATGGATGCGCCGACCAGTTGTGCGCTCTTCGCAGGCTTCACTGGTCGCGTTACTGGTCTCTTCTCTGGTCGCGTTTCACGCGCGTTCCGCGTCGCCACTGCGAAAGACACGGAAGACGCTACTTGGGCTGAAGCGCGCGCCGGGTGTGTCGCCTGAGATTTCTGAGATTTCTTGGCTGACTTGGATTGCTCCGCTTGCCTGGGCTGGCCGCCGCGCGAACGCCGAGTCTTCCTGCTTGCCAGCTGCCCCACTTCTGAACCACCTGTCGTCTCGCTGCCATGTCGTGATGATCCTCACTACATTGTATCGCTAGCGATGGGATGTTGTCGAGAAATTGCCGAAGCGCATCGAAAGAATCCGGTATATTTTCGGTTGTGAACACATGAACATTCTCCGCTGTTGGGAAGAGTGACTGCAAAGATCGTTCCAAATCTCCATGCGCATTGACGTTGCGCGCTGAGCCGCCTATACTCAAAGGGCACGCTATCCACCTATGGGACGCCTGCATCCTGCCAGGGACACAGCGTGACAAGATGGCGAGTTTGATTTCTCTCCCCAGCGAGCTAGCCAGGGCCAAAGGAGTATACAGAATGGGCGCCAAAGTCAAAATGAAGTGTCCGCGTTGTCATAAGATGTTTAGGGCAGCAAACCCCAGGCAGAATCTCTGTGATGAGTGCGCCGCAAAAGAACGCAAAGAGCGTGCGGCGCGGGCCGCCGGAAAGGCAGCCTCGGACAAGACCGCTTCCCAGGCGCCCAAAGCTGTCACGCCGCCGAAGATCACCGGCCCTGGCGCCGGGATTCTCGTGCCGGGCATGACGCCTCCCGTGTCTGATGCGCCCCCACCGGAGCTTGGCCCACTGGGAGCAGCCGCCCGCCGCCAGGAAGAGATTGCTCGACGCGCCGATCATTCTCAGCAGCGAACCGGACTGGGACGACCGCAGCACACCCCTGAGCCAATACATTCTGCGCCTCCTGGGTCACAAGGAATCGCTGCGCTACGAGCGACGCAGCCACAGCATCAGCCACAGACGCAGCAAGCGTCCCAACAGCAAGCGCCCCAACAGCAAGCGCCCCA
>JAJPIU010000247.1 GCA_021324535.1 Pseudomonadota bacterium
ACGACGACAAGCTGGGGACTCTGTGAGCCGTACACGGGCAATACCGAACTGCAAACGCTCGACAACATCTTCTCCCAGGGCGCGACGCAGGGCCAATCGTTCTTCGCCGCCGCAGGCGACACCGGCTCCGACGACTGCTTCGACCGCTCCACCGGCACGCCATCGGGCTATCCCCCCTCGGCGGATTCACCCGCCAGCGATCCCTATGTCATGGGCGTTGGCGGCACATCGCTCACGTTGAGCAGCGGCTCGTATAGCTCCGAGACGGAATGGAACTTTGGCCAGGGCAACGGCGGCGCGGGCGGCGGCGCGATCAGCAGTTACTTCACTATGCCACCGTGGCAGGTGGGCGCGGGCGTCTCCAACAGCTTCTCCAACGGCAATCGCGAGGTTCCCGATGTCGGAGCGGACGCTGATCCCAGCACCGGCTATGCGACGTACTGTACCTCGGTCAACGACTGCTACGACGCAGCGCTCAGCGAGGCGTATGGCTGGCTCGAGGTCGGTGGCACCAGCGCCGCGACACCGCTCTGGGCAGGCATCGCGACCGATATCAATACCTATCTGGCCGTGAACGGGCATGCCACGCTGGGCTGGCTCAATCAGTCGTTCTACACTCTCTTCGCCAACGCCCAGACCTACGCGCCCTACCACGACGTGACCTCAGGCAATAACGACATTGACTACGCCAGCACCCAGTATGCGGGCGACTACCCGTCGGGAACATGCTACGACCTGAATACCGGCATGGGTTCGCCCGACGCCTGGAATATTGCGCGCGATGTAGCAGGCGGCATACAAACTGGCGGTGGAGGCGCCTGCCCTGCAACCGGCGGCGCGACACAGTTGCTCACCGACACCTCATTTGAGGATAACCCAAGCCACTGGCAACAGTACTCCGCCGACTTCTATACGGTGATCACCTCGATCAATCCCCACACTGGCGCAAATGCGTTCTTTGGGTGTGGCTATGCGGGCTGTGATGATCGTGTCTGGCAGTCGGTGACTGTACCTGCCACCGTCAACAGCGCCACGTTCAGCTTCTGGCTCGATAGCTTCGGCGCATTTAACAGCCCCGGCACGAGCGGTCTTGCCTGCCAGGATCACTTCTATGCGCTGATCACCACGCTCGATGGCACGGTGGTAGACACAGCGCAGGCGACCTGCTCGGCTTCAACGAACGGCTACACGCTGGAATCCTACAACGTAACCAGCGTCTTGCAGGCGCACACCGGACAACAGCTTGTCGTGCTGTTCCGCGCGACAACCGCCAACGAAACGACAAACCCGCTCTTCTTCAGCGAGTGGTTTGTGGATGATGTCTCGCTCACCGTTTCCTAGCAACCGACAGGAAACACTGGCCTTGAATGGCCTTGAAGCACACAATGAAAAGATGGAGTACCCTATGACTGCTCGCAAATCCCTCTCCGCAAAAACTCTCCAGACGCCACACATTGACGTGCGCCACACACCTGTTGACCTTGAGCAGCGTCTCGCCATGCTTGAAGAAACTTTGGCGCGCCAGCAGGATGAGATCGCCCGCCTGCGTGCTGAGCTTGCCACCGCGCATTCTCCCCATGCCGATACACGACCAGATGTGGCGAAAACCCTTGCAGCAATGGGCGAAACAACGCTAGTGGAAGGAGAACAAGCCGACGCCGCACAACCGGCGCCTCAGGGCAAGCGGAACGGCGCAACCTCGCGGCGGGCGCTGCTCAAATGGGGCGGCGTGGCAGCAGCAGCAGGCGTTGGCGTGGCCGTGTTGCAAGCCGTACACCCTGTTGACATCGCCCACGCCAGCACGATCAACTGGACGACCAGCGCCTTCACTGTGGACACAGAGACTGTAGTTTCACCCTCATCCAGTGGCTACAGTGCGCCTGACATCCTGCAATTGCAGATCGGCACAGGCAGCGTCTATCTGCCAAATCCACTGAAGGCCGCGCTCAGCGCCTACGACACCACAGGATCAAACTATGGCGTCTACGCGACCTCGCAGAACGGCTACGGGCTATATGGCCTGACCGAGACGGGTGTGGGCGCCAACGGCGCTGGCCTGAACGGCTCCGGTACCGGCTCCGGGACAGGCGTGCGCGGCGCCAGCCAGACGGGCATCGGCGTGCAGGGCAACAGCGTCAGCGGCCTTGGCGCCTCGTTTTCCGGTGGGCAGGCGCCATTGTTGCTCTCTCCAGCGGCGAGCGCGGGCGCGCCTGGCAGCGGCTCACATGTGGTTGGCGAGGTCTATGTTGACTCCAACGGCGCGCAGTACATCTGTGTGTCAAGCGGCTCGCCAGGGACATGGCGCAAAGTGGCGGCGGGCGTTCCAGGAGCCAGCGGAGCGATCACATTGCTCGCCAACCCCATCCGCCTGCTCGATACGCGGTCGAGTTCGCCCTATAACGCGGGAACCTCTCATTCCGTACAGATTACCGGCGTTGTCGTCGGTGGGATCAGCGTTCCCACCGGCGCAGTAGGCGTGGTAGGCAACGTGACCGTTGTTGGCCCCACCAGTGGCGGCGATCTGCGCTTGTACCCCGGCCCCGCGCTGCCTGCTACCAGCAGCATTAACTTTGCCAGCGGCCAGACCATCGCCAACGGTGTCGTCGTCGGTCTCAATAGCAGCGGCCAACTGCAAATCCAAGTAGATATGGCGAGTGGCGCACACACCAACGTCCTCTTCGACGCCAGCGGCTACCTCGCCTGACCTATCCTCCTGGCCCCCTTCCCATGAACGGGAAGGGGGAAAGCGATGTGTATTCTTCGTTTATTCTCCGTGAATGATCGCGCGTCCACTGCCGATCTGCTCCTTGACACGCTCAGCCACTTCGCGCGTCATCCCCTCCACGGCGGCGATGTCTTCGACGCTGGCGGCGGCGATGGCGCGCGCCGAGCCAAACGTGCGAATCAGCGCCTTCTTGCGCTTCGGGCCAATCCCTGGGATGTCGTCCAGCACAGAGCGGAACGTGCGGGCGCTGCGCGTCTGGCGGTGATAGGTGATGGCAAAGCGGTGGGCCTCGTCGCGCACGCGCTGGATGAGATACAACCCCTGCGAGCCACGCGGCAACACCAACGGATCGGGCTGGCCCACCAGGTAAATCTCCTCATGGGTGCTGATGCTGCCGTGGTCTTCTTTGGCCACGCCAATCACCGGCACGCTTACCGTCAGCTCCTCTAAGACCGCCAGCGCCGCATTCAACTGTGGACGTCCACCGTCCACCATCACCAGGTCGGGCAGTTGCGCCCAGGGATCGCCCACCATGTCGGCGCTCACCCCATCCTGATTGGGGATGTCTTCCAGCGGCTCCTCATCGACTCCTTCTGCTCCCTCCGCTGCCCCTTCACTTTGCGAGAGAAGAGTCTCCAGGCCAACAGCCTCATTTTCCGCCACAGCTTCTTCGGTCGCAGCTTCTCCACCTGCGTTCAACATTCGCTTGAAGCGCCGACGCAGCGTCTCTTGCAGGCTGGCCACATCGTTCTGCCCGTCCACTGTTTTGATGCGGAAGCGGCGATACTCGCTGTTCTTGGGTCGGCCATTCTCAAAGACAACCATCGCGCTGACGTTGCTTGTCCCCTGGATGTTGGAGACGTCGTAGCATTCGATACGGTGCGGCGGCGCAGGCAAATTGAGCGCCTCGCGCAGTTCATCGAGCGCCAGCGCCGTCTTCTGGCTATCCGAAAGCCACTTGATGCGCTGCTGTTCAAGCGCCTCGCGGGCGTTCTGCGCCACCATCGCCACCAACCGCGTCTTCTCTCCGCGTTGTGGCACGCTCAACGTCACCGCAGCGCCACGCTTCTGCCGTAGCCATGCTCGCAGCGCCTCAGCGTCGTCAGGCTCATAATCGAGCAACAATTCGCCAGGGATGTGTGGCGCCTGGTCATAGAACTGTTGCAAGAACGAGAGCATAATCTCGCCGGGCGGTGTATCACGTGTCCCCTGCAAGATGAAGAACTCACGACCCATCAGCTTGCCGCCGCGAAAGAAGAAAATCTGCGCGCAGGTCTCGTCGCCCTCGCTGGCCAGCGCGATCACATCCTGGTCGTCAGCGCCCGTCGTGCTGATGATCTTCTGCTTCTCGAGCACCTGCTCCACCGCGCGCACCCTGTCGCGCAGATTGGCCGCCCGCTCGAAGTCAAGGTTTTCCGCCGCCTCATCCATCTGGCGGCGCAGGTCGGCCAGCACGTCTTCATGCTTCCCTTCCAGGAAGAGGATCACCTGGCGGATCACGGCGTCGTACTGCTCGCGGCTGACCTTCGCCACACACGGCGCATTGCAGCGATGGATGAAATATTGCGTGCAGGGGCGCGGTAACAGCTTTAGCTTCCAGTCGGGTGGCGGCGCGTCTTCCTGGCCGCGCGGTGGCGCCCAGGCGCTGGCGTCGTAGCGGCAGGTGCGATAGGGAAAGATTTTGTTCATCAGATCGAGCGTCGCGTCTACCGCGCCGGAGCTGGTGTAGGGGCCAAAGTAGCGCGCGCCGTCGCGCCGGAAGCTGCGCACGCGATAGACCCGTGGGAAGTCTTCGTTGAGCGACACCTTGATGTAGGGATAGTTTTTGTCATCGCGCAGCCGCACGTTGTATTTCGGCTGATAGCGTTTGATGTACTCGTTTTCGAGGATCAGCGCCTCCACCTCGCTACCGACGACGATATATTCGATGTCGGCGATATGAGCGACGAGCGCCCGATTCTTGGGACTGAGGTCGCTAGGATCGCCAAAGTACGAGCGCACACGCTGGTAGAGCGAGGTCGCCTTGCCCACATAGAGAATCTGTCCGTTGGCGTCTTTATGTAGATAGACGCCCGGCTTATGCGGCAACGACTGTAAGATCGCCTGTATCTTCTCCGGGACACGTTCCGGCGTGGCGGTTGGCTCTGATGGCTCTGACATGATCGATACTTTCTGACGAACCTGAGGCGCTCGAATATAAATAATTTAGTGATTGACCTCGTCTCTTCCCTGAGATATTATAGACTATGGCTTTGCGGCCAGCGAGAGCCAACGCGGAGCAGCACGAGACAAGACGAGACGTATGCGGGCCACGCGCGTCTTAACATACAGTAGATTAGCCGCTGTCGCGCTCTGGCGCAGGGCTGGCGCCGGAAGTAGACGGTACACGAAGACAACACGAGAACGGAGACCTGGTTTTCATGCCAAAGACAATGGATAAGCGCGCGCAGGCGCGAAGGATGGCGCGGGTGCAGCGCGCTCATGAGACTGAGCAGCCCATCCCACGACGAGGAGCCACGGAGCAGAAACGCGCGCCACAGAAGCGAGCGCCACAGAAGCGCAAGCGGGGCGGCTTCATGGGTTTCATCCAAACCTTCCCGGTGCTGACCTCCATCATTCTGATCGCCGTGCTGGCGGGCGCTGGCGTCTTCACCTACAACTACGCCTATCAGCATAAGCTCGGCCCATTCGCGCCCAAGCCGCTCGTCCAGGCTGTCTGTAACCTCAAGACGCATCATTGCAATAAAGCGCCGATTATGTTCATCAACGTCCACAAGACGTATATCGCTACCATCCATACGGTGCGTGGCAATATCGTGATCCAGCTTGACGCCAAAGATACGCCGATCACGGTCAACAACTTCGTCTTCCTCTCAGAGAACCATTACTACAACGGCACCTACTTCTGGCGTGTGGAGATTCCCGGTAAACCTAGCCCACTGGACAACCAGCCATCCGTGCTGCAACTGATCCAGGGCGGTTCTGTCACCAAGAATGGGCAAGACCCCTCATCCTCGCCGGGCTACAAGTTCAACGACGAGAAAGTAGTGGGGAACTACACGACGGGCACCGTGGCAATGGCGAACGCTGGCCCCAACACCAACGGCGCCCAGTTCTTCATAGACACTGGCGACAACTCAAAGTATTTCAGCAAGAGCTACACCATCTTTGGCAAAGTGATCTCCGGCCTCGATGTCGCCAAGAAGATTCAGCCGCAGGACAAAATCCTGTACATCAGCATCCAGGTCAAATAGCCAGCATGACACAATACAATCCCCTCCCCGACTAAGCAGGAGAGGGGATTTCTCATGGGAAGGAATCGGCGCTAGGCCACCTGAGCGATGCTCCCGGTGTTGGCAGACGGCTGGCTGTCAGCGACTGGGCGCTGCTGAGCCGCCTGATAGGCGCGGCGCGCCTGGCTGACATGGCGGCGGGTCGCCCGTGCGCGGCGGCGAGCTTTGCGCGCGACCCGCTCCGTCAGGTAGAGCGCCAGCAACACAAGCGCCGTCAGCTCAATCGCCACACCAACCGGCCCTGAGCGCAGGGCGATCATCCCTAGCGCCAAGACCAGCGCGATGCCAAGCACCGTCAGCAGAACATGGCCGATCAACGTTCGCAGATATGCCACCACCGTTAGCTTTCCCTCGTCAGTCGCGGCCTCGTCGTCAGCATACCCCACATACTCGGCGTATCCCGCCTGCCGCGTGGTTGCGCTGCCCTGGGCAAACGCTGCATCTTCCTGTTCCCGGCGAGCCTGGCGCTTGCCCTGCTCTTTTCCTTGCTCCATCGAGGCAATCAGCGCGCCCGTCACGGTAAGCGCAGCGGTCACAACCGGCAGCAGCGTAGTGACGGCGCGATGGGTCTGGCGGAGGGTGTTGACATGCTCTTGTCGCAGCATTTTTGATGTTCTCCTTGTTGTTCCCTGGTGGTTTACCTGTGTGTACCGCTCTGAAAATCTCTCAGTGACCCTCAATAAAAGGGATGTTTGTCACACTGATGTATTCTCGCAGAGGCGTCCAAAAGCGGTCATTGGATCACTCGTGAGAACGGCTTTCACGAGAACACCAGACAGGCTTGCAACACCACTAAGCGTGTGCTATTCTTGAAGAAAAGCAGACGCAGGGAGCATGCGCTTTCGCGGCACAGACCATCGGCCAGTGTGGCCAATGAGCCGCGCTGCGCACAGAGCGCGCCAGGACATCCCGGTATTCCAAGCATCGAATATGTTCCTCCGCTTTCACGTGTAAGCGGTCATAGGCAGATGTCTGGTCTGAACGTCGAAAGACAGATAGGTCACAGACAGTGAGCAAGCGTCGCGTCGGGCCACAGGAGCCAGACGAGCCGCATGGTTCGGCTGGCGCTGTTCATCGCTCACACCGACAGGGCACATCAGCTACATATGCAGAGCAGGAGCCACAAGGCATCGCACTCGCTGCATTGAGCGAGGCGGAGCATCTGGTGGCCCGGCTCGATGTTGGACGGACGGCCCGTAAAGGCGTCCCGGAAGTCGTGTTGGCAGATGTCAAAACTGACGAGCAGGTGGTCGCCATCGCAGGCGTCTTTCTCGCCAGCAGCGGGCGAGTAGTGCTCAGCCGTCTACGCCCGAAGACACAACGCCTGCTCATACAGGAGTTTGTCGAGACAGGGCGCGCTACCGCCGACCTGCGCGAACAGGCGCGGGCAATGGCGCTCTATGCGCCTGGCTATACGCGCCCATCCACTGGCGGACACATCGGCGTCCTGACGGCGGGGGCAAGCGATATACCTGTCGCTGAGGAGGCGCGGCTGATCGCCGAAGAGATGGGCTGCCGGGTCAGCTCGCTCTATGATGTTGGCGTCGCCGGGCTGCACCGGCTGCTGGGGCCGTTGCAAACACTGCTGGCGGGCGATGTGGCGGCGCTGGTCGTCTGCGCGGGGATGGATGGCGCGCTGCCCTCCGTAGTGGCAGGGTTGGCGCCTGTTCCAGTGCTTGGCGTGCCAACGAGCATTGGCTACGGCGCTGGCGGCAAAGGGCGCGCCGCGCTGCTCTCGATGCTCCAGACATGCGCGCCAGGGCTGACCGTCGTCAACATTGATAATGGTATTGGCGCAGGCGCAACTGCCGCGTTGATCGCTAACCAGGTGGCCACCGCGCGCACCACGATGTGAACGCCGAGAAGCGGCCAGTAAATATGAAGATGAAAAGCGGTTGATCGGTAGCGTATACTATAGTAGCAAGAGACCTTTTGGCGGAGCCTTAAGTGGCGTGAGTGGCAGGCGAGCCGCGCATATCTCAGGCGATCTGCCAGTAAATATGGCATACAAGATGCGTGCGGCGTTGTCACACAGGAACCACAAACGGGGCAGCCATCCATCTGTCTCTGCTGCTACGGTTCCAGAGCGGAGGCGTATCGTCGCCGAATGTTTCTGAAACGCCTCCACAGAGGCTTCTACGACATAGATAGGCGTCTGTGCGAGTGGCGAGTGGTTGTTGTCTGTCGTGTAGTGCGTTGCGTAGGTCGTAGCGAAAACAAGACACGCTTTAGTCGAACGCAAAAGAAGAGAGGTGCGAACGATGGCGGCGAACAAACGTGGGCCTGAACCGGGGTCCGACAAAGCCAAACACGGCGGCCAGGCGGTACGTGAGAAGTACGGCCCCGAGTTCTATTCCCGCATTGGCAAGAAGGGCGGCGAGGCCGTCAAAGAGAAACTCGGCCCCAATTTCTACGCCGAGATCGGCAAGAAAGGCGGTGAATCCACAAAGCGCCAGCAGGGGCCGGAGTTCTATTCCCGCATTGGCAAGAAGGGCGGCGAACGCGGACGTGGTACGCCCAAACAGCAGGCGGCAGATACAGCCCGTCGCCAGCCGCACGAAAGCGGCAAAAAGAGCTAGCATGCTTGCGTGGCTGGTAAATCGCGCGGCCAAGTGATCGCCTATGGCCGCCTGAGGCGCCAGGTCTCAACGCATGCGGCAGAGAGTGGCATCGAGTACCGAACACAAAGTGGGTGGGGAAGCAGCCAAGAACAGACTGCGCCCTACCCGTTTTGCGTCATTCCCACCCGCCATATTGCCAGCAGACGCCGCTTGGATAGCAAGCAGTTGCATCACCGTGTACAATGAAAGTAGCGCAGGCGACTTGCCTCGCGTCCGGTGTATGTCTGGCGGACGCCTGACGGACGCCTGACTGGCGCAATCATCGCGCCGGAGCATGCGGCGCCACACCGTCCACTGTCATCATCTCAAAAGGGGACTCGCATGAAACACCGCAACACCCACTATTGGACTTGGTTCATTTTCTTTGGTCTCATCGCTGGCCTCATCTACTTTGTCAGCAGCGGTTTCAAGAGTATTGACTCCGAATCCATCTGGCTGCTGGCGACGGGCTTGCTCGGCATCATTCTTGGCGGAAACTGGTTGAACAGCGGCAAACTCGCCCGACCCTATGACTTCCTCGTTGGCATTCTCTTCACCCTGGTTGGTATTATCGGCATCCTGGCGGCGTTCCACAACAAGTCGTTTCAGCTTTTCTCCCTTCCCGCGCCCGAAACGACACACCAGACGTTTACCAACGCGCTGTTCAACTCTCAGCACATCCTTGGCCTGAGCCTGGCTACCCTGCCATCGCTGGTACATGCCGTGCTGGGGCTGACCTCGCTCAACCACGCCATCAAAAACGAGTAGGCGAACGAGGCGCCACAAAGGCCGCCGACGCGGCCTCTGTGGCGCAGCCTCGCGGCGCGCGTGCACGCGCCCGCCCCATCCCCCCTGCCGCCCCCTGTCGCCTACCCCACCGCCTGCATACCCGCGTGGAGCGCGGCAAGCAAAGCCTGCTCGTGCGCGCCGACAGCCATGCGGAGCGAGTCGGGGTTGGCGCTGGCGGACGTCACGATGCAAAGGTAACACATCGCGCTGGCGGTGTGAACAACATGCGGCGCCCCGCCCGCCGGTTCGTTGCGCGTCAACCGCTTCACAAAGAGCAACCGCTCACTTGAGACCGCACAAAAATCGATCAGCGCGCCCCAGTTGGCCAGCAGCGTCGCGCGCGCCACGGCCTGCGCCGCCTGCGCAAGCTGGCCGTAGACTCCCGCCGGAGCCTCGGTGATCACCGCGGTCGTCTGTGACTCGGCGCTGCCAATGGCCTGCGCAATCACAGCGCCATCCGCCCGCGCCAGCGCAAGCAGGGTCGAAGCGGTGAACATCGTCGCCAGCGCGGTCAGCGGCGGCGTCATCGTCGCCTGAAGCGCCGCCAATACGGCGGCGCTTGCATCGGGCGCCCTGCCACCCTGTTCGCTTTGCGCTGCGCCAGTCGTTTGCCCTGCTGTTGACCGGACGCCGCCTGCTGACATGGGAGGAGCCAGTGGCCCGGAGTATGGGGGCCCCGGCGTTGGAGCTTGCGATGGCGTCGAAGCCGTCGGAGGGATTGAGGGCAGCGAAGAGAGCGTGGTCGGTCTGCTGGCGCCGCCCGGCGGCAATGGACGCGACGGCGGCGCTGGCGCGGCAGACATTGCGCGTGGATCGCGTTGTGAGAGCGCCAGAAAGAGCAACCGGTTAAGCGGCGAGTTCACATTGCGTTCCATGCGCCCATCCCACGGCAGCGTGCGCAGACGCACAGCGCGCGCAGAGCATAGCGAGAGAAAAGCGTCATCGCCTTTGAGCGTCTCGGTCTCAGCCCAGATCAACTCGCCCTGCGCAAACCGCAGCATGCCCTGTTGCTCGCCTGTATGCGCCTGAAGCACGAGATCACGCCGGGTCAGATTGATCACCTGGGCGACCTCAGCCAGATCATACGCCACCTGTTGCGCCGAAGGGCCTGATTCGAGCGCTCGGCGTAGCTCCTGCTTGAGGAGTTGGAGATCAAACGGCTTTTCCAGATAGGCCACCACCCCGGCGCGTATTGCCGACTGGCGCACGGTGGGCGAACCAAACGCCGTCATCATGATGACGCGCGTCTGGGGCTGGCGCTCACGCAGCCATTGCACCAGCTCGAAGCCATCCATCCCCGGCATTTTGACATCGCTGATCACGCAATCAAACGTCGCCTCATTCAGACGGCGCAGCGCATCCTCGGCCGTCAGCGCGCCAACGACGGAGTATTGCTCCTTGCGGAGCGAGGTAACAAGGCTCCAATTCAGGTTCTCCTCGTCGTCCACCACCAACACCCGCCAGTTGCGTTGTACATTCGAGCCCAGGTTGGTTCCCAATCCAGCCATGTCGCCCTCGCTTTCCGAGGATATTCGTTCTCCTCCATACACCACACGTCTCGATATGTTTTAACGAATATCCGCAGTATAGCACGCGCCCTCTGCGCTATCCCTCGCGCGCCGCCAGATACGCCGCGAACTCCGCTGGCGAACGCACACCATGATCAAATACCGCCTGATAGATGTCTACACTATAGACACTCGTGCGGTACTCCGGCAGGCGGCGCCAGGTATCCTTGATCCACAGAATGGCAAGGCGCGTCTCCTCGGTGAGGCGCGAGGTGATAGCTGCCGGTGGCAAACTTTCTTCACGCGGCGGGTCGGCTATCCAGAACGAGATATCTACCTTCCAGAGCCGCTCGCCCGCCGGAACATCCAGCGCGACATCAGGCTGATCGCGCGCGTCGAGCCAATACTTGAGCATATAGAAATAGCGATCATCCGCCGCCAGGGCAGTCTCGCCGGAGCCGCCCACAAGGTTTTTGTACAGCGCCTCGGTGACATGCGAGTGCGTCAGCAGCGGAAGCATGACGTCAAACGCCGCCAATGCGTCCAGGCCAGGGGCGACAACATTGACATCCAGATCGCGCCAGGCCATCAGCCCAGTCACATAGCTTCCCCACAGGCAAGGCAGCCCCGCCGACGCCAATGCGCTAGGCAGGTCAAGCTCAGCGATCACCCGACTCGCCTCCGCCTGCAAGCTGACCTGCTGGCGCAGAAGCGCCGCCGCGCGCTCTACGCTGAGATGTGCCTCGTCCGTTGGGTTGATCGCCACTGACGTAAGCGGCTCCATATGGCAATACCTCTAGTGTGGCAAGCGCCGCACATCCGTCTCGCTGACCAACGCGAGCGCAGCAGGCTGACTGGACGAAGCTGCGTCCATCATCGGCTCACCATGCGTCGTCAGCCGTGAATCATGGAAAGGCAACAGCCCATAGCGAATCTTTAGGGCAAGAATGCGCTGCACCGATTGGTCTATGCGACTCACCGTGATAGCGCCACTGCTGATGGCTGCCTTGATAGCCGCGATCATGCCACGCATCGAATAGGTGTCATATGCGCCTTCCAGCAGGTCGTCGCCCGCCTCAATCGCCAGCACAGCCGCCTGAGGCAGCGTATACCTATCCGCGATGCCTTTCATATACAGGCTATCGGTCATCACCACACCATTGTAGCCAAGCTGCCCCCGTAAGACACCATTTACCAGGATAGGCGAGAGCGTGGCGGGCATGGTGGAATCATACGCTGGAACCAGCACATGCGTCACCATGACCATGCCGGGGTTCAGCGCCAGCAACGCACGGAACGTGGCGAAGTCAACCGCATTGAGTTGCGCCTTCGTGCGAGTAATGGTCGGCAACGCAAGATGCGGATCAACGGTAATGCTGCCAATGCCAGGCCAGTGCTTCAGGCAGCCGATCACGCCGACGCTTTCCAGCCCGGCGAGGAACTGTGAGGCAAACTCCGAGACGGTGGTGGGGTCTGTACCATAGATGCGCGATGTTTCGATCTGCCCGCTGACAGTACGCACATCCACAACGGGCGCCAGATCGGTATTGATGCCCAGTTCGAGCATCTCGGCGCCCGCCTGCACGCCCTCTCGATAGGCGTTCGCGGGGTTGCCTGTGGAGCCTACCTGCGCGGCGGAGGGCAGCGGTGGGAAAAACTTATAGTAGCCCAGGCGATCCACCAGGCCGCCTTCTTCGTCCATCGTCACCAACAGGGGAATGCTGGCGTGCGCCTGAATCGAAGCGATATACGCCTTCAACTGGGAGGGCGTCTTCATGTTCTTGCCATAGATGATCATGGCGCCCGCGTGCATCCCTACCACCATGTTATCAATATCAGGCGTATAGTTTTGATAATATGTCTCGATCAGAAACATCTGACCGATCTTCTCGTCAAGCGTCATCTGCGAGGTATAGTACGCCGCCGATTGCTGGATAAGCGCCTGATATTCCTGCGCGGCCAGACTCGCCGCAACGCCGGGCGAGGGAGTTGGGCCGTTTCCAGTAAAGACAGTCGCGGTGGGCGACGGCGTCGCCGTCGCTATGACGATAGGCGTCACCGAGCTATGGCCGCCCACCGTCACCGAGCAGCCCACCAGCAGAACCAGCGCCGCCAGCAGCCCCACCCGCCAGACGATATACTGACGCCCCAGCGCGCCATGACGCCGCCGCAACGACGGCTTGCGTGTGTCGCTCATACGAATGACATCCATCCCCTTATTCCATCCATCCCCGCGCTACCGGCGCTCCCCTCATACATGCGCCTCATCACATCGCGCACGCTCAGGAGCCGCAAAGAAGGTAGCGCAGCAATAATTCCCAATACATCATCCACAACCACTACCACGCCGCTTCCCACAGTCTTTGTGGCGAAGCGAATCTCTCTGCCTCTTTGCAGTTGACGCCCTATCGTCGGCGTAGCAAAAATACATCCAATTATGTGTTAGTGTGTGTTGGCGACCCAAAGGGCGACAAACAGCAGCATACGACGCCGAACGCTTTGTCACGCTTCGACGCCGTATGCTGGCGAGAGATGTTATGCGCCCTTTAGTTAAGACAACTAACGAGGGCTGGAAGTTACATTCAATACTGGAAGTTTGGAGACATTCCAACGGTCGTTGGCACTCTTGACCTCAAACTGGATCATCGAGATGGCGTCGGTTGGGCAACGCACAATGCACAGGCCGCAACGGATGCACTTTTCCTCGTCAATGATCATGTCGGCGCCGCCTTCCCAGCCTTCCGCCGCCTCGTGCAGCGGATCGCCCTTGACGACGCGGCTCAAACCCTGCATGCTGATGCAGTCATAGGGGCAGATGTCCACGCACCCGCTGCACAGAATGCAGATCGAGGGGTCAATCATGATGTTCATCTGGCATTGCAGGCAGCGCCGCGCCTGAGTGACGGCCTCCTCCGCGCTGTAGCCCGTCTCCGATTCGGCGGTGATGCTATAGCGTTTCTGCAACGGCAGCGAGGGAATGATCTGATACGGGATGGATTCGTAGTCATCCACCATGCCGCGCCGGAAGTCGGGAAGTTCGATCTCCACCGCCGTCTCGCCCGGAATATCCGGCGCGCCGAGATAGCGTGCGATGGCGATAGCGGCGTCGCGCCCGTCGGCAATCGCCGAGATGAGATTGCGCGAGCCTTCGGTGAAGTCACCGCCAGCGAACAGGCCGGGATAGCTTGTCATCCAGGTGTCGCGATCCACCAGCGGGATGCCCCAGCGGTTGACCTCAAGGTTGAGTTCTTTCGCGGGAATCCACGATGTATCAGCGTACTGCCCGAAGGCGGAGATCACTGTATCGCCCTCGACGATGAACTCCGAGCCGGGGACGGGTACCGGTCTGCGGCGCCCGCCTGCGTCGGGGTCGCCCAGACGATTGCGGATCATCTTCACGCCGCTCACATGTACGCCATCCTCGCTGAGAATCTCAACCGGCGAACAGAGATACGTGAACTCGACATGCTCCAGCATCGCCTCATCCACCTCATATTCATCCGACGGCATCTCCTCTTTGGAACGGCGATAGAGCACATAGACCTTTTCTGCGCCAAAGCGGATCGCCGAGCGACAGCAGTCCATCGCGGTGAAGCCCGCGCCCAGCACGATCACCTTCTTGCCGATGAAGACCGGCTCGCCGAAGTTGACCTTTTCAAGGAAGGGCAGTCCGGCCATCACCCCTTCGAGATCGGCCCCCGGCACGACCTTGTTATAGGGGTCGGTCAGCGGATTGGAGAGCATACAGCCCGCGCCGATATAGACCGCGTCGTATTCTTTGAGCAGATCGGTCAGTTGCACGTCCTCGCCAACCCTGGTATTGAGCTTGACCTCGATGCCTAGCGCATCCAGGTATTCATCGCACTCTTCTCGCGTCACCTCGCGCGGGAGACGCCAGACAGGGATGCCACCAACCATCATGCCACCCGGCGCAGGATACATATCGTAGATGGTGACGGCGAAGCCGCGCTCCGCCAGATCGCGCGCGCAGCCGATGCCCGCCGAGCCGGCGCCGATGATGGCGACCCGCTTGTCCTGCGTGATCTTTGGCCGCTCTGGCAAGTGACGATACTCGCGATGGTCGTGCGCGGCGCGTTTGAGCCAGCAGATCGCCACAGGCGCGCCATCTACCTTATTGCGGCGGCAGACCGGCTCACAGGGACGTGCGCAGGTGCGGCCAAGCACCCCTGGCACGACGTTCGAGCGCCGGTTGAGCACATACGCCTCATCGAAGCGCCCCTGCGAGATCAACCCGATGTAGTTCGAGACATCGGTGCGCGCGGGGCAGCCCACCTGGCAGGGAATATTTGTCTTATACCAATCGGGATCAGCCTCTTCGGAGCGATAGAGCTGACCCAGATCCGCATCCTGGTCGATCATATACGTCAACACCCTTTCGTGCGCAGTGCGAACACGCCATCGTTAGAAGTATACACCAGCATACATATTCCCGCCACCGTAAGGCAGCGCCGGGAATATCCGGTAGGGTGTGCGCCGTATCACTTAATGCTATCCCTCGTCCACCTCTCTCTCATCCGCCTTCTTTGGCGCCCGTCTGCGCCCCAGCCACGCCTGAATGGATGCCTCGTTCCCTTGCGCGCCGGGGTGATAGTATTCGCGGTCGCGGATAGATTCGGGCAGGTAGTCCTGCGGGCGCTCCGGCGGCGGGCGCATCGGATCGGCTAGGTCGGGCTGGCCCATATAGACATCGTGCGCGTAGGCGTAGCCCTTGCTGTAGTCAAGGTCGCGCATCAGTTGGGTAGGCGCGTTGCGTATGTGCAGCGGAACCGGCTCGTTGCGGGTGGTATGCACGTCGGCGGATGCGGCGCTATACGCCAGGTAGAGCGCGTTGCTCTTGGGCGCCGTCGCCAAGTGAACCACCGCCTGCGCCAGGGCAAGCGCGCCCTCCGGCATGCCGATGAAATGCACTGCTTGCTGCGCCGCCATGCACACCATTAGCGCCTGCGGGTCGGCCATCCCCACATCCTCGCTGGCGAAGCGCACAAGCCGCCGCGCCACATACAGCGGGTCTTCGCCAGCTTCGAGCATCCGCGCCAGCCAGTAGAGGCCCGCGTCGGGATCGGAGCCACGCAGCGACTTATGCAGCGCCGAGATCAGATTGTACTTCTCGTCGGCGCGATCATAGAGCAACGCCCGATGTTGCAGCGCGTCGGCCACCGTCGCCGCATCCACCACACGCACAGGCTCGCCTTCCAGTGAAGAACCTGCCCCACTGGGTTCACTCACTGGCGCGGCGCTGACGGCCAGCTCCAGCGCGTTGAGCGCCGTGCGCGCGTCGCCATTGGCGAAGGTAGCGATCTGGCCCAGCGCCTCATCGTCAATCTGGATAGATTGTGCGCCCAGGCCATGTTCACGGTCGGCCAGCGCCCGCCGCTGCAAGGTGAGAATGTCGTCATCCGTAAGCGCGCGCAGCGTAAACACACGGCAGCGCGAGAGCAGCGCGGAGTTGACCTCAAACGAGGGATTCTCGGTGGTCGCGCCGATCAGTGTGACGGTTCCCCGTTCCACATGCGGCAAGATCGCGTCCTGCTGGGACTTTGAGAAGCGGTGTATCTCGTCTACGAAGAGGATGGTACGCTGGCCGGTGGCGCGCAGCAGCTTCGCGGCGCCGTCCACCACGCGGCGCAGATCGGCCACTCCGGCGGTGACGGCGCTCAGCGCGACAAAGCGAGCGCGTGTGCTGTGGGCGATCACACTGGCAAGCGTCGTTTTGCCGCTGCCGGGTGGCCCCCACAGGATCATCGAGGGAACCTGATCGCGATCCAGCGCGCGGCGCAGCGCCCGGCCTTCGCCCAAGAGATGATCCTGCCCGATTACCTCGGCCAGCGTGTGCGGACGCATCCGCGCCGCCAGCGGACGCGCCTGCTCAGGTGTGCTGTCGTCTTCAGGGGTGGATGTTCCTACGGCGCCTTTGCTTTGCCCACT
>JAJPIU010000142.1 GCA_021324535.1 Pseudomonadota bacterium
ACCGCATCCTCATCTGAGGCAAGCACCGCGCGTACTCGTTCCACCGTCGGCGCCGAGACGCCGATCTTGTCCGCAAGATCAGCGGCAGACTTGCCGCCCGTAGCATCAGGTGATGCTACGGTGAACTGACCACCTCCATTGCGTATAGGCGCTTTGATACGATCACTGGCGCGCACGACATGCGCGACGTAGCTGTTAAACTCTTGGCGTGAGAGGTTGCGGCGGTCGCGTTGGCGTGCAATGGCGTAGGTGAGCGCAGAAACAGTAGCGGGGGGCAAGTGATGATCGGCGGCGGCTTGGGCTATTGTTGGCAAGTGCGAACGCGCCGCCTCTTGGCGTTGTTCCTTGACGGTGGGCGTCTGGAAAAGCGTGGGGCCAGTGGGCGTGCGACGGTGATCGTCGGGGTTGGGAACGAGTTTGCCCAGCGCAGCGGCTTGGGGGATGGTGAGTTTGGGCGCGGGGCCATTGTTAATATTAACAATGGCCGCCTCAACACGTTCTGCGCCTAGGTACTGCGTAACAAGTGGTCTTGTGACGCCTGTCTCCCTGGCAATCCACTCTTGCGTTTGCCCCATTTCATACAGCCGCACACAACGCCCCTTGCGTTCGTCTGGCGACATGGGGCGGCCATACTTGCGCTTGTGCATGACTATGTGCTATACTTAGAACAAGGGATCGGTTGTGGTGTGTGTGGCCTCAAATTTGTGTAGGGGATACACCCGCCAGCGATTCCTCTCCATACATAACATCGTTTTCGGGTGATCCCCCCGATCACCGCAGCGACCCCGTTCGCTCGCACAGGTACGCTCACACCACACCACACCACATCGTGAGCGATTGGACAGACACGACATATGCCACATATGCCACATATGGCCACCACACCGGCCTCTCCACCCGCAACCGCAACAGAACCGCCAGCGCCCTCCGCAGCGCCCTCCGCAGCGCTGGCGGACACACCGCACAGCAGCGTCATGACAGGACGTCAGTTAGCGGCGCTTCGCCTGGCGCTGGGCGTGACGCAAAACGCGCTGGCCGCCCGCATGGGGACGTACCCCAGCACGCTCACTCGCTGGGAAGCGTCCGCCGAGACGCTGGCGCCGGAGACCGTCGCACGTTGGCAGAACGCCTTGCGTATCTGCGCACTGGCGCGGCGGCGCGAACTCGCGCGCATCGGACTGAAGCTGGCTGATCTGCCCACTCAGTCGCTCGCGACGCTGCTGGCGCGCTACGCCGTCTAACATACTCCCCCACCGGCGCTGGTTCAGATGCGCCGAAAGCGATCCGTAGCATGACCACAGAGACCCCCAGAGAGCGCCCCGCAGAGAGCGCCCCCGCAGAGAGCGCCACAGACGCCAAGCTCGCGGCGATACGCGCCTCGTTACGCCAGTGGCGCCAGCAGGCCATCGAAACAGGCCAGCTACGCGCCCGCGTCGTGAACGCTATCACGCTGGCGGAGGCGCGTCATGACGTATTCGCCACACGCCGCCTGCGCCAGCAGTTGGCCGACCTCGACGCCGCCATCCTGCGGTTCGCCGCCGATGTGCGCCGCCTCGAGTCCGATGCCTGGCAGATGGTAGACGGCTGGCCAGAATCCGAACGCACGCTCACTCGTGACCGCATGCGCTTTCGCAAGCGGCAGGCCGCCCAGCAGTTCGCCGCACAACAGACACAGACAACAGCCCAGGCTACGCGGGTAGAGAGCGAGCCAGAGCGAGGCGCCTGATGGGCGAGCAAAGCACGCTCTGGCTGTTTGAGGGCGACAGTAGCGAAGCCGTCGCCTCGCTGGAAGAGATCGTCGGCGCGCTAGATAACCTGCAATCGAGCGTCAGTGATGCAGCGGCGGGTGCGGGTGATCTCGATGCGCTCGCCGAGGCGTCGGCCAACGTCGCTGGCGCGGGGGGCGACCTGGACGCCGTGTTCAGTGGATTCGCCGAGACGCTCTCCGCCCTGATGGACAACCTGGCGGCAGCGTCTACGGCGCTCGGCGCGTTGGCGGAGAACGCCACACAGGCGAGCGCGGGGGTGGATGCGCTGGGGAGTTCGTCGGATGGCGCGGCTGGCAGTGTGGATGCGCTGGCTGGCTCGGCGGATACCGCCAGCGCCTCGCTTGATACGCTCGGCTCGTCTGCCGAGGGGGCAGCCGCCAAGCAGGACGCTGCCAGCGCCAGTAGCAAGGGCTTGGGCGAACAGTTCAAGGGGTTACAAATGCCGCTGCTGCTGGCGGGCGCTGCGGTGGTGGGCGTGGGGGTGGCCGCGACCGTCATGGCAGGCAACTTCCAGGACAGCATGACGCAGCTCGTCACGGGCGCGGGGGAGAGCCGAAGCAATCTCCAGATGGTCTCAAATGGCATCCTGGCGATGGCGACCCAGACCGGCGAAAGCACGAAGCAGTTGGCCGCTGGCATGTACATGATTGAGAGCGCGGGCTATCATGGCTCCGCCGCGCTCACCATCTTGAAGGACGCCGCCGAGGGCGCGAAGGTGGGCGCGTCCGACCTGGGCACCGTCGCCGACGCGACCACCACCATCCTGAACGACTTTGGGTCAAAGGGTGTGACAGCGGCGGACGCCGTGAACGCGCTGATCGCGACGGTCGCCAATGGCAAGACGCACATGCAAGACCTCGCGCAGAGCCTGTCGCAGATATTGCCGACGGCGAGCGCGGCGGGGGTGGGCCTCAATGATGTGATGGGCGCGCTCGCCACCATGACGGGCGAAGGCGTGCCCGCCGCTAACGCCGCCACCTATCTGCGGCAAACCATCCTCGCGCTCGATGCGCCCTCCGCGGCGGCCACGAAGGCGCTGAAGAGCGTTGGACTGACCACACAACAGGTCTCAGCGGAGATGCAGCGGAGCCTGCCCGATGCGCTGAAGATGATCACTGACGCGGTGGGCAAGAAGTTCCCGGTGGGCAGCGCAGCGTATGTGGCCGCTCTGAAGGACATTAGCGGCGGCAGTAAGACGATGCAGGGCATGCTCGATCTGACGGGCAGCCATCTGCAAACCTTCCAGAGCAACGTCGCCAGTGTGGCGGGCGCTGTCCACAAGGGCGGTAACGCCATTGCAGGCTGGGCGCTCGTCTCGCAGGACTTCAACACGAAGATGAGCCAGTTGGGCGCGACGCTGGAAGTGGTGATGATCAAGGTGGGACAGGCGATCATGCCCGTCGCGACGGCGGTTGCGGCGCATGTGCTGCCCGCATTGACGGCCTTTTCCAGTTGGGCTACCACGCATGGCCCGCAGATCGTGCAGATCATTGAGCTGGCGGCGGGCGTCATTGGCGGGATGCTGGTGGCGGCTGTCCTGGCGGCGGCGGGCGCGTTTGTGGTGGCCAACGCCGCAGCGATTGGTATTGTGGCGGGAATCGGCGTGCTCGTCGCTGGCGTGCTGCTGCTGATCCAGCATTGGCAGCAGATCGTCAGCTTCTTCCAGAGCAGTACCGGCCCCGCCATTGCCGTCAAGGCGGTGATCGCCGGGCTGGGCGCGGCGCTACTCGTCTTTGCCGCGACGCAGGTTCCGGCGCTGATCGCCGCACTGATGGCGAGCGTACCCGCCTGGATCGCGCAAACGGTCGCGGCAGGAGCCGCCGCCATTGCCGTGCTGGCGGCGGCGTGGCCCTTCATTGCAGTGGGCGCCGCTATCGCTCTGCTGGTAGCAGGTATCCTGCTGCTGGTGTCCCATTGGTCACAAGTCTCGAAGTTCTTTGAGAACCTGGGCCATGCCATCCTGGGCTTCCTGTCCGGGGTCTGGAACGCCATCACGGCCACCGTCGCCGGGTGGGGCCACAGCATCCAGGCGGGAATCACCTGGATACAACATGCCGTGCAAGCGGGTTTCCAGCAGGTGGTCAACCTGATTGAGGCGCCGATCAAAGCGATTGTAGCCATCTTTGCCTGGCTGTTCAATCATAACTACTACTTTCACGATTTGGTGGTAGGGATACAGCGCGAGATGCAACTGGCGCGCACGATCATCCTGGCGGTGTGGAACGGCGTCAAGGCGTTTTTGAGCGCCGCGTGGGGCTTCATCAAGGCCGGGGCGGAGGGCGATTGGCTGCTGATCGAGCGGTTCATTGTGCAACCAGTGCAACGCGCCGTCTCCACCGTCGAAAGCGCGATCCACAGCGCGCAAGCGA
>JAJPIU010000133.1 GCA_021324535.1 Pseudomonadota bacterium
CCCCCATCCCGTATGGGGCAGGGGGTGGGGGTCAGCCTCTCCCTATGGCGACAATATCGGCAAGCACGCCAAGCGCGGTCTGCTCCGGCCCGCCATCGCCCTCGATGATCGTCAGTTCGCCCATTGTGTCGGTCAGTAGCCGCACAACCGTTTCGCGGCCCACCAGATGCGCGAAGACGTCCCCAGGCGGCAGCGCACGCAACCTCACCTCGGCGATCACCTTGCCGTTCTCGTCGCGACGCGCCTCCACCACCTGCTTCAGCGTATATCCTGGCGCAAGGCTCTCCTGCTCCTGGCGCATCGCCTCGGCGCCCAAACCAATCCGCGAGACCTGCTGGGGACGCATATCGGCGTCCATCAGCACGTTCGCCAGCACACTTGCCTTCACCGAGGCATCCCAGCCGTCGAGATCGTTGCTGGGGTTAGCCTCGGCCACGCCCATGCGCTGCGCCGTGGCGATTCCCTCTTCAAGCGTTGCGCCGCGCGCCATCTCGCTCAATACAAAGTTACTGGTGCAGTTGAGCAGGCCACGAAAGCCAAGCACATCCGTCGCAGGTAGCGCAACTTCGGCCATATTGAAGATCGGCGTGCCATCCATCACGGTGGACTCGAAGCGCAATCGCACGCCGCGCATCTCTGCCAGCCCACGTAACTCGCGATAGGCGTTGGCGATTGGCCCTTTGTTCGCCGTAACAACGCTGCGCCCGGCGGTGAGCGCAGCGCGAATGTGATCGAGCGCGGGCTGACCGGTCAGCGGTTCGAGCGTCGTCAGCTCCACCACAATATCAGCCGGACAGGTCGCAGCGAAGGCTTGCCCATCGCCAGTAAATGGCTGCGCGCCCACTGGTAGAGCCGCCTCGCCAACCGGTTTGGCTGGCCACTCGCTTGCCGTCAGTTCGCCTGCCGACACGCCATCGGGAGCCTCCCATGCGCCCGCTCGGCGTGTCAGGCCGCCGCTGAAGCGAATCGCCAGCCCATAACGGTCGCGCAGCGCCTGCTCTTTACGCGCCATCAGCGCGATCAACTCGCGCCCGACATTGCCGCAACCCAGCAGCGCCACGCGCACCGTTTTCTGGTGTGTAGATGTCATATACGCCTCACTTTAACAGATTCCTGCATAGATGTTTGACTGGAGGCCGATGTCGTCTGTGACAAACATTGCGGGGCCGCTCCGGACGGCGGCGCTACTCGTTCTGCTGTCGCCTCGCCCTAGTCCGCCTACGCGGACTTCGTGGCGGCAGTTCTTAGGCGCGGTTTTAACCGCCCGCCCGCTTTCGCCTCTACGAGAACTGCCGCAGGAAGCGCAGATCGTTTCCGGCGAAGTAGCGAATATCGTCAATGCCGTAGCGCAGCATGGCGATGCGCTCGATGCCCAGCCCGAAGGCGAAGCCACGATAGACCGACGGATCGTAGCCGACGCCGCGCAACACACGCGGGTCAACCATGCCGGAGCCGCCCATTTCAAGCCAGCCCGAATATTTGCATATCCGACAGCCCGCTCCGTTGCAGTTGATACAGTCCATATCGAACTCAGCGCTTGGCTCGGTGAACGGGAAGTAGCTGGGGCGGAAACGTACCTTGCGGTTGGCCCCGAAGAGTTCGCGAGCGAGCCGTTCGACCACGCCGCGCAGCTCGGCCATCGTGCAGGTCTCGTCAATCAGCAGTCCCTCCACCTGATGGAAGACGGCCTCATGGCTGGCGTCAATCGCCTCATTGCGATAGACCCGCCCTGGCACAATGGCTCGCACAGGCGGGCGCATCTTCTCCATGATGCGAATCTGGTTAGGCGAGGTCTGTGTGCGCAGCAATATCTGCCCAGGCGCTACCCAGAAGGTATCCTGCATGTCGCGGGCGGGATGATCCTGCGGAATATTCAACGCCTGGAAGTTGTAGTAGTCGGTCTCCACCTCCGGCCCCTGGTAGACCTCGAAGCCCATCTGACGGAAAATCCTCGCGAGGTCGCGTGTGACCAGCGAGAGCGGATGCGTATGCCCGCGTGGGATCGTGCGCCCAGGCAGCGTCACATCCAGCCGTTCGCGTTCGAGCGCCGACGCCTGGTCGCGCTGGCGTAGCTCGCCGCGTCGCGCTTCGAGGGCCTGCTCCAATGCCACCTTTACCTCGTTCGCCGCCTGTCCCACACGCTTGCGGTCGTCGCCAGGCAGCTTGCCCAGCCCTTTGAGCACGCTCGTTAGTTCGCCACGTTCGCGCCCCAGGTAGCGTGTGCGCCATTCTTCGAGCGCATCGCTGGCCTCGATGGTCGCCAGTTCGGCCAGCGCGCGCGCGCGCATTTCCCCTAGCCGTCGCTCTTCATCCGTTTGCGCTGTTGTCATAGACCTAACCCCCTGACCCCCTTCCCAGTGATGGGAAGGGGAAAGACGTAGTCCCCACCCCTGCCCCTCTCGCGTTGTGGCGGGAGATGAGAGAACCTAACCCCCTAACCCCCTTCTCCACGCGGGAAGGGGGCTATTTGAATAGCCAACAAAAAACGGCGGCCTCGTCAGGGACGAAGCTGCCGTCGCAGTCCGTGGTACCACCCACATTGAGCGCCCATCTTGCCTACACCATGCCAATGCACAGTGTGAGCCGCAGGGAGTGCGACGGGAGACTACCCATCGCATGCGCTCCACTTTGTCGCCCGATACCGGCGGGCCACCGTAGCGCCTACCATCCATCCTGTCATCGTGCGTCATCTAGCGGGCGAAGCGGGCGGGCGGATACATCCGTGCCTACGGGCTACGCCACGAAGTCCGCCTAGAGAGCGGACGGTGCGGACTCGGCTGGGATGGACTTCAGCGGCTTGCTCAGGAGTGAACTTCAGTTGGCGGTAGCGCGTTGGGGCTTTCAGTCGCTGACCCCAACTCCCTGATCGCCTATGCCAGCCTACTCTCTCCGTCGTCGCGTGTCCGTTAAAGCATAATCTGCATCTAGTATATCACATCTCCGGCGGCTCTGCTGAATCAGTTTGCTCTTTTAGTTCAGCTTGTTCGCGGCGGGCGTCGCGCTCCTCTTGCTCCTGCCGTTCGAGAACACGGCGCTGGCGGGCGCCCTCGAAAAGGATCACGCTGGCGGCGATGGCGGCATTGAGCGATTCCACCTTGTTCCACATGGGGATCGAGATGCGCTCGGTCGCCAGATGCGCAGCGCGCGGCGAGACGCCATGCGCTTCCGCCCCGATGATCAATCCAGTGCGCTCCGTCAGGTCGCAGGCGTCGTAGGGGGTACGGGCGTGAGCCTCGGCGACGAGTATCTGCCGTGTGGACGGAGCGCCTGCGAACCGCTCGGCAATCTCATCCCACGAAAGCTGTGGGCGCACGGGCAGGTGAAAGTGAACCCCGGCGGCTGCGCGCACGACCTTCGGCGCGTAGGGATCAGCGCAGTTTGGCCCCAGCAAGACTTCATCCACATCCGCCGCCAGCGCCGACCGCAGAATCGTTCCCAGGTTGCCGGGGTCGGCCAACGCATCGAGCGCCAGAAGCATAGTACGCGATCTACCCCGCCGCCGCGCACGCACGGTATCTGGCGCGACATCGGCCAGTGAAACAGCAGCTACCACGCCCTGTGGCGATTGCGTATCGCAGGCGCGCGCCAACGCCACCGGCGTCGCCTCGAGCGCCTCGACGCCGCTCGCCTCAGCCTCGGCAATGCGCGCGAGCAACCGTCGCCCATCGGCGTTGCGCCCCAATCCCTCGGGATCATAGACAATCAGGCGAGGCCGCACATGCGCATCGAGCGCGGCGGTGAGCAGGTGTGGCCCCTCAATCAGAAACGCCTGCTCGGTTGTACGCCCCTTGGCGGCATGCAGGGAATGCAGGAAGGCAATATGTTGATTGCTTGCGCTGGTGATCATCGTAAGGAACTCCCAAAGCTATTCGAGTTTCGCTCTGGCAGTATAATCCCTGCGAATGGGATGCGGCAAGGCTTACTGTTCCCGCTGGACAGCCTTCTCCACCCACGAGACGAGCACCGGGCTGAGTACGCCAAGCGCGATAGTGACGCCTGTCCAGCCGAGAATCGCCTGCGTCGTATCAGGCTTGGTGATGGTGGTATACACCCCGATACCAATGCTGATAGCTTCCAGGGTGGCCCCCGCGACAATCATCACCAGCCGCCCGACGCGCCTACCGTTTCAGACGTCTCTCGCTCGCCTTCACGCGCGCTCTGCCCCTGTGCGATGGATTCGCCGTGTTCGTCGCCTGAGGTATTGCCATCGTCGTCCTCATCGTCTTCGTCCATCTCGTCTATCATCACGTCGGAGAGTTGCTCCATGCGCGCGTGGAGCGCCAATTGGGTGGCAAAGTCTCCGCGATGGGCGGGCGAGTCTATGCGTGTCTCCACCTGCTTCTCATAGATGCTGGTATTGCCCGTGATGAGGTAGGCGATCATCGTCGCCAGCATCGCAGGCACGATCAGTGAATATTCGCCGGTCATCTCCGCGACCATGAGGATCACCGCCAGCGGAGCTTTTGAGATGCCGCCGAAGAACGCGCCCATCCCTACGACAACAAATGCGCCCGGCTGCACGCCCGACACAAACTCCGGCGCGACAGCGTGTATTCCCGCCCAGAGCGCGCCACCCAAAAAGCCGCCGATCACCATCCCAGGCCCAAAGACGCCGCCACTGCCGCCGCTGCCAATGGTCAGCGCAGTCGTCAGGATTTTCACAAAGACGAGCGCCAGCATCAGCCAGGCCGCCAGATGCACATAATCGCTATTGACGCCGAACTGAACGTACCCATAGCCCATGCCAAGCGCCTGCGGCAGAAACATCCCAATCAGCCCCACCAGCAGGCCACCAATCGCGGGCTTGAAGATATTAGGGATGCGCAGCTTTACGAAGGCGTCGCGGATGCCATACAGCGTTTTGGGATAGAGCAGCCCAACGCCCCCTGCGACAACGCCCAGCACAAGGTAGCCAATCAGGTTGATGGGATGGCTGAAGCTAAAATGACCACCGGCGCCGAAGATCGGTGTCCAGCCTGCCCACGCGCCATAGATGCTGAAGCCGATCACCGACGCAATGAACGAAGGGAACAAGACATCGGCCTCGAAGTCACGCTTGTATAATATCTCGCCAGATAAGACCGCACCACCGATAGGCGCCTTGAAGATGGCCCCAATGCCAGCGCCAATGCCCGCCGCCATCGCGATACGCCGGTCATGATCGTCCAGCCGCAGGGCGGTTGCCAGCCACGAACCAAAGCCTGCCGAGATCTGCGCGGTCGGCCCTTCGCGTCCGGCGCTGCCGCCGGAACCAATCGTGATCGCTGAGGCGATCATCTTGATGATGGGGATGCGCGCACGGATGAGACCATTCTTCTCGTGGAATGCTTCGATGGCAGCGTCGGTGCCGTGGCCCTCTGCTTCGGGCGCCAACGTATAGACGATAACGCCGGTAAGCAAGCCACCAAGCGTGGTGACAACAGGAATCAGCCAGGCGCGGGCAGGCGGAGCCGCGATGGTGGCTCCCTCGCTTGCGGGGTTGGGAGGGTTGAAACCAGCGATCACTCCAAGCAGGAGATGTGTGCTGAACGCGATGGCGCTGTAGAAGGCGATGGCGCCAAGACCAGCGACAACGCCGATCAGCGCGCCGATCAGCAACCAGCGCTGAAAATACGAACGATCATAGCGGATGAGCGCCTGCGCCTGCGCGCTGGCCGAGGTCGCCATGCTTCGGCGTTCGCGCGCAAAAAGCGGCAGCCCCAGGGCGAGACGCCGCAGCCAGCGGAGCGGGCGCGTGATGGCACGGCGTCGGCTGCGCCTGCCAGGAGGTGTCTGTTTGTTCTCCGGTGAGGTAGGATCAGTTCTCATAGCGCAGGCGCTCTCAACTCACTTTCTCGCCTCCAGCCACCTTGCGCATAGGCGTGCAATATGTGGGGGAGGTGTGTGTAGACACAACACAAGGAACCGCAACGTGGCAGCGCAAATAACCGCCATTACAAAGTATAGCGCAAATACTATCACAATGCGATATATTGAGAAGAAAGCGCCGTCTCGCTCATCGGTTCCACATGGCCCCTTGCACAATTGGGTGTCTGCGGACTATTGTGTAGCAGGGAACACCTGAGATCAACGCGCCTGTGTGGCAGTCTGCCAGGCAAGCACGCTGACGTTCGGAGAACATTCCACCACCAACATTCCTCAGAGAAAGGTCGTGCAACAATGGCGTTTGAACTTCCACCGCTTCCCTATGATTACAACGCGCTCGAAGACACGATTGACGAGCAGACGATGCACTTGCATCACGACAAGCACCACCAGGCGTATGTTACGAACCTGAACAACGCGCTGCAAAACGCGCCCGACCTGGCAAGCTGGACGCTCGAAGACATTGTCACGCGTATCAACGAAGTGCCTGAGAATATCCGCACGGCGGTACGCAACAACGCTGGCGGCCATATCAACCACAGTATGTTCTGGGTGATCATGGGGCCGGGCAAGGGTGGCCAGCCATCCGGCCCATTGGCCGACGCCATCACTCAGGCGTTTGGCTCGTTCGACCAGTTCAAGACGCAGTTCCAGACGGCGGGCGCCGGTCGCTTCGGCTCCGGCTGGGTCTGGCTGGCTGGCGACAAGAACGGCGCGCTCTCGGTCATCTCCACGCCCAATCAGGATAGCCCGCTGATGGATGGCAAGTATCCCATCATGGGCAACGACGTGTGGGAGCATGCCTACTACCTGAAGTACCAGAACCGCCGCCCTGACTATCTGGCTGCGTGGTGGAACGTAGTCAACTGGGACGAGGTGGCCAACCGCTTCAACACCTGGAAGCAAGGCAATTGGTAACCTTGGCCGACGGACACGCTACCGGCCTGCTGTCGGGCGTCCGCATTCTCGATGTAACACGCCTGCTGCCCGGCCCCTACGCAACGATGCTGCTTCGCACGCTGGGGGCCGAGGTCATCAAGATTGAAGACACGCAGCAAGGCGACTATCTGCGCGCGTTGAGTCCTGCCGTCTTCGACATGCTCAACGCGGGCAATCGCTCGGTCGCGCTCGACCTCAAACAGGAGGCCGGGCGCATGCTATTTCGTAAACTACTTGCCAAGGCCGACGCGCTGATCGAAGGATTTCGCCCTGGCGTTGCAGCACGGCTTGGCATTGATTATCCTCAGCTTCACGAAACCTATCCCCGATTGGTCTATTGCTCCGTGACAGGCTACGGTCAGAGCGGCCCCTATGCCGATTGGCCCGGCCACGATGTCAACTACCAGGGCATCGCCGGTTCTCTCCCGCCCGATACGCCGGGCGCTCCATTGCGCCAAACGCCCATCCTGCCGGTCGCCGATGTGGCCGCCGCCTATAACGCCGCGCTGGCGATGGTCGCCGCGCTCTTTGCGCAGGCTCGTAGTGGCCATGGCGCCTACCTCGATATTTCACTGACCGACGCCGCCGCCAGCTTTGCCATGCCGCTGCATATCGCTTCGGTCATCAGCAGTGGCACGGGCTTCAATCCCACGCTGGAATGGCAGGCCGTGGCCTATGGCGCCTATCAATGCGCCGATGGCCTCTGGCTGACGCTTGGCGTCGTCGAAGAAAAGTTCTGGGCGGCGGTCTGCCGTGTCATTGGCCAGGACGACTGGATTACCGAGTATCCCACGTCCCAAGCCCGCTACCAGGCGCGCGAACTCATTGAAACGGAGCTACGCCGCACACTGGCCACTCGTCCACGCGCCGAGTGGCTGGCGGCCTTCCGCGCGGCAGACGCCCCCGCCGCCCCCCTGAACGCGCCGCAGGAAGCGCCAAACGACCCGCAGCTTGTGGCGCGCGGCTGGCTGGCGACCGAAGGGCGCCAAACCTATATGGGCTTTCCGGCTGTCTCACCAGCGTTTCCAGCGATGCAACGTGGACGCGGCCCACTACTGGGCGAACACACCGAGGCGCTGCTCCGCGAGGCTGGCGCACGCGATGAGGAGTTGGCGATAGCTCAGGCCAAAGGCGCAATCGTATCACATGAGCAATAATATACAGTATTCAGAGCGCGGTGAACGCATTCGCCTGATCAGCAGCCGGAAGGCAACGGCACAGGAAAGAAAACAATATGAACAACGGAAACTCTCTCATTCCCCATAAACCAGCCTGATCTATGTCGCGTAAAACTGTGGCCTCTCTGTGCGTCATACGTTCCAGACAGCCAACGCAACATGCTCGCTTCGCTTGCTGCATGTGGAGTCAGCGAGAGATCGTTCTCCCTACCAGGCAGCGTTAGGCCAC
>JAJPIU010000186.1 GCA_021324535.1 Pseudomonadota bacterium
GATCAACCCTTCTTTCAGTCCGCGTTGGGGAAAGCCTTTGGCTACGCCGGGCTGCGTAGTTGGCTCCGGCGGATCGCCGTTCGGGCCGGTGTGCCTCGCGCGCATCTCCATCTGATCCGCCATACCTCGGCAGTCGAAACGCTCGCTGTTGGGGCCGATCTGCGGACGCTCCAACTGAAGCTGGGACATTCCAGCATCATGACGACGCAATGCTACCTCAACATGGCTTCCCAGCAACTCAGCGAACGGCAAAGAGAGTTCAGTCCAGTGGATCGCCTGCGCCTGATGTCGCCTGGCGTCACGAAAGCCGCCAAAGCCAAGACGCCCATCTGGCGACATACTCAGCGGGCTACTCATTCCTCTACTGAGAAGAAGGGGGAATGATGTCATGTTCACCTGTTGCGCTGTTACGCTGGGGCCTCGTGGGCCTCCGTGACAAAACAAAGCGCCTGAGCGATCATGCTTGCCCGCCTGCGCTCAGACGCCTCTCACCTCGCTGGTTGTCGTCCTGTATCGTCGGCGCGCTGCTGCAAACAGTGCGCCGCAAGACCTGGGAAGGCGTTTGCTCTTCCCTGGAGGTGTGCAATGTCCATTGTAGCAAACACTGTACCTGCTTCGCTAGCTGCCCCTGGTTTATCAGGTGTATTGGGGCGGCTCCTTTTGCTCTGCGATCCACCATCAGCCTGCCCAGGATGTCTCGCTCAGGCTGGGCAACCATGGCCAGCTGACACCACTTCGCGCTTTTGTCCGCGTTGCCGAGATCGCCTGCGCCGGATGGCTCAGGTTCGCCGCTGGAACCGTGATCCTGTTCATCAGGCGATGGCCGGTCGCGCCAGTTTTGACGCCTTCTCGGCTCGCTGGCGCGCTCAACAGGGCTTAGCTACGCTCTCCGCAGACGCAGCTCGCCGGTATGTCACCCCAGACATGATTCGCCTGTTGGGTCATGAGATCGATCCTCAGACACGCCAAACTATTTATCGGGGCTGGTGTCAAGGGTGGTTGTATGGGGTTCCCTGGTGGACGCCGGAACGGTTGGCCGCCTTCGCTTCTGAACAGGATGCGCAGGAGGCTCCCCATGCCTAACGCCAATGAGTTGAACGCGCTCGATCCAGAAGGATCGGAATTGCCTCCCTTCGCCGCTCATGCTGGGATGTCGCTGGATGCTGTCGTCTCCGGGCGTGACCTGGGCGATCAGGGGGTGGTGTCGCCGGAAGATGCTCAGGCGCTCCTCGCCGAACTACCGCTTGCCAGCCGTCAGCTGCTCGCCCGTACTGCGGCGCTCTATCTCGTGCTGGAAGAGATTCCGCCGATGTCTTTGGCTCCTACTCTCGCTCCGCTTGCTGCGCCCCTGGTAGCGGCTGGCCTGGTGACGCCTGCCAGCGCCTCAGATCAACAGTATTTCAACCGTGATGAGTGGGGCGTCACGCCAGATGGCTTGCTGGCCCTGGATCGGACGATCCGCCTGATTGGCTTTGTAACGGCGCTGCTTGCTGGCGAGTCACAAGACGGACGGGCGCTGTACTACGAAGCAATGGATGATTTTGGTCGTTTTCGGGTGTTCCCCTAACCGCGTTGGAACACCGCTCACAAGGAGTAACCCAAGTGATTGACGTGATTGGTACGGTTGACAATTTTACCCTTGTCCCCTCGCCTGTGATAGATGCGACCGATCCCAAAGGGGTTCGCATCGAGCAGCGCCTTCAAGTGTCGCTCAAATCGGCCTCAGATGAGGATACGCTCACTATCGAGTTTCGCCCTGGCACAGACGGTCGTGCAAGCAATGATGCGCCCAGCGAAGCGTTATTGAGCCAATGGATCGAATCGGGTGAACTGGTGCAGGCGTTCTGTGCCAGCGTGCGCGCTCAGCCCTTCCAGCATAAGCCAGGCAAGACCTATCGCAAGAAGGGCAAGGCCATCCAGGTCGGCGCGGAGACCGTCGAAATGGAATCCTTCGTGGTCTTCGCTGGTGTCAGCATGGCGCCCCTCGCCAATGGGCCAGCCCTGGAAGACGTGGTGCGCAAGGCGCGCTCTGCCTACAAGCTCAATCAGCGCGCCTATCGCAACAAGCGCAACGCTGAGCGGGTAGCGCAGCTGGAAGCTCAGATGGCTGAGCGCATCCGCCAGATGCAGGAACAGCAGGCCGCTCAGGCGACTGGGCAACCTGCCGAAGCGGCTGCTAATGTGCGCCGCCGCTAATCTTCTCCACTGTCTTCAGCCTGCGCCATCTGCTCATGTTTGGGTGGGTGGCGTGGGCAGAGCAAGCCAAAGCAAAAGGATTGCACCATGTTGACAAAACAGAAAATACGCTGGCCAGAGATGATCCCATTCATGAAGCGAGACACACTTGATCCTGTCGAACGCACTATGCGCGATCTGGCTCAGCAAGGAACCTTGATGGCACGGCTGGCGCATCTCTTCGCAACGATCATGGTGGTGTTGTTTTCGCTCGGCTCGCTGGTGGCGCTCTCTGGGGATGCACTCACGGCAAGTCTGGCGATGCTCCATGCTGGGGGTTTACCTCGGCTGCCCGATATGATCTCCATCGGCGTCTCGACGGCGCTGGTGTTATGCTGCGATGTGGGCATGGTCTACGCCGCGACCGTCATTCGGGTAGCCACCACGCGCGGGGTGAAAGAGGGGCTGCTGCTCCACTATGGCGTGATGGTGGGCGTTGCGGTCATCGAGGCAGGCACCTACCTGTATATGTCCTGGCGGTATGAACTACCTGCGACCTGGGCGGCGTGGGCGCTCATCATCGCGCGTGCTGCCTCGGCTCCATTGTTGGCGATCTACCTGTCAATGGCGCGGGCGCTTCCAATCACCTCACGCGATATTCTCCACCAGGCAGAGCTCGCTCAGGGCATTCAGCTGGTACGTGATGTAGTGCGTGTCGCCCAAGACCCAACGGCCTCGCTCGCCGACAAGATGCAGTTGTACGAGGCGTCTGCGGAAATGCAGCCAAAGGATCGCCAGCGATTAGCCCAGATGATTGCGGTGGTGCGGCGTCGGCTGGGAGAATATGGCGCTCTCCCTGATGTTCCAGCGGCGCCTGTAACCTCCGCTTCATCTGCTGCGCCGGTCGCTGGGGCATCTCCCCTCCGGCTGGATAGTCTCGATCACGATCAGGCTAACACGCTCGGCGACGATCTCGACAGCGATTTAGGGCCACTACCCAGGGGACGCTATAGCGGCCAGCGGCTCATGGCTCGTGTGGAGGCGTCACGATGATTCCTCTGCCTCCTTCTGGACAACAGGCGCATGGTCTTCCCCTGGCGCTCACGCAAGCGATCCTGCGGGCCTGGGAGCGGCGGTTTGCCAATCGCTTGCTCCCCTACGCCGTGCAACAAGCGGATGGGACGTATCGTTGGAGGTATCAGGCGTGTACCCTGGATGATCTGGCGGCGCATCTGTATGGGGAGACGACGTTGGCGCTCTCCTCCACAGATGGTCATGGCCACTGTAGGTGGCTCTGTCTGGATAGTGATGCGCCAGACGCGCAGCCTCGGCTACTCTCCCTGCGTGACGCGCTCGCCGATCGGGGTCTTGCTGGGCTGGTCGAGGGCAGTCGGCGGGGTGGGCATCTCTGGCTCTTCTTTGATCGCCCGCTCGCTGTTCCTGCGGCGCGTGGCGTGTTGCTGGATGTGCTCTCGTCGCTTACGCCTTTTAGCCAGGGGTTGGGCAGCTATGAACTCTACCCAGATGCGACACAACCGGGCATGCTAGGTCATGCAGTGCGGCTGCCGCTCGGTGTCCATCTGCTGACCGGCCTGCGCTATCCCCTGTATGATGCGGCTGGGCAGCCCTGCTATTTCTCGACGGTGCGCCAGGCAGCGCAGTATCTTGTGGCGCACCCTCGGCTCTCAGCCAAGACGCTGCGCGCTCGCTGGCGCGCCATTCATGCCCGCACATCGGCGGCTCCTACTGCCACGCCACTGCTTGCTGCTGGCGGCCAGGTTCGGCGGCATATTGGAACATACTCGCAGGTGATCCGCTGGGTAGACGCCAACGTCTCGCCGCTCGACCTGCTCGCCGATCTGGCTCCTGACTGTGAGATGAAACAGGCTGGGCAAGGCTATCTGGGGTGGTGTCCCTTCCATGATGACCATGCGCCCGATACGGCTGGCAAGCCTGGTACACCTTCCTTCTACGTCGTGCGGGATCGCCTGCATGGCTGGTCGTGGAAGTGTTTCTCTACCAATTGCCACTACTCCTGGGGGGTGATGCGCCATTCGTTTGAGTTGTTCCAACGGCTGCTCGATCTCTCGGTCAAAAGCGCCATTGTGGAAGCCTGTCGCCGGTGGCCCGAGGCCGATCAAGATCAGCGTCCAACTCAGGCAGGTTCCTAAGTGAAGAAAGGATAGCATGCGATGTCGAATGAGGATCAGCCGGTGGTGGCAAAGCCGCTGCGCCCTGTGCCAGTGAATGAAGCGGATGGTGTGTTAGATGAAGTGCAAGCCTGGTTCCTCGCCGAAGCCATCAAAGAAGGCTGGGTCTATACCAGCGTATTGCGTCAGCTGGTCAACCGGATGTATCGGGATCGTGATTATCTGGAGCGCCGCAAGACGCAAGGGCGGCATACCGCCTACGACTATGCAGTTGATCGCGATCAGAAGGCGTTGGCATGGGCAATTCAAGCGATTGTGCGCTACACACCGCAAGACGAGAAGGGCAAGCCAGAACCACCTCGCCCACCTGCTAAGCCCGCCAGAAGGCTCTCGCCAGCCCAACGCAAACAGTACGCCGGGCGTCCAAGTTGGAATGGCAAGCCGAAGCGCGATTGGGATGGGCCAGATGTGCCGCCACATGAGTATTATCCGCAACCTCCCTTGTGGGCAAGAGATGATCTCGTTAGCTCAAATACAACTGATGAGCAACAAGAGAACTAACCGCACAAGCCTGGGCGGGGTCGCCTCGCAGCGGGGCGCTAGCCCCGCCAGAGGGCTTACAGACGGCGACCCCGCCCAATAGCGAGCAAAGAAACAGAAAGAGAGTATCCGTCATCCGCAAAATACAACACCGGTCAGTTGCCGCATCCTTGAAGGGATGCGGTGGGCGCAATAGTAGTATCACGCGCCCTGCAAAATACAGCATTTATCATCAGCATTTTTGAGAACTCGGAGCAATCGGGAAAACAAGGGAGATAACACTGTGAACACTGCGCAAAAACTGCTGGAAACGTCTCAGGATGCCTCTGACGTCTCAGTCGCATCGCTGTTGTCAGAAGATGATGCTGCCTTGACGCTGCCACCTCCTACCAAAGACCAGGTGACCTACTGGCGCGAACTGGTAGGGGTGCTGACGACACTCGGCAAAGCTGGTGTACAGGATGCAGATTGGCCAGCCGATCTGAAGCCGTCTCGCCCTACCCTGCACGCATTGGAAGAGCGCAAAATCATCTCGCGGCGCAAACGCGCCTGGCGGCTCACCAAACAGGGTATGCTACGCCTCGCTGCCTGTGTCGAACGTGCGGTGCCGACGCCTCCGCTCACCATTCCAGAGCGACCTGGGCCATCCTTCCCCACGTATGCGGAGATGGAACGCTGGGAACAGGTCTGCCGCTGGCTCGACGCCCAACCTCAGCGCCGTGCGCGGCTGCCCTTCGTTGGGCTGCTCGATCTGCGTCCCTCGTACCTGACCACCGATGCACCCATTGTAGACCTCCACAGCATGCGCCAGTACCGCATCGTGCGCCATTCCGCCTCGTGTGAGTGGGCGCTCTCCCCCACATGGAAGACGCGCCTGATTGACCTCTGGCAAGGCCGCAAGAAGCTCCTGCGTGAACCTTCAACAACAGACGATCCCTCAGAAGAAAAGCCACTGTCGCGTGTGGTCGCGGCTGGGGTGGATACCTGGTATCTCAACTGGCTCTCTGATGTGGCGCTCCCTCCTCGCCTGCGCGCCAAACTCGACGCGTTGCAAGCCCAAGCCAGGGAAGAAGAGTGCGAACTAGACACGCCCTGGAAGTACGACGGCGCGCCGGTACAGATGTACCGCTTCGGATCAAGCGCCGCCCAATC
>JAJPIU010000108.1 GCA_021324535.1 Pseudomonadota bacterium
GCGCAGAACATACGTCATCTTTTACATCAGAAAGCACAAATGATGGCGCGTCGTCGCAGGCTGCCAGACAAACTGAACTTGCGGTGGAGGCGCAACAGGCGGGCCAGCCTGTGGGTACGCCGCCGCGTGTGCGCCATGTGCTGCTCGTGCGCCACGGCCAATCGCAGTACAACGTCGAGGGGCGGCTGCCGGGACAATTGCCGGGCGTGGCGCTGACAGATGAGGGACGCCGCCAGGCGCATCTGGCCGCCGTCGCGCTTTCCGGCCTGCCGCTGAGCGCCATCATCGCCAGCCCACTTGAACGCGCCCGCGACACCGCTGAGATCATCGCACGTGGCTGGGCGCTGCCTGTGCGCGAAGACGCCCGCCTGATGGACACTGATGTGGGGCCATGGGCTGGGCAGACGATCAATGACGTGTCCAAGAACGATCCGCGCTGGAAGGTGTTTGTTGAGCATCCCACCGAGCCGCCAGCCGGGGTGGAAAGCCTCGCCGCCGTACAGGAGCGCTCTGTGGCCGCTGTGGAAGACGCCCTGAACGATCCTACCACCGGCGACTATATCGTGATCGTCGCGCACGCCGATGTGGTGAAACTGATCATCATGCGTTACACCAACGTACCGATTGATGGCGTGCGCTTCGTCTCCATCTCAAACGCATCCATCAGCGCGCTGGCGTTTACTGAGTTCACCAAGACCGAGGCAGCGCAAGAGGCGGCGCAAGAAAACAGCCCATGGGGCCAGGATGGCGCAACCGCTGAGGCGACGGAAAAGCGCGCGGATATTGTACGCTCACAGCCGACAGTGCTGGCCGTCAATTGGACGAGCGTTCCCCGCTGGCTGACGCCCCCACCCAAGCCCAAAGCGCCTGACGCAGCGCCAGCCACTACAGACGCCGCAAACAATGGCGCGCAGGCCAATCATGCGTCTCATGCGTTGGCAAACACTACAGACCAATCCAGCAATCCAAGCGGCGACACCGAGGGGTATCTTTTGCCGGAGCCGTCGCGCTAGGGGCGTGCGACGCGATACAATACAGAACACAAGAAGGCAGGTAGCGCATTTCTTAACGAGAGGGGCAGGGACGATTCCAATGTTTGATCCACGCATTCCCTATCAACGCCGCATGTGGCACTATGAGTCGGATCGCCCGCTCTCGGTCGCGCAATTGATCGCTATGGGCAGCCTCGATGCGCGAACCGCCGCGCTGCTGTGGTTGTTGATCGAGCGCCATCAGTCGTTGATCGTCTCCGGCCCAACCGATCCCACCCCTGGCGTTGGCAAGACAACTACGCTCAATGCGCTGCTTGGCTTTCTGCCAGCCGGTTCCACGCTGGTCTATACGATGGGCATGTTCGAAGACTTCGACTTCGTGAACGAGGTGACACCTGAGACAACGTGCGTGCTGGCGAACGAGGTCAGCGATCACCTGCGCATCTATATGTGGGGACGGGTCGCGCGTCGCCTGCTCAACCTGCCGGAATCGGGCTTCGCCGTTGCGTCGTCGTGCCATGCCGATACCATCCAGGATGTGCTGAGCATGCTCACGCGCGATCTGCGCATTGGCGCCGATGACATCCGGCGGCTGGGGGTGATCGTCAACATTGGACTGGTGGGTCGCGCCTGGCCGCCGCGACGCCGCTTCCTCACGGTCAACTTTGTGCGCCCCACCGCAGATCCTGATCGTCCCGATCAGATCGATCTGTTGCCGCTTTCCCGTTGGGAGTCTGCAACCGACACCTTCACGCCTGCTGACGATGCGACGCTTGCGGAACTGGCGGCCATCCTTGGCATGCCGCCGGATGACATGCAGGCGACGCTCACCCGCCGCACGGAGCTATTGGAACGGTTGGGAGCCGGGCGAGGCGTGGGGATCACGACGTTCCGCGAGGCCGTTGACGACTTCTACGCCGAAGAGCATGGCCTGCCCCGCGCCGACAGCCGCTCCGTCGTCACGCGCGCCGCCTCATCCAGTGATGATGAGGATGAAGATGAGGATTGAACGAGAGAGAGTTTGCATGATGGCGAAAGGGGCGGGCGACTAAAGTCGCGCCTGAGGGCGCTGACGCGCCACGAAGTTCGCCTACGCGGACTCCTCTAGAACAAAGAGGCTGCCTTCCACCAATCCCCATACTATCTGGTCGGCGGCGGACGTTCGCATTCTGCCGCTGCGCCAGAGCGCAGGATGTCTTCCACAAGATTTGCTCAGATAAGGTTGTTTAGCCGTTCTTAAAACAAATTGAAGACAGAGAAGCACAATGTGTTTTGGTAGTAACACTGATATAGAGGGCTTGCTTGAACAGATGGTACGAGATAGTATACAATGTGACCAAGATTAAACACAGATTTGCTGGCTGCACGGACAACTTCAGAAAGGTTGTGTGCGTGAATAATCAGCTTGCCGGCGAGATATTCGTTGGCGTCGTGGTTACAATCATTGCTCTCATCATCACTCCGATTTTTCAGGGCAGAGCAAGATGGCCAGCAGTTGGCATTGTCGTAACTATCACTGCTGTGTATGTGGCCTATCTTGTCTACACTACCCAAAGAAATCCGCTTCCACTTGTCCCTATCATTGCATCGCTTGGTATATGTCTTCTGATCGCGATTTCTCTGAGAGGATATGTCTCTGGCTTTGGTCGGTCTCCTTTCATCAAATGGCGTGTGAAGCTGACACCGGAGTGGTGGGTAGACTGGAAAAATCAGAGACCCCGACAACCTTTGTCTGGACTTATATCAGGAGGTGATCGGATTGGTGATTCGTGCTTGATTTGCTGCTCACATCAGAAGGCTAGTGTCTACGGGCCATATCTTGAGAAGCTACCACAAGGGAAATACAGGGCAATCTTCCGAATAATGCTAGGACAAAAATCAAAAGGCCAAGATGATCAGCGTCTTCTCGTTCTCGATATAACAACCAGCCGCGATGGAGTATGGGGTACAAGAGGACTAGCGCAACGCGAACTCACCCCTGCCGACTTCGCAAATACTGATCATTTTCAAAACTTTCTTCTGGATTTCGATATTCCCTCTGGGGGCGCACTGGACATTGAATTTCGCGCACATGGGGCAGAGCCTGGGCCTGTATTAGTCCTTGAGTACATACAATTGCGGCGTCGCCTCTTTTAAGTCTTGGAGGTTGATGCGAGAAGAGCGGTAGTACCTCTATGTGACCAGGTATCGAGTGGCTGAGAGCCGCCTACTCATTGCGGTGGTGTCTATAGAAGAGGAGGGCCAGCCATCAGAGCAATCAACGGAAACCCACAGCCGAATGGTTTGGATGGGTGGGCGCTGCTCTACAAGTGGGGAGAGTTGAGTTCAGCCTACAACAAGATCAACGTCAGCAACAACACGGGCATCAATGGCCAGCAATTGGGCATCGGTGAGATGGCCTTCATGTGCTGAGCTGTTGAATACGCTGGCTTACTGGTAGCCAGCGTATTTTTCCTCCCATACATGCGAAATCTAGGCGGGCGGGAGTACGCTCTCCTGCCTGCGTCTCCCTCATACTACGCCGCGCACAGATGAAAGGAGCCATTATGCGCTCTGTCTTCCTACGCTACCAGTCGGTCGTTTTATTAGCAGCGTTACTTGTTCTATTTGCTAGCGGTTGCAGCTTGGGCAACGGTAGCAAGTCGTCAACTACCACGCTTGCTACGCCTACACCGATTGTGATCGATGGCGTCGCCTTCATGACCGTCAGTGACGCCATGTTCGGTTTTCGGCTTGATATCCCTCAGCGATTGCAAAAACTCCAAGCAGTACCCGAGCCTAGCACTGGTGGAGACTTCAATCTTTGGCAGGGGCAGTATCCTGATCCCTTAGGCTCCATTGACATCAGGTTTGGCGGTGATACGTCCGGTCTCTATCCCAATCAGTGTCCGCAAGGGATACCAGACGCAACGCCGGTCATTGTAGGAGCAGGCATTACTGGATATCAAGTCAACAATCTCAATATTTCCGGGACGCCACCTCCTGGAGGAAGTTATGGGCCACCGGAAATAAGCGTCACCTTTCTTGTGAAAGGTGTTGTTATTGGCTTCTCTCTCGGTGGTATCCCACCCTACTATACCTTCATGCAGCGCTACGGCCCCATCTGGCGACACATGCTGGCTTCCTTTACGCCTGGCAAATATGTCAACCCGCATCCTATCTGTGGTAGCTGAGCAGATTCATCCAACCAATAGGGTAGGGCGGGAAGGCCACAACATCTTCCAAGAAAACGAGAGGAACTACATGCGCTTCACCACGACAAGATACAAAGCGCCTTTGCTGGGCGCAGGTTTGTTGGCAATTGTGCTTGCCTTGTTCGCTAGCGGCTGCCAATCAAGCGATACCGGCAGGCGCTCATCTGCACAGGCGACGGCTACACCTATTGTGATCAACGGCGTTTCCCTCATACATGTTACCGACAAGACATTTGGCTACCAACTCGACATCCCACGCGGGCTACAATTCTTTCAGGATCAGCTTCCTCCAGGCTTAAGCGGTGACGACAACCGTTGGCTCAACGAACCGGGAGGGCGTGCTAACAGTTTGGACGGTATACGGGAGGTTGAATAGTGGAGCATTACGGCGTGATTGGAAGCCAACCAATGCCCGCGGAGTAATCCCTACCCCTACGCTGTTAAGGTTACTGTTGGCCCTGGAATCACTGGCTATGAAACAAATACCATAAATGCAGCCCCGCCGCCGCAAAACGGTGGCTACGGCGCGCCGAGTATTTCTGTATCCTTTCTAGTGGGAGGCGTCGCTATCACAATTGGATTGAGTGGCTCTACGCCGCGAGACACCTTTATGCAGCGCTACGGCCCTATCTGGCGACACATGCTGGCCTCGTTCATCCCTGGCAAGTATGTCAATCCTCATCCTATCTGCCAGGGGTGAGTTTGAGCTTGCCGCAAACGAGTCCGCGCAGGCGGACTTCGTGGCGCAGCCCCTAGGCGCGGATTTATCCGCCTGCCGCCTGGCCGCCCGCCGCCTGGCCGCCCGCCGCCTGGCCGCCTGCCGCCAGCGTATCATTCTTCGCGCGCGAGGCGGCGGCCATCTCAGCCTGATAGGTCAGCATCTTCTCCTGCAACGCCGGATCGCTTGCCGCAAGCATGCGCACCGCCAGCAGTCCTGCGTTGCGCGCATTGCCAATCGCCACCGTGGCTACCGGCACGCCAGACGGCATCTGCACGATGGAGAGCAGCGAATCCAGCCCACGCAGCCATTCCGTTGGCACGGGCACACCGATGACGGGCAGCGGCGTGTGCGCCGCCAGCATCCCGGGCAGATGCGCCGCGCCGCCCGCCCCCGCGATGATCACCCGCAGCCCGCGCGTGTGCGCCGTACGGCCATATTCCGCCATGTCGTCGGGCGTGCGGTGGGCCGAGACGATGCGTATCTCGTGCTCCACGCCAAACTGCGCGCAGACCTCAGCCGCCGCACGCATCGTCGGCAGGTCAGAGTCGCTGCCCATCACAATCCCCACCAGCGCCGCCATAGCTCTCCTCCTGTCGCGCTATTCCTAAACATTGTCTACAATCAGGCCGCACTGTCCGCTCTCTAGGCGGCCTTCGTGGCTGAAGCGGAGCGGAAGCCTCCAGGCGCGCGTTCACGCGCCCGCCCTGCTTGCCATTCGCAAGGCCCTGTTCGCCTGCGATCCTGCCTCCTATCGCCTGCCTGTTATGCGCCCGCTATTTCCTGCGGATGTAGTTGGTCGCGCCTGCGACACCCAATGCCTCGCGCCCCACACCCCACGCCAGCAGCAGCGCCATCGGCTCGATCAGCAGGATCATCACGATCCACAGCCAGAGCAACCCCTGCTGGATGGCGTGCGAATACGCCAGGATCATCACAAAGATCACAGCAGGCGCGATGGGCAGGGAGATACACATCAGCACAATGATGATCTTGCTCAACAGTTCAAGCCCCGGCTGCTGGTAGTTCTTGGGCGCCCGATAGCCCTGCCCCGGCTTTGCGCGCGGAATCTCCACATAGACGCGCTCTGGCGTTGCTGAGGAGGCCGCATGTGTGGCGGCTGGCGTTGCTGAAGCGGCTGTCGCGGCTGTCACGGATGTCGCCATGTCTTTTGCTGAAGGTGGCGTTTCCGTAGGGGTAGATGGAGCTTCCTTGGCGGGAGGAGAGGGTGGCGCCGGAGCCGGAGATTCCGCCGCCACCTCGTCCGCTGCTTGCGCGTCGGCGTTCTCTTCGGACTCTTCTTCAGCGGCGGCGGCGTCATCGTTCGCCGTGATCACCTCGTTGTCAAGCTGCTTGTCGTCGAACGGTTCGCCAGTTCCCTCCTCGTCAGCCGACGCATCGGTGGGTTGCGCCTCGTCGGCTGGGTTGGATGTCGAATCTGGCTGGTTGGCGGATGTCGCGTGTGTTTCTGCGCTCATTTGTGTATCCCTCGATGATGAAATGCTCTCTCTTTGTTTTAAGTGTAGGTGATCAGGGGCTAGCCGTCAAGACGACGATGTGGTATACTGGGTACAGTCAGGTAATTCTGACACAGAAGAAGTATATATCGTTGGCATAGAGCGAGGATAGTAGGCGCTGGCCCCGTGACAGAGAGCTGACGGATGGTGCGAGTCAGCGCGTGGGCCTCTCCGAAGCTCCCTCGTGAGCCGCGTGGGTGAACCCCTTTCGTTGGGGGCCTAGCCGACGCCGGGAACTCCCGTTACAGAGTCGGGGCGTGTTAGCGCCCGCAGAGGCCGGGGCCGCAAGGCCAGGGCAAAGCAAGGTGGTACCGCGAAGGTCGCCCGTCGGTGTGCCGTTTTACCTCACCGGCAAATGGAGTTGCGCCTTTCGCCCTTGTCGGGGCGGATGGCGTTTTTTGTTGTCCTGAACAACTCAGAGCGTCAGCCTCCCCATATATTATTGGCTGCGCGCTTCCACTGGGGAGGCGCACACAACACACCGAAAGGGAGAGACTCTATGGCGGCGAAAAGTGGTACTCGTAACAGCAACGGCGCGGCAGGCGCCGAGACAAAACGCGGCGCACGGCGCAGAACGCCGCCTACCGGCGCAGTAACCGTTGTCAACAGGCCCAAAATGAGGGCCAAGCCACCAGCGCAGGCGGCTCAGCCGGACGCAAAGCCTGCCACAGGGGCCATGATTGCGCGTCCACCCACCTACGACTTCGCCGCGTTCGAGGCGCGCTGGCGTGACAGGTGGGAGGCCGATGGTATCTATCGGGTGGATCTGCGCGACGCCAAACACCCCTACTACAACCTGATGATGTTTCCCTACCCCTCCGCCGAAGGGCTGCATGTTGGCAATATGTACGCCTTTGTCGGCGCCGACGTACATGGCCGCTGGATGGCGATGCGCGGCTACGATGTGTTCGAGCCGATGGGCTTCGACGCCTTTGGCATCCATAGCGAAAACTTCGCGATCAAGATGGGTAAGCATCCACGCGCGCTGACCGCCCAGAATGTGCGGCGCTTCCGCGAGGAGCAACTGAAACGCATCGGCAATCGCTTCGACTGGTCGCACGAGGTCAACACCACCGATCCGGCGTACTACCGCTGGACGCAGTGGATTTTCGTCAAGCTGTTCAAAGCAGGGTTGGCCGAGCGCACGACCGGCATTGTCAACTGGTGTCCAAACGACAAAACCGTGCTGGCTGACGAGCAGGTGATTGACGGGCGCTGCGAACGCTGCGGCGCTGTAGTGGAGCGCCGCGCACTGCCCCATTGGTCGCTGCTGATCACCAAATACGCGGATCGCCTGCTAGACAACCTGGACAAGCTGGACTGGTCGAACCGCGTGATCGCCGCGCAGCGCAACTGGATTGGCCGCTCGACCGGCCTGGAGTTCGATCTGCGCATCGTGGGGAGGGACGATGCAAGCGTGCGCGTCTTCACCACCCGACCAGATACTATCTACGGCATGACATTCGTCGTGCTGGCGCCGGAGCATCCGCTAGTGGAACAGATCACCATCCCCAGCCGCCGCAATGCCGTCACGACGTATCGCGCCAAAGCGGAAGCGCGGGCCAAGGCCAGCCGATCCACAGGTTCTGAGGACGAGGCGCCACAGCCGACGACGGGCGTCTTCACCGGCTCCTACGCCATCCATCCGCTGACGGGCGAGCGTGTTCCCGTCTGGGTGGCCGACTACGTGCTGATGGAGTATGGCGTGGGCGCGATCATGGCTGTTCCTGCGCACGATGAACGCGACCTGACCTTCGCCCACACGATGGGGCTGCCTGTGCGCCCGGTCGTCATGCCAGCGCAGAGCGATGTGTCGGCTAAAGAGACAATCACCAGCGAGCAGGCGTTCACGGGGATGGGTGTGCTGGCGCACTCCGGCGAGTTCACCGGCATGACCTCGGCGCAGGCGCAGGAGGCCATTGGCGACTGGTTTGAGCAGCGCGGCCAGGGCAGGCGCGTCGCGCATTATCACCTGCGCGACTGGCTGATCAGCCGCCAACGCTACTGGGGGCCACCGATCCCGATCATCTATTGCCCTGAGCATGGTGCCGTTCCTGTGCCAGAGGATCAGTTGCCCGTGCTGCTGCCTGATACTGAGGATTATCTGCCGACGGCGACGGGCAATTCGCCGCTGGCGCGCATCGAGAGCTTCGTCAATACCACCTGTCCCGTCTGTGGCAAAGCGGCGAAGCGCGAGACCGACGTCAGCGACAACTTCCTGGATTCCGCCTGGTACTTCCTGCGCTATCCGTCGAGCGGCGACGAAACCGCGCCGTGGGACGCCGAGCTGACACGGAAGTGGTTGCCGGTGGATATGTACATTGGCGGGGCCGAGCATAGCGTACTGCACCTGCTGTACTCGCGCTTCATCACGATGGCGCTGCACGATCTGGGCTATCTGCCCTTTGAGGAGCCGTTCACGCATTTTCGCGCGCACGGCATGATCACCAAAGATGGCGAGAAGATCAGCAAATCGAAGGGCAACGTAATTAACCCTGATGGCTACCTGAATCGCTATGGGGCCGACGTGTTTCGGGTCTATACGATGTTCATGGGGCCATATCTGAGCGGAGGCGACTTCACCGACCGGGGCGTGGGCGGTGTGGTGCGCTTTTTGGAGCGTGTGTGGGAGCTGGCTAACCGTATGGCCGACAATACATCCGGCGCGTCGGACGGTGCACTGACTCCTGAGCGTGCCTATGCCCTGCGCACAACCATTGAGCGCGTGACGACCGATATTCCCTCGCTGAAGTACAACACCGCCATCGCCACCCTGATGAGCTACATGAACACACTGGATGCACAGCCGTCCGTGGCGCTCGTTGAAATCCAGACGATGTTGAAGCTGCTGGCCCCATTCGCTCCCTACATCACCGCAGAACTGTGGGCACGGATGGGCGGCGAAGGATCGATTCATACGCAGCCCTGGCCTGAGGCTGACACCAATGCGCGACCGGCGAACATTACGCTGGTGGTTCAGGTAGATGGCCGTCTGCGCGACCGCATCGAGGCGCCCACAGGGCTGACGGAGGCCGAGGCGCGCGAACGGGCGCTGGCCAGCGAGCGCGTGCAACGGGCGCTGGGGACAACAACCGTCGAGCGGGTAGTTTACGCGCCAGATCGGCTGATCAATCTGGTAACGAAGTAGGCAGGTAGCAGGCAGGCGGCGCGGGCGCGTGAACGCGCGCCTCAAGGCTTTCAGCCACAAAGGCCGCCTGCGCAGCCTTGTCCCATACAAGCGAGGTTGCTGCTGGTCTAAGGGCAATGCCTGGGCATCATTGCAGGCGACGGCATTGGCGGTGGCTCGAATGTGGCTGCTTCGACGCATTGTTCGAATGATAGAATAGCGAGGGACTTGCCGAGAGGTGGGAGAGTATATGTCAGCCGATGAACATGGAAGTCTACTGCCAGATGGCGTCTCGTCGCATCTGGCAAACAACGCCAATGCTGCTGGCGGCGCCAGTGACAACGCCAGCTTTACCCGATACCTGAACCGACCACTCCTGTTCGTATCTTTGGCGATGGTGGCGCTCACCCTGCTCTTGATATTGACTTATTTCTTGCCGTGGAGCCATCTAGAGCCTGGATATGATTCGAAGCCGTTCATCCTTGTGAATGTTTTGGCGATTGAACCGCCTACTTTCACTCTCGTTGCCGCGCTCGTGTTGTTTGGGCCGCCAATGCTTTACGCAGTATGTGGCCTTCTTGGCCTCAGAGGAAGAAAGACGCGCAATGTTGCTGGCACGATTGGCTTGCTCATTGGGCTGTGGTGTCTCCTCACCAACTGGCTCATCTCGCAGTACGCAGGTGTTTGTGATTGTGCGCAAACTACACATATGGATATAGGTGGCTGGCTTGGCATCTCAGTCAGCCTCTTGATGCCCATCTTCGCGATTGCGCTGCTCTTCCAGGAAGGCACGTTGAGGGGGCAAGTTCGCTATATGCCCTTGCCCCCTCGGCTGAGCAACCCCACAGAGTAGAATACCAGGCGGTTACTACCTCTTGCTTTTCCCGCCCCTTTTGCTTGCGCTGCTTGTGGCGCCCACGCTGGCCGTATCATTCACATCGCTGTGCGCGAGCGCCGCCGCAAGCTTGGGCAATGACACATCGTAGCGATATTGAACGCTCATGTGATCGTCGTCGAACTCTTCGTGTTCGAATGGGATGCCACGCTCAGTTAGCCTCTGGGCCATTTGCCGTGCGCCATAGTGGAGATGAAACTGATCGCGGATACCACAATCCATGTACACGAGTCGTAGTTTGCGCAGGTTCTCGCCATAGCGATCAAGCAATTTCACGGGATCCCATTGCAGCCAACGTTCCCACACCTCCGGGATGAGCGCGCAGGTATGCAGATCCACTGGCAGCCCAATGCCTAGCGGCGCGCTTGCGTCTGGTGAGTAGCAGGCCGCCATCGCTAGAATATTGAGCGTCTCGAAGTCCTCACGCGGCTTCTTTGCCTTCGCCGCGAACTTTTGCCACCACGCCTCTACGCCACCGGCTTTGTTGACGCCGTTGCAGAACTTCGGAAAGTCGCCAGCATAGCAAAGCTCGAACGCCATATCGCCGCTGTGGCAGGCCAGCGCGCCAAAGACCTCAGGGTGTCGCATGCCAAGAATCATCGAGCCGTAGCCCCCACTCGATTTCCCAAAGACGCCACGCGCTTCCGGGCGCGCAATCGTACGGTAGGAAGCGTCCACGAACGGGATAATCTCATCAATCACATAGTCTTCGTAGCGCCCCGTCGCCGCCGAATTGATATACTGGCTACCGCCGTAGCGCGTGAAACAGTCGGGGAGCACGAAGATCGCATGCGGCATTCCCTCCGTATAGAGCCGCTCTAACCGCTGGGCCAGATTGGGTTGCCAGGCGTCGTCATTCAGCAACATGAGACCCCGCCCCGTGAAGCCCGTCAACCCAACGATCAGCGGATAGCGCCGACCCGACGCTGTGGATTCCGCATACCCCGGCGGTAAAACAACAGGTACAACTCGCGTCGCTGGGTCTCCCAACGGATTATTCGCCAGTACCTTGCTCTCTAACACTGGTAACTCGACAGTCACCGACATAACGTTTGCCTTTCTACAGCCTGTTCGCGGCTTGAAGTTGCTATGTGCCTCCACTATAGCAGATTGGCCTCGCGGTTCGCGTAACCCAAAAGTCACCCTCATATGGCAGATGAAGATGATACATCACCTATGACGAAGTGGCCATGACGTGCGGATTTTCTCAGATTCGTTTCAGGTGTGACTTAGCTCACTATCAGCTATTGACCTGCGTGCTATGATCCAGTATGAGACATGAATGAGCATGAACTCTCAAAATATCAGGGCAATCTGGCGTATACGATGACGTTACTCATCTGGTCGAGGCACGTCATCAGTCTTAAGAAGAGAACGTATCACTGTGTTCACACGAACTGGGTGTCGTTCTCTTTTCGTAAGATTACGGTCTAACGTGAAACGTTTGTGGGGCTATCTATCATGCGAGTACCCGTTGTGAGCGCCGCCTTTGCCGGGCGCCGCGCACGTTCATCCGCTGCGGCGCACACGTCGCTTGTCACGCCATCGGCAGTCATTGCAAGCTCACCTGACTCATCGCACTCATCCACATCTTTAACATCACCTGCTTCGAGCTTTGCAAACGCCGCTTCACCTGTCCGTAGGCGCGTTTCGCTCACCCATGCGCTAGCACGACTGACAACGCCCAGGGGGATAACTACGCTGCTGGCGCGTCCGCTTGGTTGGTCGCGTCCACGCCTTGCCGCGCAATCCGTGGCTGGCGCCAGCGGAACCTTCGCCATATCGGCCACAAAGCCAACGCGCGCAGAACAGGCAGCCTTGCGGCGCACCGTCTGGGGGCTGGCCGCGCCTGCGATTGGCGAACAACTGCTGGCGCTGGGCGTTGGCGTCTCCGACACCTTTCTGTCGGGGCATCTCTCGACGCAGGCGAGCGCGGTTCTTGGCTATGGGCAGGCGACAGCGGTGGCAGCGGTTGGCGCGGCAGGCATGATTACCTGGATGGTATTGACGGCGTTCTTCTCGATCAACGTCGGCGTGACGGCGCTCGTGGCGCGGGCAACCGGCGCACGCGATGGCGACCTAGCGCGACGAGCTGCGGCGCAAGGGGTGTTACTTGGCCTGCTTGCCGGAACGATCCTGCTGGCGCTCTCGGCTCCATTGGCCGATGTGATCACGCTGGCGCTTGGCGTCAATGGGCAGGTCGCCACGCTCACGGCGGCCTTCATCCGCGTCTGGAGCCTGGGCCTGCCGCTGACGGGTGTGGCCTCCGCCTGTACGGCGGCGATGCGCGGCGCTGGCGACACACGCCGCCCGGTGATCGTTATGCTGGCAGTCAACGGGATAAATATCCTTGCCTCGTGGCTGCTGCTCAATGGCTCGCCGCGCCTGGGCCTTGCGCCGATTGGCGTGATCGGCTCGGCGTGTGGCGCGGCGCTTGGCTGGGTGTTGGGCGCTGTGCTGGCGTTGGCATTGCTCTGGCGGGCGCACCCCAAAGCGCCAACGCTCACGATGGCGTCGTTTCGTCCGCGCTGGGACGTGATGCGGCGTATCCTCTATGTGGGGCTGCCATCCGCCGCCGAGTTGCTGGTTTTCCAGTTGGGCGTGTTGGGCTTCAATCGCCAAGTCGTCTCACTTGGCCCCACTGCCTACGCCGCGAACGTGACGATCAATACGGTGGAAAGCCTGGGCACGCTGCCTGCCGTCGGCTTTGGCGTCGCAGCGACGGCGCTCGTCGGCCAATCGCTTGGCGCGGGCAATCCACAGCGCGCCGCCCAGGCGACTATCGAGGCGCTACGCCCATGTCTCGTGCTGATGCTTGCGCTAGGCGCTCTGGCCGCGCTGACGCCGCAAATGTTGCTGGGCCTGTTCATCGCCGATCCCACCGTCTTTGCGGCTGGCGATTTTGCGATGCGTCTCTCGCTGTTCATCCTTCCCTCATCGGGGATGACGTTCGTGATCAACGGCGCGTTGCGGGGCGCGGGCGATACGAAGTTTCCGGTGGTGATGCGTACCATCGGCCCGTGGGGTGTTCGCGTGCCGCTGGCCATTCTGCTGATCCCGCTGTGGGGGCTGCCTGGCGCGCGGCTGGCGATGGCGCTGGATTATTGGACACAGCTTGGGCTTGGTGTCTGGCGCTTCCGCAGCGGATCCTGGCGTGCAAGCAGGGTATGATCCCCCTTGAAGATCGCTGGGCTGGTACCTTTGCCCTCAATTAGTTGAAATCGCTTGTCAGCCCTGGCAATCTCTGCTACAGTGGCGAAGAGGCTGGGCTGATCTACAGTAGCGCCGCGCTCCTGGGCGACGCATGGCTGATTGTCCTGGCTCGTTGTATCGTACAACGTGATTCGCATATCTCAAGGTGATGCGCTGTCTTTTTGATGTTTGTGATTTGGAGCCTTTCCCTATTGATTTCGTTCTTGGAGATTTGCCGCATGACCACCACCGCCGTCTCTTCACCACCCACTACGCACACCGAGCGCACAGAAAAAAGCGAGCATCCAGCGCGTCCTGAACGTCCTGAACACATCGAGTACCGCACGACGACTGTGCGCGAGATGCCCAGCGACGAACGCCCGCGTGAGCGGCTCGAACGCTACGGCGCGGCGACCTTGCAGACGGCGGAATTGCTGGCGATCATCCTGCGTGTGGGCACCCCTGGCGAGAATGTGATCGAGCTGGCCGCGCGGCTGCTACGTTCCTATGGCGGCCTGGGTGGTTTGCTGGCGGCGGAGATGGCCGACCTCTGCGCCGAGCATGGCCTGGGCGTGGCAAAAGCTGCTCAACTCAAAGCGGCGCTGGAACTTGGGCGGCGTCTGAGCGTGCTAGCCCCTACCGAACGTCCACAGATCACCAAGCCCGACGATGTGGCGCGGCTGCTCATGATCGAGATGGGCTATCTCACCCAGGAACAATTGCGCGTGCTCTGCCTGGACACGAAAAACTACGTGGTGGCGCAGCAGGCGATCTACCAGGGGACGGTGAATAGCAGCGTGGTACGCGCCGCCGAGGTGTTCAAGCCCGCCATCAGCCGCACCTGCCCAGCGATCATCGTCGTCCACAACCATCCATCCGGCGATCCTACGCCCTCACCGGAGGACATCCGCACCACCGAGCAACTACGCAAGGCGGGCGAACTGCTCGACATCGAACTGCTCGATCACATCATCATTGGCCAGCAGCGGTTCGTCAGCCTGAAAGAGAAACGGCTCGGCTTCTGAATGGCTGCCTGGCCAATGTCGTGTATTATCTCACGCTGTGCGAATCTTCACCTCGCCAAAGGTGGCCGTTGCCTCAATGCGTAGCGTGAAGCCGCTCTTGTCATTGCCCAGCGCCAGCGAGTCGCGGGAGACAATGCCCTCAATCGAGCGACGCCCCGGCAGCGAGACCTCGCCGAAGCGGGCACTGCTGTCAACGTACACACGCATGCCAGCCGGGACGATCACCGAGACCTCGCCAAAGATGGCGTTGAGCCGCAGGACGCTTTCCTCGGCGGTCAGGCGCGCCATGCGCACGTCGAGCTTGACCTCGCCAAAGAGCGCTGTCACATCGAGTTCCGGCCCAAGCTCCCAGAAGACGTTCCGGCGATCCACCGAGCCAAACACTGCCGTGATAGAACTGCCGCTTGCCAGCGGTCGTCCGGCGCCTCGATACGGCTGATTCGTGGGATAGGATGCGACACTTTGCGCAAGAGCGCGGTTTCCTGATGGATTGGGCGGAAGCTGACCAATGATGGCCTGCAATTCAGCAGGATCGGTTGTCACCATCACGGCTCCCATCAGGCGACGGAACTCTTCGAGTGGCAGGGCGCCATGCGCATAGCGTTCGCGCAGTTCCTCCATCGCCGCCTCCTGGTCAATATGCGCAGTGGACTGATTTCCCTGGCGTTCCATGGTGTCTCCTTCCCAGGCGTTATACATGCGATACTCACTGCTGGCCGCGCTGGCCGATTGCGACGCCCCCGCGCCGCTGACGTTGCTCTCCGGCATACCGGGCATAACGAACTCTCTCATTTCTGCTTTCCTGCGTGCACGCAGGAGCGGCTAACTGAAACGACACAACTGAAATCACCGAACAACTGTTGGGTATCAGGGATTCAAGCGATAGGGGTTGCGTGCGCCGCGCCAGCCCGTCACCAGGATCGCCCAGATGTGGGGAGCTATCGCGCGCGGCGAGAAGGTATCGGGAATGAGCAACCAGGCGCGGGTGAGACCGGATCCTACGCCAACGAAGCTCAGCGCCGCCGACTCCACATCGAGGTCGGGCGGCAGTTCATGGCTGGCGATAGCCGCCAGCAGACGTTCGATCACAATGGCCTGTGCGCGGCGTTCCTCGGTGCGGCGCGCCTCCATGCTGATCGGCGGTTCGTCGGCCACCTCCACCCGCAGATGCGCCAGCCGTGCGTACGCTTGGTAGCTCACGTCGGTCTCCAGCGCAGCCATCCACCGCAGCCACATCGCTTCGAGCGCGGCCAGTGGGCTATCGGCGCTGCGCGCGGCCTCGTTGAGCATGCCCGTGAAGACGCTGGCCTGTTCGCCAAGCAGCGTGGCAAACAGTTCCGCCTTGCTGTCGAAGTACCAGTAAATCGCGCCCTTGCTCAGATTGGCGGCTACCGTGATGTCGTCGAGCGTCGTTCCGGCGTAGCCCTGGCGGCTGAAGACCTCCAGCGCGGCGGCGAGAATCTGACGGCGCGCAAGTGGATCGACTTGCTTTGGTCTGGGCATGGCGTTTCCTTCTTTGGGTGTACTTGGGAAAAACTACAGGCGGCGTAGGGCAGGCGAGGCCAGGCCGTAGAGCGCGCCAAGGATCAGCACAGCCCCGCCAATGATGAACGCAGCGCCCGATCCCCAGGTGGCCGAGACAATCCCCGCCAGCACCAGTGAGAGCGGCTGCGAGACGCCGCCCATCAGAAACTGAATGCTGAAGACGCGCGCCATGTAGTCCAGCGAGATGACCTGCTGCATCACCGTCAGGAACATCGTATCAGTCAGCGCCAGCAGCAGCGCACTCAGTCCCAACGCCAGCGCCACGGCGGGCACGCGCCAGACGAGCGGCAACAGGATCAGCGTGGGCAGGCCGCTCACCGGCCCGGCCAGCAGTGGCATCGCCATCAACAGCAGCGCGATCACCACCCACAAGCACAGCGCAACAATACCGCGCCGCTTCAAGCCGCTGAGCAGCCCGGCGCTCAGGCCGCCGATGATCCCGCCAACGCCACCCGCCATAAGGATATACGCCAGCGTCACCGGGCTTGGTGAGAGCGCCCGCGAGAGGACGATCAGCGCGACGTTGAGCGCGCCAGCAAAAGCGAAGTTGCCCATGATGGTGATGATCATCGCGGTGCGTAGCAGCGGCAGAGTCAGGGCGTAGCGGAAGCCTGCGCCGATCTCCTTGAAGATGCCAGGCTTGGGTGTGGTCGCTGGAGTCGCTGGAATCGCTGCCTCACCGTCTGTTTCCACGTCTTGCAGAGCTTGTGCCTGTGATGCGCGTGGCGTGGGCAGGCGGATGCCAAAGAGGGTCAGGGCAGAGACGCCGAACGAGGCAGCGTCAGCCAGGAAGGCAAAGCTGGCCTCGGCGGCGGTGGCTACGCCGCCAAGCAGCGGCCCTAGCGTCAGCGAGAGAAACTGGATGATCATCATCAGACCGTTGCCAGCCGGTAGCTCGGCCTCGCTGACGGTCTTGGGGAGCAATGCCTGCGAACCGGGCTGAAACAATCCGGTTCCCGCGCCTTCAAGCCCCGCCAGAATGGCGACAATCCAGAGCGGAGGCAATCCCCTGAAGAGCGTGACGCCCAACGCGCCCACCACCAGCACGCGCATGAGATCAGCGAAGATCATCACAACACGTGGCGAGAGACGATCCGCGAGGGCGCCGCCAAACAGCAGCAGCGCCACACGCGGAACGGTGGCCGCCGCCAGCACGATTCCCACCTGACGCGGGTCGCCCGTTACGGCGAGTACCGTCCACGGGAGCGCCAGGCCATACGCCTGGTCGCCAAGCATTGAGATGACCTGGCCGCTGAAGAGCAGCGAAAAGTTGCGCCGCCGCAGCGGCGCAAAAGCGGAAATGCGCCGGGCAGGCGGTGAAGCTGATGGCGCTGTGGGCTGAACTGGCGTCGTTTCCACCCCTGGCAGAGCAAAGCGCGCTTCGGCGAGCGTAGCGCCTTGTGCAGCCAGAGCAATGTGGGAAGCCTCGCCAGGTGGTGTGATCTGGTCGCGTTGAGTGGGTAGAGTCGCTGAGCCTGCCGAGAGCTGGTCGAGGTCGCTGGCCATACTGTGTGTCTTCCTCTCTGCAACGAGTAGACGGCCAAATGTGTGAACCGACTGGTCAGCATGTTTATGAAGCGATATTCATTTTGTTTACATACTTTGCGGTCGGTATAAGAATCATACACGAGGGGCTAAAGATTGTCAAGGGATGGCGAGGAAACGTGTGAATTGCTTCACATTCTTGCGCTCACTCCACACCAAGTCAAGCGCGACGCCTTATGCTTCTCGACATTTCTCATCCCTTCGCCACATGTGCCCGCAAAAGGGTGACACAGGCGTCGGGATGTTCGATATGAACCGAATGGCCACAGTCCGCGATAACCTCTTCTTGAGAGGCGCCGCCGTTCGCAGCGTAGCGATCCAGCAAGGCACGTAGCTGGGTGAGCATCGGCTGTGGGGGAAAGACGTCCGCGCCGGGCCAGCCGGGGAACAATCCCAATTGACCAAGCGCGCCCGGATCGACCATCGCCATGTCCCCAACCACCAGATCGTCAGCGCCATGCGCCCAGAGGATAGGTGGCTTTGGCGTGATGTCGGCCAGACCCAACAGATTCCCGTATTTCGGCGAAAGAGCGTTGTTGGCGCCATAGACCCCAGGCGCGACAAATGGCCAGTTGGGCGAGGGAACGCTATCGCCGGGGTAATACTGGTCGCCAATCTGCATGAGGTTCATCTGCTCCACCAGCGCGTCTTCCCAGCGTGGGTCATAGGTGAAGCCTTCTTTGACGTAGAGATGGCGTAGGGCGGAGCGTGGCGAGAAAGGAGAATCGGCGGTCGTATCGTTCGCTTTGAGGCGCGCCACCAACTCTGGATTGATCAGTCCCGCCCCGCTACCCGCGAAGTCATCCGAATTGGGAATACCCTCAGCGCCGTGGGTCGCGCCATATCCAAAGGGCGAACCTGGGGCTTCGAGGAAGAGCGTGCGCACACGCTGGGGGTGATCGATGGTGTACTGCATGGCGATGTTTCCGCCAAGCGACCAGCCAATCAGATGAAATCGCTCTAGCCCCAACGTCTGCGTCAGCGCCTCGAGATCATCGGCGAAATCACGCAGGCCGCGTGTCGCATCTACTGGGGCGGCCTGACTGGCGCCGTAGCCTCGCAGATCGGGCGCGACACAATAGAAATCCTGCCCGAGTTGCGCCAGCAAATGTTCATAGAAACGCGCCGACGAGGCGTTTCCGTGGATCAACACAATTGGCTCGGCGTTCGCATCGCCGCTCTCGTAGATGTGGTGGCGCAGGCGCGTCGAAATGACGATGCGCGATCTCACGCCTTCGGCGAGTGGAAAGCTGGAGCGCGGTGGGCAGGCTCCGCTGTCGGGCAATGTTGGGGTAGGCATGGCTAGCTCCTTCACGGAATGATCGGCGGTGTACGTGACATGGCTGCTCTGTCATGTCTGCTTCTGAGTATGGCATACCGACCGGCTGCGATCAAGGAGCGAAGCCACGGGCGCTGGTTATCCCCGAATTGGAGTCCGACGCGAGAACGCAACCGGGCAGTGCACCTACAGTTGCGTGCGATGCTTGCGATACGTTAACGGGGTCTGACGGGATTTCTCTTATGCCTCTTCGATAGTGATCGTCCAGTTCACGCCGAACTTGTCGGCTAGCCAGCCTGTCTCGCCACCCTGTGGCTGTTTGTGGAACGGCCCCTTCAGCGAGCCGCCCTCGACCAGCGCGTTGAAAATGGCGGTCATCCGCTCCTTATATGCGAGCGGTCGCCTATCGGATGCTTGGCTCCATAACCGAGGCGGACGACGCCGTGCAGGAGTCATGTCTACACGTCAGCTGCGCCGACACAAGCGGCGTGCAGAATATTGGCGGCTGGCTGACGACTGTAATCGCACAGATTTGCCTCGATATGCTGCGTTCGCGCAAGGCGCGCCGCGAAGAGCTTCTCGAAGAACACATGCCGGAGACTCTCGCCGAAGAGACGGACGAGGGCGATCCTGAACACGGCATCATCATGGCTGATTCGGTTGGCCTCGCGCTGTTGGTGGCGCTCGATACCTTAGAGCCAGCCGAGCGCCTTGCGTTTGTGCTGCACGACGTGTTTGCCATGCCGTTCGACGAGATTGCTCCCATTGTGGAGCGTTCGCCCGTCGCGGCCCGACAATTGGCAAGCCGCGCCCGCCGCCGGATACAGGGCGCGCAGGCGGATCAGGACGCCGATCTCACCCACCAAAAAGAACTCGTCAACGCCTTTCTTGTCGCCTCGCGCTCAGGCAATTTCGATGCGCTGGTGGCGGCGCTTGCCCCTGATGTCATCTTCCGTAGCGATTATGCGACTGTGGGCATTCCACACGAGGCAAAGGGCGCGGCTGCCGTGGCGAAGCAATTCTCCGGTCGCGCACAGGATGCGCAACCGGCGCTTGTGAATAGCGCGGTAGGAGTCGTCTGGGCGCCAGGCGGCCAAATACGCGCCGTCTTTGCCTTCACCATCGTCGGCGAGAAGATTGCCGCCATCGAGATCATCACCGATCCCGCGCGCGTGAGCCAGTTCGAAGTGACGATCCTCGATGGCTGAGTGATTGGTCATTCTTGTCCAGCGCATAGCTGCGTCCGCGCCAGGGGACGGTGCGCCCGTGGAGGCCGCGCCAGTAGGAGCGCGCGAGGATGCCTGTGAAGACGCTGGCGCCGAGTGGATGTGTCCACACGTAGCGCCAGGGGATGGCCAGGCTGCGGTTGAGCGCGCTGCGATAGGCGACAATTGCCGCGACGGGCACGATTCCTGCCAACGCCATTCCCATCCGCTGTCGTGCAATCCCCAGCAGCGCCAGCGCAAACGGCAGCACGCTCACCAGGGGCAATCCGGCAAGCATGATGGGGAACAGCAGCGCACCGCCAGGGCTGCCCAAATAAGCGTTTTTGCCCCAGCCGTTCCAATGTTCGCGCAGACTTTGATACATGCGCGTGCGGGTAAGCTCTCGTCCGTCCACAAGTTCTAGCCGCCCACCCGCGCGTTTCACCTCATACGCCAGGTCGCGGTCATCCACCAGTGTCGCGCGCAGGCGTGGATTGGCGTATCCACCGACGCGCTCGTACATCTCGCGTTTGATAAGAAGAAACTGCCCGTTGGCAAGCGCCATCTCGCTCTTGGGATCGTTGACACGGCTGGGCGGATAGAGCATTGAGATCCCCATCGCCGCGATGGGGATGATCACTCGCCCCCAGAAGTCGGGTGTATCCTGCGCGGTGATAATCGAGAAGAGGTCGGCGTGATCGTGTTGAGCGCGCCGCAACGCCGAACGTAGCGCGGCAGGCGCATGGCTCGTATCGGCGTCGGTGAAGAGCAGCCACTTGCCCGTCGCCTGGCTGGCGCCCGTATGCAGCGCATGTGGCTTGCCTGCCCATCCCTCCGGCAACGCTTCCACCCGCACGACGCGCAGTCTGCCAGTGCATGCCAGTGGCGACGCCAGCACATCTTCGAGGATGGCGGGCGTCGCATCGGTCGAGGCGTCGTCCACAACGATCACCTCGACGTTGGGATAGTCCTGCGCAAGCAGCGATTCAACACATGCCCTGATGCTGCGCCCTTCGTCGCGCGCGGGAACGATCACGCTGACGCGCGGTAGTGTGGCGGTGGCGACTGAGGGGTTTTCCTGCTCACTGAGGGGCGGGGCAAGCGTGACGGGGGGCAAGATATTGGCGTCGCGCCTGAGCCGCGCCAGCATCGCCAGATGAAACGCCGTTACGCCAAGCGCATAGCCTGCGAGCGCGAAGCGCACAACGCGACGCGAAGGTTTTGAGCGCAAAGATCGCGATGAACTCATACAAATGTTATGCTTTCCAGGCGCATACCAGGCGCATAATTACATAGCGCGGCTATGGCGTGGGGGAGGCCAGCCAGGTGAAAAGCGTTTTCATCGGCCTGTTCAGCGCAATGCCCAGGGCGATTCCTGTGGCAAGCCCGACGGCTCCCAACACTGTGATCAGGAAGCCATCGTGAGCGCCTAATAGCATCGCGCCAAGCCGCGCGGCCAGTGTTGCGCATCCCCACGCGCCAACGAGAATCGCCAGCACGATCCGCAAGGGCGTAAAGCGGGCAAATGCGCGAAGGCAGGCGACCGTCCACTGGCTGAACAGCGGATGCGCGCCAATTGCGGACGTAACGCTCACGACTGCGGGAAGTACCAGTTGCAGGTCAATTGGCGTGCTGTCGGCGCCCGTCAGCAAGGCAAGGCTGCGCATGGAGAACAGCCAGTGTCCTTCGAAGAGCAGCGCCATGCCAAAGCCAGCCAGCGCCCACAGCGCCGAGGTCATGCGACGGCTGGCGATGAGCAGTCCACCACCGATACTGAGCGAGGCAAACCAGGCCACCAGCGCGGCAAGAGCAAGCAGTGCGAACGCCAGCGCGCCCGATGGCGCATGCCAGGGCAGCGCCTTCAGGATGCGCGGGTCGGCCAGCCGCTCCATTAGCAGCATGCCAGGTTCTACCACGATGAACGGAAGCAGCAGCGAGAGCCAGAAGCGCCAGCCAAACGACGCGCGTAGCGCCTGGCGCGGCGAGAGAACGGCGCCAGCGCGCCGGATGGTCGTCGCCGTCTGAGCTTGTCCCGTCTTGTTCGCGCCATTTGCTCCGACTCCTGCGCCGCGCCCGCGAGTGAAGAACCGCCTAAAGCTGCCTTGTTGTTTGGGCTGCGTCTGGTTTGTCTGGTTTGTCTGGTTTGTCTGAGCTTTCGCGCCAGCAGTCTTTGTCGCAGCCGCCGTCGCAGCCTGTTTCTTTGCGCCTCCCGCGACGAATGGCGCGGGCGTCACCTCGATAAAGATCGGCATGGAGACGGTTTGCTGCGAGCCGCCGCTTCTGATCTCGATGATGCCCACCTCGCGGCCTGTCTTGCCAAGCAGGCTGGTTTCGGCAGTGACGGTGATCAGCGTGCTCGATCCGTTGAACGTCGTGCGATCCACACTGAGCCAGGGGGTGGGCGGATCGACGGCGACCGTGCCGTTCACCCGCGCGCCAGCCTGTCCGGTGACGAGAAACGTCTTCACAGCGCGCTGACCGAGCGTGATCGCGCCAAAGTCAATGCTGCCCGGCTGCACTTTGATCAGTCCACCCGTCGCTGTAGCGGTCGCCGCCGCAGCACGTTGGGCAGTCGCCGCTCGCTGTGCGCCGACGTTCCCGCGTATGTTTGGGTTGTTTTGTCCTCCAGTGAGGTTTGGGCCGACCGGGAACTGGCCAAGCGGCGTATTGATCACCATGCCGGGGAACTGCCCGTTATGCCCAAACCCGATTTTGATGCCTGTTCTAGTATTCGCATTGTTCGCGTTGTTTCCTGCCCTTGCCCCGGCCGCGCGGTTGGCCTGGTTGGCCTGTGGGCGCGCGGCCTGAGGCGGAACCTGGCGCGCGGCGGTTGCGCCAGGGGAACCGGCTTGGGCGGCAATCAGAAAGCTGGCCAAGCCGGCGGCGCGGTCGTTAGGATGGGCGCGTATGGCGGCCTGCGCGGCAAGCGCGGCCTGCGCGGCCTTGGGATCGCGCCGCCCCCAGCCTGTCAGCCAGGAGCCGATATGCTCCGTGTAGAGCAGGCGTTGCCCCTCCTGTGGATATTTCTTGCTGAGCGCAATGATGTCGTTCAGTGAGCGCGCCGGTTCGCCCGGCAGGAAGTAGAGCGCGTCAGGGCGGGTCAACGCCTCCTTGAAGGCGCCCATCGAGCGGAAACGCTGGTCGCGATCCAGCCGCGTAGCTTTTTCGATGGCAAGCTGGATATGCGGCGAGACCCGTTCGTTGCGCGTGTGCAGCGGCGGCAGGGCGAATGGCGTGCGCGCAGTGTCGTATCCGCTGAGCAGTTGATAGAGTGTGCAGCCCAGGGCGTAGATGTCGGCGCGGGCGTCGGTCTGCGCCTTGCCATATTGCTCCGGTGGCGCGTAGCCGGGCGTACCCAGCGCCTGGGTATCGCGTGTGCGGGTAGGCGAAAAAACGCGCGCGATGCCAAAGTCAATCAGCTTGACGCGCTTGTTGTCGGGCGTCACCATGATGTTCGCCGGTTTGAGGTCGCGGAAGATGATCGGCGGCGTGCGCGTATGCAGGTACTCAAGCGCGTCACAGAGCTGCTTCGCCCATTCGATGACCAGCGCCTCCGAAACGATGCCACCCTTGTAGTCGGTCGCTTGAATCTGTTCGAGCGTCCGCCCCTCAACATATTCCATCACCAAGTAGTGGCGCGCGTTCTCTGAGAACTGCTGATAAAACGCCGGGAGATTGGGATGATCCAGCTTCATAAGCAAGTTGGCCTCGCTCTTGAAGCTCTCAATGGCTTCCTGAATCTCGCTGGGCGAGAGGCCATCCTGGCTCATCTCTTTGATGGCGACGGCGCGGTTGCGTTTGGTATCGGTTCCGCGATAGACGGCAGCCATGCCGCCTTGGCCGACCCGTTGGAGGATGAGGTAGCGCCCGGCAAGCATCGTCTGCGCGGGCAGTTGGCCGGTCGCTAGAGGACGGCGCACGGCGGCGGCCTGGGTGGGGCCAGCCGTCGCACTGAGCGCCGCGCCGCAGCTATCGCAGAAGATGGCGTCGGGCCTGTTTTGTGTTTTGCAGTATGGGCAGGCGATCATAGCGCCAGCGTTTCCAGCCATAGAGCGCGCCCCCAACGAAACAAACCAAAGATGCTCTTACTATCATACACCATGACGCTATATCGCGAAAATCACTATTTTTACGCCAGATCATCTGCGCAGGTTACGCGCCCTGGCTTGCATAGGCCCTAGCCATTGGGCCAGGTGAGTATATCTCTCCTCCTGGCCCCATCTCAAACCTTGCCAGCAGCGATTCCACTTGGCGCGGGTTCACGCGCTCGCCCCTCGTCTGGCGCAAGCGGGAGCGTCAGCCAGAAGACAGTACCGGGCTGGCTGCGTTGGCTTCCTTTTCCGCGCGGGCGTACACCAATCCGCCCATGATGTCGCCGTACTATCTCGCGGGTGACGTAGAGGCCCAGACCCAGGCCGGGATGCTCCGCGTTTGAGCCATGCGTCCACTGCTGAAAGATCATGCTGCGCTCGCGCGCCGGAATGCCAATACCGGTGTCTTCCACCTCGAGGCGCGCCTGTGGATGTGATACATCGCCTTCATGCGAGAGACGCACCGTACATCGCACGCCACCATAGCGCACGGCGTTGAAGAGGAGTTCACAGAGCGCCGTCTCGATCCGCTGGCGATCACCCTTGCCAATAAACGATTCGCCCTGCGCAGGCGCCTCGTACTCGATGACCAGCGAGGGCGATCCGGCGGCGCAGAGCGCAACCAGCCGTTGAAGTATTTGTTCGAGGTCAAAGCGCAACGGCGCCAGGGTAAAACGCCTCTGCGAAAGGTGGGTGGCGTCGAGCAGCACACTCACCTGGTGGTTGAGCCGCTCAATCTGAAACAGCATTTTATCGAGATCGGCAATATCCCTGGTTCGGTCGCTCTCGGCGTCGCTGCGGCGGATGCGCATTTGTAGCAACTGCGCCTGTCCTTTGAGGATGGTCAGCGGGGCGCGTAGCTCGTGTGCGGTGAGGTCGAGGAAATCTTCGACGCTGAGTGAGCGCGTTCCAGCGGTCGGCAAGGTCGTTTCGGGCGCTTTTGCAGAGGAAGTCCGACCACTGCGTTTGTTGGAAACCTTCCTGCCTGCGGGTGGCGCGGCGTCTATGCCAACTGAGGGAGCCGATGATGGCGTTGTGGTGTGTTTGTCGGAGGGCGCGCCACGTCGCCCGGCCGGTATTGTATCCATCGTCGCCTCGCTCTGTCCTGCCGTTTGCCGGGTCGCTGTCGCTCTGGCCATACCTGGGTTCCTCTGGCGGATCACTTGGCGGATCTACTGTAGCGGAGATACATTGGACTGTAGCGGGCTGGCAAGCGCATCGTCAATGTGGTGGGACGTATGGCGCATGCCTGGCATATGGGGTTAGTCCATCGCCAAAAGCAACGCTTTGAGGTAGCGGTCTTCGTTGAAACCTGGCAGCGTTGGATGATCCACGCTTGGCCCAAACGACGCAATGAAGCGCGCGGTTCGTTGCGCCTGACGCAGCCCTTGCCGCACAGCGCCCTCGAACTCCTGCGCATCTATGGCGCCAGAACACGAACACGTCAACAGCAGTCCGTCCGGCGCGACAACCTGCGCCGCCAGCTCGTTCAGCGCCGCGTAAGCATGGAGCGCTCGCTCCTTCGCTTGCTGGCTTTTCGCGAAAGCCGGGGGATCGACCACAACGATGCTGAATCGCTTGCCTGACGAGATTGCGCTGTGCAGATGGCGTGTCACGTCACTATCTATGAAGCGGTGGCGCGGCGCATCATCAGCTCCCAGTTCGTCGGGATCGTAGCCGTTGAGGGTATAGTTGCGCCGGGCCAGTTCGAGCGCGGGGGCCGAGGAATCTACGTTGACGGTACGCAGCATGGGGTCGCCAGCCAAGCCGGCCAGCGCGAAGCCGCCCGAATAGGCGAAGAGGTTGAGCAGCGTGCGTGGCGATGCTGCTCCAGAAGGAATACCGGCAAACTGGCGGGCAAGCTCGGTCACACGGGCGCGTTTCTCACGTTGATCCAGAAAAAAGCCGGTCTTCTGCCCCTGCAACGGATCGATCTCATAGCGTATGCCCTGCTCGGCGATCTCGATACGGCTGGGAGCCAGCCCGTAGATGACGCTTGCTCCGCCAACCGCCAGCCCCTCGCGTGCACGCGCCTTCACATCGTCCCGCGCGACGATCCCTTCGATGCTGCCGACCCCCTCGGCCTCGTCAATCGCCTGTGTCAGCGCCGCGAGAATCACCTCACGCTGAAGTTCGACGCCCGCAGTATGGAACTGCGCCACCAGCCAGCGGTCGTAACGATCTACAATCAGGCCGGGCAAGCCATCTCCTTCGGCGTTGATCAGCCGGTAGGCGTTGGTCTGCGCGGGCAGCAGTCGCCGTAGGGTGAGCGCCCGTTGTGTGCGCCACACATAAAACGCCTGATCAATTGGCTCGTCGCGGTCGCGTGTGAGCAGGCGAAACGCCAGGCTGTTGTTGGCGTTGAGGTGGCCACGCCCCACCCACTCGCCCTCGCTCGTGACGACATCCACCACAGCGCCAGCGGGTGTCTCTCTAGGCAAACGTTTGAGGGTCTCGAACGC
>JAJPIU010000239.1 GCA_021324535.1 Pseudomonadota bacterium
AAAACTGGAGGCAAAGCAAAAAAGCGGGTTCACATGGTATTGTGTGAACCCGCTTGAAATTAGGGCAGGTGGGACAGGACTTGAACCCGCAACCGGTGGTTTTGGAGACCACTGCTCTACCAATTGAGCTACCCACCTAAGTGTTTATGTTTCCACTGCCCTCAGCATACACCATAGACACCGCCACGTCAAGAGCAAATTTCCGTCCGGTTTCTACTCCGCGCGTAGATGCTCATCCAGGAAGCGGGCAATCGCCGGATACGCCACCAGCCGGTTGGCGCGCTTGATCAACCCGTGCCCCTCGTCATCGAAGCGCAGATATTCCACCGGCGTCTTGCGCGCCCGCAGCGCCGCGACGATCTGTTCCGCCTCGCCCACAGGCACACGCGGATCGTTCGCCCCATGCACGACGAACAGCGGCGCGGTGATACGATCCACATGGTGAATCGGCGAAATCTCTTCCAAAAACTCGCGGTCACGCTCCAGGCTACCGTACTCCGCCTCGCGCAGCTTACGCCGCCACGGCCCGGTGTTTTCTAAAAATGTAACAAAGTTCGCGATCCCAACAATATCCACGCCCGCCGCCCAGACCTCAGGATAGGTCGTCAGCGCCGACAACACCATAAAGCCGCCATAGCTGCCGCCCATCACGGCGATACGTTTCGCATCGGCGATGCCTTGCTCCGCAAGCCAGAGCGCGGCATAGCGCAGATCGTTCACCGAATCCATGCGCAGGCGCACATCGTCGAGGCTCTGATAGTCGTAGCCGTAGCCTGTGCTGCCGCGCACATTGGGCGCCAACACACCGTAGCCCTGGCTCACCAGGAATTGGATCACCGCATTGAAGGTGGGACGGAACTGCCCCTCGGGCCCACCATGGACATATATGACTACAGGGAGGTTGTTTTGTGGGCCATCTTTTGGGCGATAGAGGAACGCGGGAATCTGGCGACCGTCAAACGTGGGATAGTAAACCAGTTCCGGCGTCACAAACGTTTCGCGTGGAATGCCGCCAAGCGCGCTGCGGGTGGCGCGCGTCAGCGTGGAGGTGTTGGTATCCCATACCCACACGTCAACCGTATCTGCGGCGGGCGCAAGCGTAAACGCCAAGCGGGCGCCATCCGGCGACCACACAGGCTCTGCTATCACTCCGCGTAGCGCATCGGGTAGCGTGGGCGTGGGGAGCAGCGTGCGCGCCTCCCAGCCATCCGCTACGTCGAAGAGTTCCAGCCGGGAATAGCCATCCTCATTCGTGACAAGCGCCAGTCGCGCGCCATCGGCTGAGACGGCCAGCGCCTCGGCGTCCCATTGCTCGTCGCTCAGGAAGCGCAGTTCGCACGTTTCGAGGTCGAGCCAGGACAGCGAGACAAACTGGCGGTTACGATCGCTGAGGAGATATAAACCACGCCTATCCGCCGACCACGCGGCGTAAGCATACTGCGCCGTGCCTTCGGTGAGCTCAGGCGTCAGCATACGCACTGTGCCGGTTTCGCCGGTCATTGTCCCCACCAGCAGGAGCTGATTGCGCTGGTAGCGATCAGTGCGCCGCTCGATCAGCGCCGAACGCCCATCAGGAGCATAACGAGCAGGCGTATTCATGGCGTCGTTCTGAAGCAGTAGGCGCATCTCGCCGCTGGCGATCTCACGCTCATACACATCGAAGTAGCGTGGGTCGCGTTCGTTGCTGGCGTAGAGAATGCGCTTGCCATCGGGTGACCAATCGCCGAAGGTATAGATCGTTTCGGGGCGGTTTGTCAGCGCCTCAAACTGTGCGCCATCGTCGCCAAGCAAAAAGAGCTGCGTGCGCTCGCTACCACCTATATCGCCGCTCACCAACAACGTCTCGGTGGTTGGCGAGAAGCGTGCGCTTGCGGCTCGCTCACCACGAAACGTCAACTGCGTCGGCCAGGGTGGCATGGTCAGCCGCGCATCGAGTCCAACGCTCCATACCTCGCCCACACCGGAAATATCGGTGAGAAAACTCAATCGCTCACCACCGGGCGCGAAGCTGGCGCCCATCGCCGTCTGCACATTAAGATAGCGTGCGAAAGGATAACCTATCTGTGGTTGTGTCGTAGCCGTAGTGATCACCTTTCTTGTTTAGCCCTTGTTTAGCCTTTGCTTGGCGTTGTCAGATCTTCGTCCCGACTTCTAGTTGCCATGTTCACAGGCACGGCGGTTGCGCATTTCTACGCAATCTCACTAGCCAATTTGACGGTGATTTGCGTCGGAGCACATATTTTACAAATAATAGTATACGTCCTGATCAGGCGCATGAAGAGTATCAGATGAACAGAAAGCGGCGGTCATGAAACTCAAACCCGGACAACTCGCGCCCGATTTTCACACGCGCGACATCACAGGCGCGCCTGTTTCCCTCTCAGCATACCACGGACGGAAGCTCTTGCTCTGGTTCGCGCGCCCGGCCGCCTGCCCGCTCTGCAACGTGCGCCTCTGGTATCTCATTCGCCGTTACCCCGAATACCAGCGACGGGGATTATCAGTTATCACCTTCTTTGAGTCGTCGGAGCAGAATGCCCACAAGTATCTTGACATGCAGCAGGCGCCGTTCCCCATCATCGCTGACCATACTGGCGCACTCTACGGGCTGTATGGCGTGCAAACATCGTGGATGGGTATTCTGCAGGCACGGCTGACGCGCGGAAACATGTATCGCGAGGCGAAGGAGAAGCATGTGGGCGTCTGGAGCCTGTTGGCGAATATCAAGGCGCTGGATGGGCCTATTACACGGATGCCCGCCGACTTCCTGATCGGGCTGGATCAGCGCATCCATCAGACGTACTACGCGAAAGACGCTGGCGACTTTCTGCCCTTCGCCGACCTCGATGCATTCCTGGCGCAGTAATACATCCTCACCCACTCCTGGCTTGCGCTGCACGTGTTCGGTGAACCTTATGCAGTTTCGCTTGCTGCTGTCTGAGGCGACGTTCGCTGCCGCTGATCAAGCGGCGCGCCTGAGGACTGCCTATCTGGCTGAAGTGGTGAAATAGCTGTATCCATTGTTGGGTGGTGAGGGTTGATGGGGGTACACAGAGATCAATGCCAAGCGTGCGCGTCATCTGGCGCAACTGCTGATGTGAGAGCATGGCTTTCAAGGTGTGGCTGAGCGTGGGCTGGCGCGTGACAAAGGCATGGACGACGAAATCGCGATAGAGTTGGCGTTCATGGGAGACGATGAGCGGTGGGCCGCGTTTGTTCAGACGCAGCATCACCACATCCACACGCGGGCTTGGCGTAAAGTCGCTTCGCTGAAAGTGGTGGATGATGCTCGCCTCGAACCACGGCGCCAGCAGCGCGGCATAGAGATACCCACGCCGGGCGCCACAGAACTTGTCAGCCGCCTCACGCTGCATAATCAGATAAGCGTCCTGCGGCGGGTTATTGCTGGTGGTAAGTTTGGTCACGATCTCGTGCGTAATGGCAAATGGGATGCTCGCGAAGACCTTTGTTGCGGCTGAAGTACAGATTCAAGAATTGTTTCTACGTCGAGGGAGCGATCTGCTCCAATCCAAGATTCCCAACGCAGTGGCGCTTGAAAATAATCCCATGCGTGCTAAACACGCCGTGAACGCTTATCATGCACTCCTTGAGGAGGTACTCGAACGATGTCAGTGATCCTTGCGCCCCAAACAGAGACAACGCATGATGTAGTCGATGTCAAAACTCGTAGCGCGCTTGCGACCCGGCAGTTTTGTGAAGCGCTGGGCGTTGGTGTCGTTGGCCCCAAGAACCTGACCTACCTCACAGTGGCGCTCACAGAGGTGGTTGCTCATGAGATTCAGCATAACGCCGCATTGCGTGAGCGCATCCGACGCTTGTATGAAGAACTTGTTCCGCCAGCCACGTCCCGAACCAAGCGTAGCAATAGCAACACAAAAGTAACCAATGGAGAAGGAAGCTCAAAGGCGAGCAAAACAACAAAAGTAAGCCCCACTGACGCTCCCGATCTCCAATTACTGGCACAGCATTTTAGCGGCGACGATTTGTTCGCCCAGCTACGGAAGTATGATTTGCCATCCCTCAAAAAGGTAGTGGCTCTGGTACAAGAGAAATATCCGGGAACCAAGCCCAAAACGCTAAGCAAAAAAGATGACATCGTAGCCTACTTGCTTCAGTATGGGCTGTAAGGCAAAGTAGTCTGTCAGTCGGCGTATTTGCTGATCATAAGCGCAAAAATACCCCCTTCCCATCAATGGGAAGGGGGTTGGGGGATAGGTCAGTTCCGTAGTGGTTTGCCCGTCTTCAGCAGCGCCTCCATCCGCGCCTGTGTCTTGGGCATGCCACACAGGCTGATGAACGCCTCGCGTTCCAGATCGAGGATGTCTTGCTCGGTCAGCGTATCCAACGGTGAGCAATTGCCGCCCGTCAGCACATATGCCAGCTTGCCCGCCACTACCGCGTCGTGTTCGCTGGCCTTGCCCTGCAAGCGAAGGTTGTCCACCACCTGCTCCAAGACCAATCGCCCGCCTGGGCCGGGCAGGTGATACGTCGCCGGGGTGGGCGGCTGCCACTCGCCACGATCTTTTTTCTCGGCCAGGGCCAGCGCGTCGGCCTTCGCGTCGGCCAGCAGGCGTTCGCGATCCAGCGTGATGGCGTCGCTCTTCTTCAGGAAGCCATATTGTTTGGCGTCGGCGGCGCTGGTGGCCACCGTCGCGATTGCCACGAACTCGAAGACATGGCGCGACGGCCCAAATGGTCCATGCTCCGGCGACATCGCCTGCCAGCGCGCCAGCAGCTCTTTGCAGCCGCCGCCCGCCGGAATGACGCCCGCGCCCACCTCCACCAGCCCGATGTAGGTCTCAGCCGCCGCACGCACATGCTGCCCGTGCATCACGATCTCGCAGCCGCCGCCCAGCGTGCGCCCGGCTGGGGCCACCACTGTCGGCACGGCGCAATACTTCAACGCCTGATTGGCCTGTTGCAGTGCGACGATAGCTTTCTCGATCAGCGGCCACTGGCGCATCTTCGCCGCCATCAAGACTTGCGCCAGGTTGGCGCCCACGCTGAAATCGGGCGCCTCGTTACCGACGACCAGCGCGCGCCAGTTGGCAGCCGCCTCCTGTGTCGCGGCGGCCAGCATCGCCGTCAGTTCGTCGTCAATCGCATTCATCTTCGCGTGGAACTCAAGCCCCAGCACGCCGTCGCCCAGGTCAATGAGCGAGGCGCTGCGGTTCGACTTCACCACTTTGCCAGCTTTTTTGAGCGGCGCAAGGGCGAGCCTTGGCCCGGTCTCTGGGACGGGCTTGTACTGCCCCGACTGGAAGTCGTAATAGCTGCGCGTCGGCGTCTCGGTGTAGAAGCGTTGCTCAGGCGTCGCCAACACCTGTTCAATCAGCGTCGGCAGCGTGCGCCCCTCGTCGGTCATGCGTTTGGCCAGCGTCGCTACGCCAAGCGCATCCCATGTCTCGAAGGGGCCAGCCTCCCAGTTGAA
>JAJPIU010000137.1 GCA_021324535.1 Pseudomonadota bacterium
ATGTATGGTCGTGCAGGCTTTGCACTCTTACGGCGCCGTGTCCTTCACCAGGCAGCCAATGCCTCTGAAGTCAACCGACCGCTTTGCACCTAACGTGAGGAAGACCCAAATATCGGGGTACACTATACGGTTGGCGGTGACATAGCGCCTGCTTTCATGCAGCGAACACCCGTGACAATGGTAGTATGCCACATCCACACTGCCCACAAGAAAACGCGCCAGCCTATCATACTTGCATTGTTCGTCTTTGGCGTGGTAGTCTGCGCAACAGTTACCCCCTGGCCGCTAGGTGAGTGATTCTGGACGAACGCCTGGCGCGCTATGCGCCATCCCGGCGATGGTGGTAGCGGCAGGGCACGCCATTGTGCGCGGGCAAGGGCAAGGGCAACGCGCCGAACAAAACACCTGAGGAGCCAGCCATGGAAACTGCACAACGAGGCGGGATCATTTCGGAAGATCGGCTCTTTGCGCTTGCTCGCCGGAGCAAACGTCTCCCCGATCTACTAACGCTCGTCCTGGTGACGCTCACGCTCTTGCTTTTTCCTGGCGATACGCTGTTGCGCAGCCTGGTAGACCTGGTATTTCCGCTGAGCCATACCGTCGCGATATTGATCACCAGTCCGCAGGCTCTTCCTTCGGCGCTGGGGCTGGTGATCGCCCTGATGATCATGGAATACCAGATACCGCTTGGCCTCTGGCTCTGGCTGAAATGGGTGGAGCGCCGCCCCTTCTGGACGCTTGGGTTCGAGCGTCCACGCGCTATGGGTCGTTACCTGCTGGGCATGCTCGTGGGGCTGACGCTCTTTGCCGCCATTGTCGGTGTCTCAATGCTGTTTGGCGCGGCGCGCGTGACAGGTATTTCTGGCGGTTCTGGGTCGATGGGAGCGACGGCGCTTGGCGGCGTGGCGCTGGCTTATGTGGGCTGGGCGATCCAGGGGGCGACCGAGGAAATGCTCAGCCGTGGCTGGCTGTTACCGACGCTTGGCGTTCGCTATTCGCCGCTGTTGGCCGTGGTCGCCTCATCGCTTGCGTTTGCGCTGATGCACATCTTCAACACAGGGGTAACACCGCTGGCGCTGCTGAACCTGACGCTCTTTGGGAGCCTCATGGCAGCGTATGCGTTGTATGAAGGCAGCCTGTGGGGGGTATGTGGACTGCACGCCGCCTGGAACTGGGCCGAGAGCAACCTCTTTGGAGCGTCGGTGAGCGGCTTCACACTACCAGGCGGTCAGCTCTTCGCGATCCATCCTGTGGGATCGGCGTGGCTTACCGGCGGCAGGTTTGGGCCAGAGGGCGGCCTGCCGGTGACGCTGGTGTTGAGCTGCGCCATTGCATTCACGCTGCTCTCGGCGCGTGTATTCCCCCGGCGCGCCGCCCAGCGTCGGCCAATCGCGGCGCCTGCGTTCTACTCCCTCGCCCCCTCTCAGGCGCGTGCGAAAAAGGTTTTCCTCAGCTACCTGCCGGAGGATCAACAGGTTGTGGCGCCGCTGGTGAAGGCGCTACGAGCGCATAAGGTAGAATGCCGATTAGCTCCTGTCTCCGAGGAGAGCGGCGCCATCATCACGCAAGAGCTTGTGACCAGTGGCTGCTTTATTCGCGTCTGCTCAGCGGCCGCTCTGCGCTCGTCGGCTCTCCAATGGAAAGTCAACGCTTTTCATGAGCTTCAAATGGAGGAGATACGCCAGGGCGTCGGTCAGCAGCGCATCTTTGTTGATCTGATCATAGATAGCGCCTGCCTGAGCGCGATTCCGGCGGGCGGCGGAGCATCCTCTACGCCGCATAGCATTACGATCAACACGGTGGGGCAACCTCAGGCGGCGTGGCTGGCTGGTCTGCTCAATGAGCTAGGCGCCTTACGGATGCGCCCATCGCTTGAGGAGAACGACATCCTGCTCCTAGTGCTGCTTGGCGTGGCGGCAGCGCTGGCCTTGATCTATTGGCTGGCGTATCGCTACGCGACGGGCGCGCCCCCGCTGTTTCAGTGAGCAGAATAGCCAGGCCTCCCCGAAAGCAAAAGCCCCCTTCCCAATATGGGAAGGGGGTTGGGGGGTAGGTTCTCAGCCCCTACGCGGTAGCGATGTGCTGGCCGCGCGGCTTGCGCCCGTTCATGCTGGCGAGCGTCGCCTGCGCCACCCTTGTCCTTGCCGTTGTGCGGCTTGTGCGGGCGCTGCTTTTCATCAACTCGGTGAAAAGCTGAAGCTCGCTGCGGATGTGGGCGGTTGACAGGAACCTGCGCCGCACCACCTCGCGTCCGCGTGCGCCCATCGCCTGCGCCTTCTTGGGATTACGCATCAGTTCAAGCGCGCGCGCCGTACACTCCTCGATGCTCTCCACCAGATAGCCCGTTTTGCCGTTCTCGATCTGGATCGGGATGCCGCCAACATTGCCGCCGATGACCGGCTTGCCCTTCCACAACCCCTCGGAGATCGTCAGGCCAAAGCCCTCGCGCAGGGACTTCTGCAAGACGACGGTCGCCGCCCGCTGGAAGGCGTTCACCTCGACATTGCCTATGCCGTCCAGGTTAGACAGCAGGTGAATGTCTGGATCGCCCTCGGCGTGCTCTTTCGTGCGCTGATAATAGTCCATGCCTTCGGGATCGTCGGTGGCCATCGAACCAACCATCACCAGTTGCGTATCGGGGTAGCGTGTCTTGATGTTGCGATAGACATCTATGACGCCAAGCGGGTCTTTCCAGGGATCGAAGCGCGAGACCTGCACGATGATCGGGCGCGTGGGGTCAACGCCGTAGAGCTGCACGATGTCCGCCGCACGGGCCTCATCCATCGGCGCGTTCTTTGGGCTGAGCGGGTCAATCGCGGGCGGAATGATCGCCACCTTGCCAATCGCCAGGTCTTGCTTGACATACTGTGGCATGGTGAAGATCGCCGCGTCGTACCGCTCGATGTAGGGCCGCAGGAAGTTCCAGTACACCTGGTTGGCGGCGGTCAGGTCAATATGGCAGCGCCAGATCCACTTGCCCGGATCGGCGGCGCGCAACATACGCAGTGGCGCGGGCTGTGGATCATGCACAATCACGAAGTCAAACTCGTCCTCCATATAGACGGCGTTATCAACATTCGTATGGAGGTAGGCGGCGCGCATGGCAGGCGTCAGGTCGAGATCCATGCCTTGCAGCGCATTGTGCATGCTCTTGGTGACGCCAAAGAACTCGTCGGGGCCGGTGATGATGCGCCATTCGGCGTTCAGCCCAGCGCTGCGCATCAGTGGGACAAGTGTATGTAACATCTCAGCGACGCCGCCGCCGTATGCGGTGGATGAGATGTTGAGGACACGCGCGCCTTGCAGCGGGCGCGCCAGTTGCTCGATCTCGGCAATCACATCGTCGCCGACAATCGGGGCATAGTCCGCGAGGGACTTTTCGGTAAGCACAACATGCTGCATGCCTGGAGTACGCATCTCCTGCATTGGATCAAGGCTCCTTCGACAGTAGTCGAACAAACGGATCAGGGTTTCGGGTTTGGGCGCTGATATCGTGATTAGGCCAATACGGTTTGTTTGTCCAGAAAAACCTATCGCAGGCGCTACGCCAGATAGTCAGTGAACTGATGAAATTCGCCGACAAAGATGAGTGGCGGGGCGACTGCTAAGCTCGCGCTGGATTCTCGTGCTTCTTGGGGAAATTGGGTCGCTGTGATCGCTGTGATCGCTGTGATGGATACGCACGCCTCTACTTCTTGCAACCATTTGGACGCGCGATAGTCACTCGCTCATAGTCCCATAGGGAGATAGTACCCATACGCCGGTCGGTTCTTGCGCAACAGGGAATGATCGGTGTTTACGCAGGCTTGCCATGAACAATCACATTGTCATCCACCAGAACCAATTCGCCAATGGTGAGCGCTTTTCGGATGCGACGGAGGTGATCTTCGAGATACGATGATTGCCAGAGATTGAGCAGAATCTCACCATCCGGCGCCAACAACGACGCCACATCACTCAGAAACGCGCCACTCAACACGCCGTGCGCCATCTTCCCGGCGGTGTAGAGGTCTACACACACCACGTCGCATGGCTCACACAAGATATATACGTCCGTGGAAGCCTTATGTATCATGCTTTGGGGCGTACTTTTGTCGCCTGCGTCACACTCGCCCGAATCATCTTGGCGCCGCCGATGCGCAGCCTGCCGTGCGCGTGAAGACCGAAGAAACCGGGCGGAGCGCCGCACAAAGGCAAAGGCGTCATCCGTGACGATATGCAGATTGGGGAGCGCATTAAGCCCAAACTCACGCCGGGCAAGCGTCACCACCTGCGGATCTCGTTCCACGCCAACGATGGGTAGCGCGCCCCAGCGGCGAGTCATCAGGGTGGCTATCGTGCCGCCGCCCAGGCCGAGGATCAGCGCGTTCACCGGACGCCGCCGTGGCAGCATAGCGTCCCACACATCTGGCGTATAGCGTTCGTCTACCTTGACCGACTGAATCACGCCACCCACGCGCATCACCATGCGCCCATCCTCGATGCTTACTCCTGGCACGCCTGATTGCTCTTTGCCTTGACGTTTGCCCTGTTTGTGCTTTTGAGAATGTGTATTCTGATGTGGCGCACGCGCCTGGGTAAGAGTGTTGCCCTCAGCCAGCGCGTGCGCCTGTGAACCCGCCTCGTCTGCCGTACCCGTTTCCATCGCCGATCTCTTTGTATATGTCTCTATGTTTCTCTATGTTGCGATAAGGAGCCTCTTGCTCTCGCAGGCCCCAAAGTTTGAGTATACAACAAGCGGGCGAACAGAAGCAAGGGCACGATGGATGCAGGCAACGAGGGCGATTGGCGGGCGGCTGAAGCCGCGCCTAAGGGCTACGCCACAGCGCCTTGCCTGTGCGGGCTAGTGTTATTCCTCGCCTCGCAACCGCTTCGCCGCCCGAACATCAGCCACCGCGCCAATCGTCAGGCGTATCTCGTTGCGCCAGGGATCGTGGAAGGTGACGATGTTCTTAGCTTCGGTGTAGGGGACGTTGGCGGCGCGCAGGCAGTTGAGCAGATGAGCACGCGCCTCCTCGGTTGGAAGCTCGATGGTGAAGAAACGCAGGCCGACGACCCCCTCTGGCGCGGGGCTGGCGTTACGACTATGCCAGATGTTCATACCGATGTGGTGGTGGTAGCCGCCTGCCGAGACAAAGAGCGCGGTTGGCATCTGGGCGACGATATCAAAGCCAAGCACGCCATGATAGAACGCCGCCGCCTGTGGGATGTCGCCCACTTGCAGGTGCATATGGCCCAGGCGCGTACCCTGTGGCAGGCCGCTCCACGGCTCGGCGACGGTGGCCGCCTTGTCCAGAAGGCCGCGAATATCCACCGGATCGACCGTCATCTGCACTTGTCCGTTGATCCAGCGCCACTCGCTGCGTGGCCGGTCGCGATAAATCTCGATGCCATTGCTATCTGGATCGCTCAAATACAGCGCCTCGCTGACCAGATGATCGCCCTGCCCCGGCAGCGGATTACCCAGTTCCAGCCAATGGCGCAGCCAGCGGCCAAGATCGACCCGGCTAGGCACAAGAATGGCAAAGTGATAGAGGCCGGTATAGCCGTAGCGATCCTGTGGCCAGGGACGCGCTCCGGTCTCCTCCGTCAGCAGCAACAGCGGCGTCGTTCCAGCGCCAAGGATCGCGCTTTTCTCGTTGCGTTCCAAAAGGGCGAAGCCAAACGTTACAGTATAGAAGTCAAGCGAGCGAGCAAGATCGGCGACAGCAAGCTCCAGCAGGCCAACCCGTGTAGCGGGATCAAGTGTTAGCGCCGATGTGGGTTGTGTCTGTGTATCATAGGTAGGCTGGGTCGTCATTGTGAGGATTCTCCTTTGCTCTGCCGGGCGCAGCGATGGCATAGCCAGATGGGCAGACAGACACTAAAAATCGCCCATTGCTGCACAATTAGCAGTAACTATATAATATATAGCATGAGAATGTTTGGCAGTCAAGAGAGGGGCAAAGCTCGTATGGAAAGCGCACACGAAGTTATGCACGACATACATGACATACAGAAAGACGATGGGACGGCGCGCTGCCAGCCAGAAACTGCTCTGGATAAAGCGACGCATGCGACGCCTCCCGGCGGAGAAGCATTTTGTGGAGTCGCTAAAGCGGCGGCGATCCTTGGCGACACCTGGACGCTGTTGATCATCCGCGACCTGGCCGATGGGCCGCGCCGCTTCGGGGAATTGCAGACCTCGACGGGCGTCGGCGCGCGCATGCTCACCGACCGCCTACGCGCGATGCACGCGGCAGGGCTGGTGACGCGGACAATGTACGCCGAGATTCCGCCGCGTGTGGAGTACGAGTTGACAGAGGAGGGCCACGACGCCGTCGCCGTGGTGAACGCGCTGCGCGCCTTTGGCGAGAAGTGGCTGCATGGGGGGCAGTAAAAACAAACATCCCCCGCTCAACGGCGAACGGGGGACGAGCATAGCGACGTTTCTGCTGGCAAACTCAGACGCTAGTCGGTGGGCATATCCTCTGCCGGAGAGGCAGCCGTATCCAGCATGCCTTCATCCACAGCAGACTCGGCGCCGGATTGATCTTCCACAGGCAATGCGTCCGTCGTCTCTGGCGCGGCTTCTTCTGAGGTGGGCGCATCGGCTCCAACGGTGACGGCTGCGTCTGCTACGTCCTCTCCCTCGCTGGTGGGCGCTACATCGGCATCGGTTGGCGCGGCGTCTGCGGCTGATTCCGTTGAGGAAGCTGTTTCATCGGCTGGCGCCGCCGTTTCTGCTTCGTCACTTGTGGCGCTTGTGTCACTTGCCCCCGTCGCCTCCGATGTACCCTGCGTGGCGGCTTCGCTCTCGGCCTCCGCCTCGGCGGGTGTGGCATCCGTCGTTGTTTCGGCTTCCGACACGCTGGCGCTCATCGTCGCGATGGCAGGCTCATCAGAAGTCGTTGCTGGCGTGGCGCCTGCGCTCTCCTCTGTGGGCGCTTCATCCGCAGTCGCTTCTGGTGTAGCCTCATCCGAAGCTGGCGCAGCCAATGTCTCATTGGTCTCTGCTGTGTCAGATGGAGCATCCGTACCGTCCTCGGCCCGGAGAGAATCTTCCGGCGCGGCTGCCTCATCTACTGGGGATGCGCTGGCCGGTTCTTCGTCGGCGGCTGGCGGCGTGGCTACCTCAGGAGCCGCGTCAATCGCTGGCTCCGCAGACTCGTCGGCTGTCGCGGTTGGCGCCTCATCACTTGCGTCGCTGGCGACTTCTGTCGTGGAGGCTTCGAGTGTTGACGACGACGACTCCTCGAACGCCGTGACCGCAGGCGCAGCTTCTTCCGCTGCCATCTCAGGCTCAGGCGACGCTTCCGCCGCTGGCGCCTCCATCACGTCCGTCGCTTCTGCGACTTCAGCCTCTCCTGTCGCCTCCGCTGGAGCAGTTTCATTGCTGGCTTCGCTGGGCGCTTCGTCAGTAGCGCCAGTGGCTGCTGCTGCGGCTGGCGTCTGCCTGCCAGGCAGGAAGGTTGAAAGATGCGCCATCGCCGCCTCGATGCGCTGCGCCATCTCGCTGAGCGCGGCCATCGTAGCATGCAAGGCGCTCTGAAGTTCGTTATGCGCGGGCGCTTCTGCGCTGGCGGTTGCGGTTGTGTTCTCGTCGGGCGTGGCGCCATCGGCTGATTGATCTTGATCGGTGGTGGTGGCGGTTGCTGTCGGTGTGGTGTTCTCGTCAGATGACATGGGCTGCTCCTCTGCGTGGTGTGTGGCGCAAACAACAATGGGCTGACATGGGAAACTTCGCCTGCGAACGTCGGTGAATTGGCGAACGGCGCTGGTTGATACACCTCGACTGGTGGGTGCGCCGATCTGTGGTGCGCTACAAGGCTGCCTAAAGGGATTGACGCGTTTGTTGGCTGGCATGGCTGCCCGCTGCTTGTCGTGCTTTTCCGTGCTTGTCTGGCGTATCCGATGTGTTTGTTGTTTGGCGTCTCGCGGAGTCAACAGTGGAAAGCGCCAGAGAAAGGGTATGCGCGTAGTGGATGACGAGAAACTTACAGGGAATAGTATCTGTTTTTGGTGGTGATCTGCATCCTGGGCTGGAAACGTTTGGAATGGGAGCGCCACGCCATCGGGGCTCGCTCACGCAATCCGTCGCTTCAAGTATACAAGGTATCTTCGTGATCTTCAAGGCTCCAGCGGCCCAAAATTAGCGTGCGTGCCATTTTTCATTTCAATTGCGTGAAGCGGTACCTTCCGCCCGTGCCGTTTCCCCTACGCATCTCGTCTGCTACAATCAAAGGACACAGCGCATCTGGCGCGCCGGGCGCCACACGAAAGGAGACGGCCTGTGTCAGCCACATCACATGAAGTCGATACATTCCATCCTGCGGGACGCACGTTTGTCGCCGAGCGTACCTGGCTCGATGGACGCTTCGAGCCTGACATTGCCGTGACGCTGGAAAACGGACGTATTGTCTCCGTTGGCCCCGCGCGCGATCTCCCTGCCGCCGCGCAGGTTGAGCGATTTCCACGTCGTCTGCTCGTACCCGGAACATTGAACGCACACAATCACTCCTTTCAATCGCTCTTGCGTGGGGTGGCCGATGATTGCGACTTCTTCACCTGGCGCGACCGCGCGCTGTATGGCTACACTCCCCGCATGACGACCGAGGTAATCTACCAGGGCGCGCGCTTTGCCTTCGCCGAGATGCTGCGGGCAGGCGTCACCACCGTCTGCGACTTCTTCTATATTCACAGCGGCGGCAATGAGAACGACCACGCCGTGATCCGTGCTGCGCGTGACCTGGGTATGCGGCTCGTGCTGGCCCGCACGATGTACGACTGGGAGGGCGCGCCGCCGCAGTATCGCGAAACGATAGACGACGCTGTACACCGTACACGCGACCTCTGGCGCGAGGCGCACGACGGGGAGATGACGCACATCTGCCCAGCCCCACACTCGCCACACGCCGCCAGCCCTGAGATGATCCAGGCTGGCTCTGCGCTGGCCGCCGAACTGGGAACACGCTTTCATGTCCATGTGGCCGAGGGACGCTACGAACGTGAGACGATTCAGGCGCGCTGGGGACTCTCGCCGATCCGCTGGCTGGAATCGCTTGGGCTGGCGCTCAACCGAATGACGATAATTCATGGCGTCTGGCTGGATGACGATGACATTCACCTGATGGCAGAACGTGGTGTGCGGCTGGTCTACTGTCCGGCCAGCAATATGTTCCTGGGTGACGGCGTGACGCGCGTGGTAGATATGCAGGCGGCCGGTGTGACGCTTGGCCTGGGCAGCGATGGCGGCTGCTCGAATAATCGCGTCTCGGTCTTTGATGAGATGCGGATGTGCGCGCTCTTGCAGAAAGTGACCCATCTCGACTCTAACGTGCTGGCCGCCGAAACGGCGCTGGCGATGGGAACCGAGGGAAGCGCGGCAACGCTCGGTCTGCCCGCCGGACGCATCGCCCCCGGTTATTATGCCGATTTCGTCCTGCTCGATATGGATGATCCCTCGCTCCAACCATCCTGGCGCTACGCGAAGAATATCGTCTACGCGATGACGCCCCAGGCCATCCGTGAGGTGATCGTCGGCGGGCGCACGGTGGTGCGCGATGGAGCGCCAACTGCCTTCGCATGGGAGGAGATCATCGCTGGTGTGCGCGAAGCCACGCGCGACTGGCCGCCACTGGATGACGGAGGCCAGCCAGCATGAGCGGCGAAGCGCAGACATCTCCACAGGCCGCCCGTGCCGATACGCTCACTCGCGCTGACAACCTCGCCACTTTCACGACGGCGCACGGGTGTTTTCTTTGCGCGTTCAGCGCGAATGGGGCGGGGCGTGTCCCACAGTGCGAGGTTGCGCAGATTGAGGGGCAGATCGCACGGGTAATGGAGCGCGCGGCGGGCGATGGCGCGCCGCTGGTGACGCTGGCCCGTGAGGATGGCGCACAGGTGGACATTCTGCTGACGCGCGACGACCGTGCGCTGGCGCAATCGCTGGCGACGCTCCCCACCGAGAAGCTGTACGCGCTTCACCTGCGCATATTTCACCTCTTCGCGCGGGCGGCAGGCCAGCGCCACGCCGATGCAGCAGAAGTGATTGGCGATACTCAGCCATCCGAAGCGTTTCGCCTGCGAACATCGCCGATCAGTGTGGTGATCGTCGAGCCTGATAGCCCGCTGAACATTACCGACATCAACAACGCCGAGTATTGCGTCAGGCAGTATCCACTGCGGCGCATGGCGCCTTCCGCTCCGACGGCGGCCACCCTCAAAGGGACGATTATCCATCAGGCGTTCATGGAACTGCTGAAGAGCGGGCGCGACGACGATGCGGATGTCAGCGCGTATCTGGCGCAGGCGGTTCACGCCCAGCTTGCCGATCTCGCGCTCCGGCAGATCAGCGCGGAACAGATCACTGCCGAGGCTGAGCCGCATATGCAGGCGCTTGCGCAGTGGTATCGCAGCCGCCGCAGCGCGCTCTGGTCGTCATCCCAACGTGGTCGAAATGGCGACGGAGCTGAAACGGAGAAGGTAAGCGAGCATACGCGCCCTGAGATTCGCGCGGAGACGTTTCTGCTGGCGCCGGAAGTGGGCTTGCGTGGGCGGCTCGATGCGCTGATGCGCGAAGAGCAGGGAGCCTCGCTGCTGGAACTGAAGACAGGGCAGGCGTATGGTGATCTGCCCAAGAGCATGCACCGCTGGCAGGTGTTTGGCTACCAGACGTTGCTGACGGTACGGCGGCCAGGCGATCACAAGCGCCCAGGCGCAACCTTGCTCTATAGCGGAACCGCCGGGCAGGCGGAAGGCTATGGCATACCGTTTTCTCTACGCGACCTGAGGCGGGTGATTGAGTTACGCAATAAGCTGGCGATTGTGCATGCAACGGGCATCGTTCCCGCGCCTCCCGGCGGCGCGAAGTGTGGGCGTTGCGCAATGCGCGCGACCTGCGCTCAGGCGTCAGCGCTGCTCGGCTGGCAGGCTCCGCCGGACGTGGCGAACGATCCGGCGGCTGCGCTGTCTGAGCCGCTTGCTCCAGCGGATGTCGCCTGGTTTGGGCGCCTGTATGAATTGCTGCGTTTGGAAGCGCGAGCCGCCGAAGAGCAGGCGGCGACACTCTGGCGCCTGACGCCTGCCGAACGCTGCGCAGCCGGAAGTGCGCTTGGCGATCTGGAGCCTGATGGTGAGCCAATCCAGACGGCAAACGGCGAGTGGGAGTATCATTTCCGATGCAGGCAAACCTCAGAGCTCCGCGAGGGCGACGCGGTTGTGCTGAGTGATGGCGATCCTATCCACGGAGAGATCGTGATGGGGTCGATCCTGCGGATGGAGCGCGACCATGTCGTTGTCTGGACACCGGAACGCATTACACATCCCCGCCTGCTCGACCGCTATGAGAGCGAGATTGTCCACGACCGTACAGTGCGCAATCTCTGGCGCTGGTTGGAAGTCGAAGATCGTCTGCGAGCGCTGGTGAATGGCAGCCGCGCGCCGAAGTTTGGGGATGAGGGCGATGCGACGGAAGATGCTCGCGCCGCCCAGGAGCGCGGCGCTACGGCAGAGGCGTTCGTTACAAAGCAGGCGATGTTGCTGAATGCAACCGACAAGGCGTCGCAGCATGATGAGGCCGTCCAGAAGGGCAATACATCAGGTGACGAGCCAGAATCCCGTACCGCCGCGCTCCTGGGCGGCGTGTCCCTCGCACAAGAAAACAGCGCCACCGCCACAATGATGCCACCCCCCTTACCGCCATCGTTCAATGCGGAGCAGCGGCTGGCTGTGGGGCGTGCACTGGCAGCGCGTGATTATCTGCTGATCCAGGGGCCTCCGGGGACGGGCAAGACAAGCGTGGTTGCTGAGATTGTGCGCCAGGCGGTGGCACGCGGTGAGCGGGTTTTGCTGGCGGCTTTCACCAATCAGGCGGTAGATAACGCGCTGCGGCGGATGGTCAGCGTAGGCGTTGATGACTTCGTGCGCCTGGGGCATGCGCTCAGTGTCGCCCCCGACATTCAACCCTACCGGCTGATGGAGCGCACGCGGAAGCGGCTGGCTGTTACGGCGAGCGAGTATACAGGCGATGGCGATCAGTGCGATCAGCCCAATTGGACAGAGCGGACAGATCAGGCTAACGGTGTTCTGCGCTCACTGGACGAGCGCGCCGGTGTTCCTGTGGCCGACGCTCCACGGGAGACGACACCGATCACACCCGCCGACCTGCGCGAGACGCTGCTCAGGGCGCGTGTGGTCGCTGCGACGGCGGCCACCTGGTCGGCGGAACGCTATGACGACGTGGGCGAGCCGTTGCGCTTCGATCTGGCGATTGTTGACGAGGCAAGCCAGTTGACGATCCCCGCCGTCCTGGGTGCGCTCCGGTTTGCGCGTCGCTTCATCCTTGTTGGCGACGAGCGCCAGTTGCCACCTCTTGTGATGAGCGCCGAGGCTGGTGAGCGTGGACTGAAACGTTCGCTGTTTGGCGACCTGCTCGAACAGTGGGGCGATCTCGCCAGCGTGGCGCTTCGCCGCCAGTATCGCATGTTGCCCACCATCTGCGCCTTCCCCAGCCAGGCGTTCTACGATGGCGCGCTGTTTGCCGACGAGACCGTGAGCGATAGACCGCTGGCCTTCCAGTATGATCCAGCCGATCCGCTGGCGCTGATCCTCGATCCGCAGAAGCCGGTGATCTTTGTGGATACGCCCGCTTCCGACGCAGGAGGCGTCAGCATGAACAAGGTAAACAAGGCGCAGGCGCTTGCGGCGCGGCGTATAGTCCTTGCCATGCGCGCGGGCGGCGTTGCGGCTGAGCGCATAGGAGTCATCGCGCCGTTTCGCGCGCAGGTGGCGGAGATTCGCCAGCAGTTGGCGGCGTATGGGGAAACGCAGATCGCAGTGGATACCGTTGACCGCTTCCAGGGGGGTGAGCGCGAGGTGATCCTCTTCTCGTTTGGCGGCCCCGCGCCCACCGGCGCAACAGGCGCTCGCTCGTATGGCGCTGACTTCCTGGCCGATCCCCACCGGCTGAATGTGGCGCTGACGCGCGCCCAGCGCAAACTGATTCTGCTGGGAGATCGTCAACGTTTGGCGCAGATACCGCTGCTCGCCAGCCTGATCAACTCATGCGAACGCCTGTACGGCGCTGGCGGTGGCATAGTTAGCGCCCGCTGGAAGTAGCTTTGGATGCGGCGCCTCAGACGGAGGTATCGTCTTCATCCTCTTCGCTGGTGGGTTGTTCGGCGCCAGTGGGATCGCCCACCGCAACAAGCGCCTCGCCCTGGTTGACCGTTTGCCCTTTGCTGACGCGCACACTCTTGACGACTCCGGCGCGGGGCGTGGTGAGGTCGTTCTCCATCTTCATCGCTTCGAGCACGATCACCGCCTGCCCGCGTTCGACAGTTGCTCCTTCTTCGACCAATACTTGCCCCACCAGCCCCGGCATGGGCGCGCGAATGGTGACATCGCCAGCGCCATGCGCCCCGCCGGTCAGGCTTGCCAACGCCTGCGCGCGTTCATCCTGAAGCGTCACCTCAAAGGTTGTCGGGCCAAAGCTCACCTCAAACGTACGCGCGCCATTATTGTCTTCATTGGGGAGCGGGCGAATATACGCCTCGTAGGAATGGTCGCCAACCAGCACGCTATAGTGGCCCGCGCGTGTCGGCGTGTCTGCGGACGCCGCCTCAGCCGCTAGCGAGGCAGCCCCAACGGGCCGCCAATCCACCGTGAGTTCGCGTCCATCCAACGTCACCCGCCGCTGAGGCCCATTCTCGTCGAGCGCAATGACCAGCGTGCGGTCTCCCACTTTGACACTATAGCGCATAGCAATCTCTTTCAAGGCAGGGAAAGAAACACATCAGCCGAAGCAGCGAAGCTATCATCAACCATATTGTACCGTCACTGTGGGGTTTCCGCCATTGCCGCTGAGCGCCAGTGTATAGGTTTGGGGATAGGTTGACTGGCAGCTAATTGCTACCTTGACGTTCTGGCTGGCGCCTGCCGCAATCGTCAGTGAAAGCGGTTGGTTGGCGCCGTTCAGTAAGACGAGCTGAGATGAAGGCGTGATTGTCACCGTGAGCGACGCCCCACCTGTGTTTTGCAGGGTCAGCGTCTGCGCCATGGTTGGGCCGCAGACGCCAGCGGTGAAGGTGAGGGTCTGCGGCGAGACGGTGAGCGTCGGCGCCTGCGTCACGCTGACCTTCACCGGCTCCACAAGCGATGCGCCATTCACCAGCAAGGTGACGCTCAGCGCATAGGAACCGGCGGCGATGTTGACAGGCTTGGCTGTCAGGGTCAGCAGCACTGTGGCGCCTGCCGCTAACGTTCCAGCGTTGGGCGCTACTGTAAGCCAAGTGGCGCTGGCGCTTGCCTGCCATTGCGCCGCCCCCACGCCAGTATTCGCGACGCCAAGCTGTGTGCTGGCGCTCTGCCCCACGCCCACCTGAATTGGTGACGGACTGGAAGTCACTACCACATGCGCAGAAGCGGCGGCCCCGCCAAGCGATGGAAAGACGCGATGCGCAGCGGAGCGGATGGCGACGCATGCGCTCGATCCGCAGATATCGGGGCGGATCACTGGCAGCGTCAGCAATTCGATCAGCGTCAGCAGAATCACTGTCACCAGGATGATCGGCGCCCAGCGGCGACGCTTGCGTTTGAGCGCCTTATCGCTATCTGTCCAGCCGGGCTGGCGCGCAAAATCATCTTTGGTCGCCGTCGCCGCGCCCCCGCGCGCTCCTGAGCCATCGGGGCGATTCCCGCCGGGGTTCTCCCAGTTTCCAAACACATCGTCATCAGGCCCGTTGTGCAGCGTGAGGATTGGCGGAGCGTTGCGCCTGGATGGATTGCTCATGCGCGCGTTTGCGCCACGCTGCGCGGAGTTTGGCTCACGCCCCCCCGCCGATTGACCCGGCCAGGAAAGCGCCAGCGCCGCTTGCTCCTGCGAGAAGTCGTCGTCGAGATAGCCGTCCCTTCGCCGTCCGCGTGGCGCGCCATCATCCCCAGAGGTCAACTCCTGCCAGGAGACCGGCATATCACCCAACACAGGATGCGTGAGGCGCGGCAAACCAAGATCGGTCGCCGAGAATGGCGCATCCGGCGGAGGGAAAAATCCTGGCGCATGCTCGGCGGGATATTCTTGCGACGCCTGGTAAGCGTTATACTCCTGAGAATCCTGCGGGTAGGGCTGGTAGGGCTGACGCGCATCGGCATATCCCGTATACTCGCCGGTAAACGCTTCATTCCACGGGCGGCTCATCTCGCTCGCATTGCCCATTTCGCCCGTCCACCCGTTCGCATCGTATCGGTTGTATGACCCCTGCTCTTGGGGATAAGCTTGTTGCGCGTCGGCGGCGAGGTCGCCTGAGTCTTGAATGCCCCAGCCGGTCTCAGCGTTCCAGCCACTCCGACGTGGCGCGGCGACCTCCTGGCTATCAGGTTCGCCCGACCAATCCTGCCGCGCACGTTGATCCTGCCAGGTATCGCGCCTCATGCTTTGCCCGCCGCGCTCATGGATGGCCGGTTCCTCGCCGTCAAGCCATTCACGCTGCCAGAGGTCTTCCCCATTGCGCCGGTCGGCGACCGACTCTGACCAGCGATCATCGTCGTCGCGCTCGTTGCGTCCACCCCGAATCACTGGGAGTTCTGGAAAACTCTCGGCGGTGAGGTCGCGACCTCTGTTGGTTGGTGTGGTAAAGGTGGGGCCGCGTGGCGCAAAGCTCTGTGCGCCTGAGGCGCTGGGATCATCGAGCGGAGTGAAAGCGCCGCCAAAAGTCGCGTCGAACGCGGCGTCTACGGCGGCGGAATCGAAGCCCATGCCGCCACGCTTGCCTGCCGCGTTGGCGTTTGGCGCTGGCACGCGCGCGGTGGGGAAGTCGGGCGCCTGGGGAGCGGGAACACGCGATGTCACCGGGCGCTCTGTGCTAGGGAATGACGCCGACGCCGCATCGTTGAACGCAGAAGGCGCAGCTACATTGTGTGTCTGGGAAGCATTGGCTGCATTGGCTGCATTGGCTGGCGCCGCCTGTGGTGGATGTGGCTGGCTGACGGGCGCCCCCGGATAACTTTTCGACGGTTGGATGCTCTGCACGCCGGGACGGCCGGACTCCATCTGCTCTTCCACCTGCGCGGTCGGTGGCAACGGAGGAAAGTTCAGCCGCGTCAGCGCGGCGGCGGCGGCAGGGGAGGCGCCCACAGCGGCGGCGGCGCCACCGGCCAGACCGCCAGGCACGGCTGCCATTGGTGACGGAAGGGGATTCATGGCGCCTGGCGCAGCCATTGGCGCTTGCTGCGCGGAGAACACGGGCGGAATGGGCGGGCCAGAAGCAGGAGCGGGGGCAGCGCCAGCGCCAAACACGCCTGGCTGTGGCGCGCCGTAGGCCACTGCCATCGGCTGCTGAAAGGGCGCTCCCGGTGCGGGCGGTTGTTGAGCGGAATGCGCCTGAAGCGCCATCTCGATGGACTGCGCTACCAACGCCGCCGAGGCGATGCGATCCGTCGGGCGCTTGGCCATCGCTTTCTGGATCACTGGATCGAGCGCAAGCAGAGGCGGCGCCAGCCCAGGGGCCACTATCGCCAGCGAGGGAGTCGGCTTGGTAAGATGCGCGTTATAGACATCGGCAGGCTTCTCGCCGCCGTGAAAGGGCGCCTGGCCAACCAACGTAGCGAACAACACGGCGCCAAGACTATAGATGTCGCTGAGGGGGGTAGACTGCCCACCAAAGATTTCGGGCGCCATATATTCGATGGCTTCGGTTCCCGACCCGCGATGGTTCATGTCCAACTGGCGGACATCCCAGAGCAAGCCAAAGTCGCCGAGCAACACATGGCGTCCCTCGAACAAGTAGATATTGCTTGGCTTGAGGTTGTCATGTGTCACGCCCAGGCTATGGGCATAGCCAAGCGCGCTGCACAACTGACGGAAGAATGGGCCGGTATCCCCGACGCCAAGCCGCCCGCCGCGCTGAAGCCAGCCTTGCAGCGTGCCATCTGCAACATAGGGCGAGACGAGATACAGGTAACTGCTCTCCTCGCCGCTGGCGATCAATGGGAGCACATGCGGATGGGCCGCCAGCTTCTTCGACATCTCAACGATGCGGCGAAAATTGGGGATGAAGCCCGGCTGGCGCGCGAACTCAGGATGAATGACCTTGACCACCGCCTCGCGGCTCCCTGGCCTCACCGTTTGGGGGCGCGCGCGATACACCTCGGCGACCCCGCTAGCGCCGATCTGCTCAGTGAGCTGATAGTCGCCAAAGGTGCGACCAATTAGCCCGGCCATAACTCCTCCTCACCACACCCCATATAGCCCGCTCTGGCGCAGGTAGTTTGCGCTTGCCGTTCGCCACGCATATGTACGCCCGTCGGACGCTTCAGGTTGCCTTGCTTGCGCATATTTTTTGTGTAGTAGCTCACACGTCTCTCAGTCGCCTAGTATAGCATGCCGATGCGCTCCCTGCATCTCCCCCTGGACTTTCTGCTAGGCGCGCAACGCACTCTATATAGCCTCCTTGCAATCGCCAACATCCTGAAAAACGGCAGATGCGCCCATCTCGTCACACATCCTACTAAACGGGCAGTGAAACGGCTGGCCGCATCGCCAGGATGCGCAGCAACAGTTCGGGCGCGCCGTCCCTGCGGTGAAATGCGTCAACGGTATAGACGACATCGAGCATGGGGGTCTTTGGCAGGGCCAGCCGCAACGCATCGGCGATCTCACCTTGGCGCGGCCAGAGGAAGACGCGCTCGCCCGTTTGATCGCGCAGCACAACGCGCAGATTGCGCCCTTCCACTCCGCTGCGCCAGCAGCGCATAATCCGTGCGCCATAGCAGACAAAACGTGGTTCGGGGAACTCCGCCCCAAAGGGGGCCAGCGCGCGGATCGCCTGGTAGGTCTCACCGGTCAGGCGGCTGAGTGGCAGGCGGCAATCAACTTCCAACGGCTTCGCGCCCTCCTCTATTGATGTGGTGGGAAGAATGGACGCCAGGTGTTCCAGCAAATACCTCTGTAGCGGCTCAACCTGATCGAGCGCGAGGGTGAACCCCGCCGCACGCTCATGGCCGCCAAAGCGCCTGAAGAACTCCGGTCGCGAGGCAAGCGCCGCGACGAGATTGACTCCCTCCGGCCCACGTCCCGATCCCCGGCATTCCACATCATCGCAGCTCAGCGTGATCGCCGGACAACCAAACTCCTCGGCCAAGCGGCCCGCCACCAACCCGATGATCCCCAGCGGCCACCGCTCGCCCCGCACAAAGAGGATCTGCGGAGTAGATCGCCCGTCCCCGTTGGCGCGTTGCGCGAGTGCCTGAAAGCGCGCCTGCTCCATTACCTCGTCGGTGATCTGCTGGCGGCGCTTATTGAGGTCTTCGAGGCGCGCGGCGAGTCGCTGCGCCTCGGCGGGATCGTCGCAGATGAGCAGCGTCAGCGCGGTGAGCGGCTCACCCAGGCGCGCGGCGGCGTTCAGGCGTGGCGCCAGCGAAAACGAGATGTCGCGCTCAGTGAGATATGCCGCGACAATTCCCGCCTGCGCCAGCAGCGCACGCAACCCTGGCTGCGGCTGTGTGCGCAGGCGCGCCAGACCGGCGCGGGCAAGCGCCCAGTTCTGAAGCAGAAGTGGCGAGACATCGCCAACGACGCCAATCGCCGCGAGATCGAGCAGCGCCTCAGCCGAGGCGCCGATGGGCAGCGGGCGCTCAGGATGTGACAGCAGCGCCTCAGCCAGATAAAACGCCACCCCTGCGCCTGCCAGCGTCCCTAACGAGGGCGCCACATCAGCCGCGAGCATTGGATTGACGATGATGCACTCAGGTAGGTCGCCATGCAGGGTATGGTGGTCGGTGACGATGACATCAACACCAAGCGAGCGCGCCAGCGCCACCTCGGCCACGTTCGCCGAGCCGCAATCAGTCGTGATGATCAGGCGCGCGCCCTGGGCGGCGAACTGGCGCACGGCGTCTTCGTTCAGGCCGCGCCCGTCGTCTTCGCGCACGGGGATGTATGGGATGGGCTGTGCCCCAAGCCAGCGCAACGCGCGCATGAGGATCGCGCAGGACGTAATGCCGTCGCTGTCGTAGTCGCCGAAGACGACGATAGGTTCATCCTGGGCAAGCGCCCGGCGGATGCGCGCCACCGCTTCATCCAACTGAGGCAGACCCACACCTAGGCCACGCCAGTCCGCCTGGAGCAACCGCTGCGCCGCCGCGACGCCGATAACTCCTCGATTGTGCAACAACTGGGCCTGCAGCCTGGTGGCCCCTGGGATGGTGTGGGGCAGGGCGTCAAGCTCGGCCAGCGAAAGTTCCGGGGCGAGGCGCCACGGACGATTCATCGCGGCAAAGGCTTCGGCGAGGGCTGTGGATGCTATGGATTCAGATTGGCGCGGTTCATGTTCTTGCATACCTGACCTGTTCGATCAACTTTCAGCGTGTGGTTTTGGCATTGTACGAGAGTTGGCGCCATACATGCAACTAGCGTCTCAAAGGCGCCAAACGCGCCAACAGTGGTACGGAACGTGAATAGAGAGAACACGCAGCGAAGCGTCTTCCACCATTCCTGCAACCTACGCGCGGCGTCACATGCCGTTATCACGCACTCTGAGAGGATGAGTCACCCATGTTTCCATCTGATACCAACCTGAACAACCTGAACAACACGCATCATAGAGCGCCCGGATCCCATGAGTCCTCACGGCCCACCCAGTGGCCGACTGCTTCTCTGCCCATCGCCACGCCCAAGGCGGCTCCTCCGGTCTCTCCATCCGCGCCCTTGTCTAGCGCCAACAACGCAGCCATCTCGCCCAGCATTATTCCGGGTGCGCGTTTCACATCGGATGAGCTGGCCAAGCTGGTTGCCTTGCGCGAGAACTATGCCTCGCATGTAGAAGTGCAGGAGCGGCTGTTTGACGAGCTTCGGCTGGAGTTCGCGCGCTGGCTGGTGGAGCATGGCAAGCTCAACGAGGAGTAGCCACTATCGGCGTGTCG
>JAJPIU010000009.1 GCA_021324535.1 Pseudomonadota bacterium
CTACGCTGCTGTTAAGGCCGCCTGCTCTTCTCCGTGGAGTCAAGGGCAAACGGAAGGGCAGGTGAATCGCCTCAAAACGATCAAGCGCCAAATGTATGGACGAGCGGATTTTGCGCTCCTGCGCTGCCGTGTCCTTCACCAGTTGGCCGCTTCTCCTTGCCACCAACCAACCTGCACCTAAAGTGAGGAAGACCCAGACTTTGGGGTACACCTTACTATCCCTATGACCCGTCGGCCAGCGAAGATGATGGTAAAAACAGAACAGATGTTCGCGTGCTGCGTGGCGGTTCGTGGGTCAGCGATCCCTGGGACGCGCGTGCGGCCTACCGGGGCTGGAGCGATCCGACCGGCTGGTACTACTCGGCGGGGGGGCGCGGGTCTGTCTCCGGGCGGTTGGCACATAGTCAGATAAAGATAGCGGGCGGTTAAAACCGCTCCTAGGGGCTTCGCCACGAAGGCCGCCGACGCGGCCTCTTCAGGAGAAGCGATGGTGCGGCTATCATGGCGCGACCAGAGCCAGGCCGGAGGGGCGATTGGGCGCACGTTCTCATGTACTCAGTACGCCAACCGCTACGCCAACGCCGACAACCGGAGGCGAACAGCGGTGGACAGAGTGGCATGGCAAATGCTGATTTCTTCTGGCTAAATACACTCTGACGAATGCGCCTGAACCAGTTGAGGGTAGTTCGTAAACCGTAGGTCGTGGGTTCAAATCCCACCATCGGCTCCATGAGAAAGCCCGAAATAAAACGGCTCGAATTTCATTGGTCGCTCACACGGCGCCGAACGCAACTAAACTATATGAAATGTTGGAGGCCATCGAGTAGCCTTTCAACGTCGGCGACCGAGTTGTAGGCTTGTATGGAGACACGTACAAATCGGCGTCCTTGCCAATCGGTGATCGGAACCTCAACCTGGAACTCCTCCCAGAGATGGCGCTGCAACTCCTTCGCCGACAGCTTCTCATTGATCGGTAACGGCGCGACACACATTTGCGACCACCACGCAGGCGCCTCTGGACTGATGGGCTGCAAACCGGTGATCGCTGCAATCTGTGCCTGCGCAGTGCGTGCGAGCTTGTGGCAGGCCGTGCGTGCCTCTGGCCAGGCATGGTCGCGTTGATAGGCGATAGCCGTTGGCAGACTCAAGTACGCTGAGGGATCGTCGGTGCCAATCCAATCGAAGAAGTCAATGAAAGGGGATGGCCCTGGTTCACGCGGCTCCCAACCCCAACTGACCACCAACGGTTTGAGCAGATGCTGGCGATCAGGGCGCGCATAGAGAAATCCAGCGCCCACCGGGCCGCACAGCCATTTATGTCCGTTCCCTGTATAGAAGTCGGCTCCGATTGCCTGTACGTCGAGATCGATCTGTCCTGGCGCGTGTGCGCCGTCTATGATCGTGAGGATGCCTTGCGACCTTGCCCGCTGTGCGATCTCTGCCACCGGAAAGATAATCGCTGTCGGTGAACTGATGTGACTGATGACAATCGCTCTGGTATGCTCGGTGACGCCTTGCCAGAGCTGTTCGATGATTGACTCTGTGTTCGTCACGGGCAGTGAGATTGGTTGCGTCCGATAGATTGCCCTCTGACGCTGGCAAGTGAAGCGCCAGGTTCTCTCCACCGCGCCATACTCGTGGTCTGTGCCAAGTACCTCGTCGCCTGGTTTGAGTTCTAGCGAGCGCGCGATGATATTCATGCCGTGCGTCACATTCGGCACGAAGATGAGATCGTTCGCTCCCACATTGAGGAAGTCAGCCACGAAAGCGCGCGCCTCGCCCAGCAAGGTCGGCAGGCGTCGCCCAAGAAATTCGACTGGCTGAGCCTCTAACTCGCGCTGCCAGCGCTGATACGTCTTGAACACGGGCCGTGGACGCGCGCCAAAACTGCCGTGGTTCAAGAATGCGATGTCCGGTCGCACAAGGAAATCACGCCCTGCCTCGGCGATGGGCTGCGCATGCGCCCTCCACGCCGGAAGACGAGAAGGTGTCGGCGCCTCATCAATGCCATTGCTCATACGAAGCTGCTCCTGGGGTATCGCAGGTTATTGACCTACCGGTTATGCGATCTCCCTCCTTCTTTTTAAGATAAGTGTTTTCATGCAATCTTTTCACATGCGGAGGGCATTTATCAGATGGAGAGTAGAGCGCCAGGGCGTCGCTGCGCCTGGCAAAGACACTCCCTACACTTAGATGATGAACAGAGTATACCGCTGTCGGCGTTCACGACGACAGCAAGGGGTGACACGTGAAAATCGCTATGAATAGACAGCAGCTTCTGCTCCTGAGCGCCGTCTCGCTCGCGTTCGTTGTTATCGGCTTCTGCGTACCGGCCATCTCGCTGGCGCTCACAGCGAACATTCCCCAGACCGTCTTAACCGTTGGAGCCGCCCTCTTCCTGCTGGGTGGTCTTGGGAGCTTTGTGGCGTGGGTCAGCGGAATCATGACGGCTGCTCGTGGCCAGTGGGGGGGGGTCGTCGCTATTGTTCTCTTCAATGTGCTTGGCGCGCTGCTGTATGCCCTACCGGCCTCTGGTGGTTCGGCACACCCAGGTTGGCTATCAAGTAGAACACGCCGAGTAATCTCCTCGCTAAGTGGCTAGACAATATAGGATTGAGGTGATAGGCTGACCTCCAAGTGGAGGAGGGATAGCGATGAAACTGAGCCTTCCCCCTGAGGAGCGAGTTGCCTTGTGCA
>JAJPIU010000279.1 GCA_021324535.1 Pseudomonadota bacterium
GCGCCGCAGGCATCGCGTGGCGCGACATCCGACGGTGGCGGGTCAGAGCGGCGTTTATGGCTCTGACCCTGCTTTTGACTACTTGAACCTGCGTCCATCGAAGTGTTTATGTTCCTCCATGTTGAGCGTTCACAGAAGCGTTTCTCTCGCGGCAAGGACGAATAATAGGGAAGTGTGTCCTCAGCGCGATGGCCTCGCGCACAGCCAAACGGTGATATGCGCCAGCCACGTGAACAACCCAACGCTCTAGCGCCCCACACTAATCAGGCGCTATCGGTCGGGGTGGCCGGACTCGAACCGGCGACCTCATGCTCCCAAAGCATGCGCGCTAACCAACTGCGCTACACCCCGGCAAGATGAAGAAGAATTAGGTGGATGATGTGGAACAGCCTATCGTCCGCCGCACGCCATCCAACGTTAGTATAAGCCCGCGCCTGCCTTCACGTCAAGCAACCAGGAGAAACAGGCGTCCCTCGTGTTATGTATCCTTTCCCTTGACAAAGCCTCCCCTATCAGCTATACTTGTTCGTAGCGAATAGTTCGTAGCGAACCATATAGGTCGAGACAAGAAAGGGGCATGCGTATTGACAGCGAGATAATTGTGGCTGACAATGGGATCAATCTGGCGACCGGCGACGCCCGACCAGCCCAGGGCGCAAAAGGTAGTGGCGCGTCGCGCGCGGTCAATGAACCGGCGAGCGAGCGCGATGCTAACGACGCCGCAGACATCCAGGCGTTGGCAGCGGAACTGGGGCGACTCTATCCTGCTGTGTACAGGCGCTTCCATGTCTCACATCATGCGCTCCCCGGAGCTGACGTGACACCGCGCATGCTGAGCGCGCTGCATCATCTGGCGGCGTCTGGGCCGCTTACCATCGGCGAACTGGTAACGCACCTGGGGTTGAGCAAATCTACCACGACTGAGTTGGTGGATCGTTTGGAGGCGAAGGGGCTGGTAGATCGTATGCGCGACGAACGAGACCAGCGGCGCGTCTTCATATGGCTGACCGACGCCGGACGCGCCCGCGCCGCAGCCTATGCGCGCGTGCTCGAAGACGAGGCGCTGGCGAAGGCGCTGGCGCGCATGGCGCCTGCCAGCCGTCTTCACCTGATCGAGGGGCTACGCGCGCTCTTGCGCGCGGCGGATGTAGCTGGCCATTGACAGAATAGTTGAGAGCGCATTTGAGTAATCAGGGGGATACCTATCCGTGAGCTATGATTCCGACGAGACCATCCAGGTGAGCGCGACCTGCGTCAGTTGCGGCATGCCAATGGCGAGCGCCGCCGACCATGCGCCCGGCCATCCAGAGAGCGCATGGTGCGCCTATTGCAGCACGCCCAACGGCGATCTGCAATCCTTCGAGGAACGTTTCGAGCGCATGACGCAGTGGGAGATGCGCCGCAAGGGACGCGACCGCGCCAGCGCAGAAGCCGCGACCCGCGCCTATATGAGCGCGATGCCCGCCTGGCGCGATTATCCCAGGCTGCGTGGGAAGTAAAGGAGTCTACCCAATGGCGATGAGTGAGGGTTTTGGCATTTTGTTCCGCGAGAAGCCAGAGGTTGCGCAGGCATGGCTGGAATCTGATAGAACGCTGACACATCACTCTGCGCTCGACGCCAAAACGGCGGAGCTTGCGTATATCGCGGTGCTGGCGGCGCTGGGCCTCGAACGCGGGCTGGCGTTTCATACCGGGCAGGCGCAGCAGCTTGGCGCGACACGCGATGAGGTGTTCAGCGCGACACTGGTTGGCCTACCGGCGGCAGGCGCCCGTGTGATCGAGGCGCTCGCCGAAACGCTTCGTCCGTTTGCCGCACCGGATGCGGAGGCAGTGGGGCAGGTGGACCAATAAGGCAGGCGGTCAGATAAGTAGGCATGTGGGCAGGTAAGTAGGCGGATGTCGAGTGTGGGCGGGCGCGTGCACGCGCGCCTCAAGGCCTCCCGTCCACGAAGGTTGCCTAAAGAACGGACGGCGAAAGGTTGTAGAGATAGGTATCGAGTGGGCGGAACAACGAATCGAGATTGCCGCCAGTCAACCACTCAAATGGCCCCTCAACAGCCCAGGCGACAATCCAGCCATCCAGTAGCGTCAGACAGTGCGAGACTTTACAGGAATACGCCTCACTAAACTTCGCAAGCCACTCTTCGTGTAGGCGTACCACTCCGGCATGCTCATCCGGTGTAAGCTGGCGCATGGTGGTGAAGCACTCGAAGATGGCAGTATCAGCAAGGTCGTCCAGGTCATAAAACATACACTGCTCCCTTCAGAAATATGATACACTGAAGCGACTGCCCTAGAAGTGCAGTCCTGTAGAACAGACACTCTATTATAAGAGAGGAGCAGACGATGGCGCGCATCCAGACGACGCCCGTCAAGGGGACACGCGACTATCTGCCGCGTGAGCTTGTCCGCCGTAACCAGGTCTTTCAACTGCTGCGAGAGACCTTTGAGCGGCACGGCTACGAGCCGCTGGAGACGCCCGCCATCGAACATACCGCCGCGCTCGAAGGCAAATACGGCGAAGAGGGCGAGCGGCTGCTCTTTCGTATCCTCAAGCTGGGGCGCGACCTCGAGACGGCTGAACGCGACCTCGCAGCCAATCCCTCAGCCGACCGATCCGCCGCCGCGTTGGCCCGCACCTTCTCGGAACTGGCGTTGCGCTACGATCTCACCGTGCCGTTCGCTCGTGTGATCGCCGCGCGCCAGAACGACATCGTGATGCCCTTCCGCCGCTATCAGATGCAGCCCGTCTGGCGCGCTGATCGTCCGCAGCGGGGACGCTTCCGCGAGTTCTATCAGTGCGATGTGGACTGCGTGGGCAGCGCCTCGCTGACGGTGGATGCCGAGATGATCGCCATCTACGACGAGGTATATACACGCCTGGGGTTCACCGACTTCACCATCCATGTCAACAACCGTAGCCTGCTCAACGGTCTGCTGGAAGCCTGCGACGTGGAGCCTGAGCGCCGTGTCGCGGCGCTCACCGCGATAGACAAACTCGACAAGATTGGGCTTGACGGCGTACGGAATGAACTAATGGAAGCAGGGCTGACCGAATCGTCGGTGGATCGCCTGATGGAGGCGATTGGGATGTCAGGCGCGCCCCAGGCGATGCTTGACGCGCTCAAGCCGACAGTGGGGGCCAATGAACAGGGCGCGCGTGGGCTACGCGAACTCAGCGAGGTGTTTGAGTATGTGCGGGCAATGGGCGTAGCGCCCGAACACTACGCCTTCACCGTCTCGATGGTACGCGGCCTGGCGTACTATACCGGGACGATCTACGAGTCTACTGTGGCGGGCACGAACCTGGGCAGCATCGGCAGCGGCGGACGCTACGACCGGCTGATCGGCATGTTCCTGGGGAAGGATTTGCCTGCGGTGGGCGCCTCGTTTGGGGTGGATCGCATCTTCGTTGCGCTCGATCAGCTTGAACTGATGAAAGACATCCCTGTCACCACCACGCAGGCGCTCGTGACGCTCTCCGCCGAGACCACTCGCGAGACTTTCGCGCTGGCGCGTGCGCTCCGCGCGGTCGGCGTCCGCACAGAGGTCTATCCCGACCCCAAAGAGCTACGCGCGCAGTTGGCCTTTGCCAGCAAGAAATCGATCCCATTGGCGTTCATCATGAAGCCAGAGGAGTTGGCGCGCGGCGAGGTGACGCTACGCGATCTGCGTGCTGGCGAGCAGGAAACCACCCCTCTGACTGAGGCGCCGCAACGCGCGCTGGCGCTGTTGGAGTGAGATAGAGCCAGCAGGCAAGAGATGGGGGAAGAGGGCGCGTGAAACTGTGCCTAAGGGGCGCATCCACCAAGTTTGTGCTACAGTGAAGCATCTCAGGGTGAGGAGGCATTGCATGGGCAAACGACTGGATATGGCGCAATTGCGCGCGCTTCGCCTGTTGCCGCTGGTGGAGTAGGGGAAACACCTGGATCAGCCGGAGGTGAAGCGGCTGCTCGTGCGGCGGGTGACGTTTACGGCGAACCAGCCCATCTTTGCGTACCTGGACGGCGAGGTGATCAGCGCGCAACGCTTCGAGGCGCATATCCTGCCAGGGGCGCTGCGTGTGCGTCGGACGGAGAAGGATGACGTCTCTTAGGCGCTGTACGAAGCCGGTGATCAAAGTGATCAACAGGGGTAGGCGCCTTGTCGCTCACCGACCACAATGCCGCCAGCGCAGCCCCTCTGCCGCCTATTTGCAATGCGAAGGCATCGTGCGCGTCTTCAACGTGGAAGGCGGCACGGACGAATGGGAGCAGGCTGGTTTGCCCGTGGAGCATGGATAACCCCGACGCAACGCGAACCATTCGGGTGTGATATGATCAGCATGGATAGTAAGGTATCGAGCGGAGCCTGCTTTTAGAGAGGGAGCGCATCACATGGGACATGCGGTTATGCTTCCAGATGCTCTCTATCAAAAGATACAAGAATATGCTGCGCGTTCGGCGCAGGAGCCGGATGAACTGATCGTGGCTTGGGTGGAGGACGCCGCTCAACAAGCGACACTCCCCGAAATACCTGCTGATCTGGCGAACGATCCGTTATTCCAGATTGCAGGCATGTTCGCGAGTGATCAGCCGGGCTGGGTAGACCGGCATGATGAGTATCTCGCCGAGGAGTAGCCATTTTCTACTTCTTGCCTTCATATAACATTTGTGATATGCTTTGCCTGTGATGCTGCGGTAATGGAAGTGTAGATGTTATTTTCGAGACCAAGTTAGGAGCAATCCTAGAGCCTGTTAGGGACTCAACATCGATACCATCAGAGCTGGTTCAAGACGTGATTCGAGTCCGCCGCAGCCCTCTCGAATGGAGCAGGGCGCAAGCAACAGATCA
>JAJPIU010000204.1 GCA_021324535.1 Pseudomonadota bacterium
CTCCGCAGTCGCACGAACCGACGGATCATCGGCGATGAAGCAGTGATCGAATCGGCGTAAGAGCGCGCCATCGGTCATCTCCTGGGCGCCGTGTATCCCCAATGACGAAGTGTTTTCATGGATGGCGGTGGCAATACTTCCAGCTGCCAGCAGATCATACGCTCTCTTGCCCTTCACCCCAGGTTCGAGCGCAACGCCCGGCAGGTCGTTGATCACTACGCGATTAAGCGAGGCATTGGGCGTCAATCGTTCGGGATCAAATGGCTCCATGTCTGCTCCTAATTTGAGAAGTGAATGCACATTGGATCAGAAGCAGTCACGCTCCCCACAGGCCGCCCAGGAGCGTGGCGCTACGAAGCGCGCTGTTTCCTGTCCCAACGTACAGGCGGAAGTATGGCATTTCGCATGAGGATCAGCCATGCGAGCACGATGTACACTCTAGGGTAAGCACAACACAGACGCCGAAACGAGAAAGGCCGATCATACCTATGTCTACCATACAACCACCTCACACGCAGACACGCACGGCGCTCATCACTGGCGCATCACAAGGGCTAGGGCTGGCGCTTGCCAGGCGGCTCGCCACCGACGGCTGGCGCTTGCTGCTGGATGCGCGCACGGCGGGAACGCTGGCGAGCGCCCATAGCCAGCTTGTCGCGCTGGCGCCTGATCCTTCGCTGATCGTCACGATAGCTGGCGACGTAACCAATCCCGCACACCGCGAAGCGTTGGCTGCGGCAGCGCGTGAGGTCGGCGGACTCGATGCGCTGGTAAACAACGCGGGCGCGCTCGGCCCAAGCCCCTTGCCATCGCTGCTCACCTATCCGCTCGACGCCCTCGAAGCCGTCTACCTGGCCAACGTCTTCGCGCCGCTGGCGTTGATCCAGACACTTGCGCCTACTCTCAAGCAAGGGGCACGCATTCTCAATATCACAAGCGACGCAGGTGTGGAGGCGTATCCCGGCTGGGGCGGCTATGGTTCCAGCAAGGCCGCGCTTGAACAGCTTTCCAATGTGCTGGCAGTCGAACAGCCGGAGTGGCGTGTCTATTGGGTTGACCCCGGCGACATGCGGACGGCGATGCACCAGGCGGCCTTCCCTGGCGAAGACATCAGCGACCGCCCATTGCCCGAAGAGAGCGTGCCAGGGCTGATGGAGCTACTTACCGCCGATCTCCCCAGCGGGCGCTATCGCGCACATGATCTCGCATGACGTTCGCCTAAGAAAGCGTACACTGCTATGCTCATCTCTCCTGCACTTGATCAGACATCCCAAACAGCCACAACCAACATACCGGCGTCAGGCCCGCTGCCCTCGCTCGACTTCACGCTGCCAGCCGAGTTGGAGGCGCGCGAACCGGCTGAGGCGCGTGGGCTGGCGCGCGACGAGGTGCGGCTGATGGTCTCATCCCGCGCGACCGATTGCGTGGCCCACACGCGCTTCCGCGAGATCGGCGCGTTCCTGCGCGCAGGTGATACGCTGGTCATCAACACCAGCGGCACAATGAACGCCGCGCTTCCCGCTGTTCGCCCCAACAGCCAGCGGATGGAGCTTCATCTTTCAACCCACCTGCCGGGCGATCTCTGGTCGGTCGAGCTTCGCCAGCCCGTTGCTCCTGATAGGAAGCGAGGGACAGACCCCAAGCTACAACCGGCGGCTGGCCCTTTCCGCGAGGATGTGACGGGCGAAACGCTGAGCCTTCCCGCTGGGGCTTCCGTCACCTTGCATAAGCCCTATGCGCTGGATAGCGACCATACGCCCGCCCCTGGCGCGCCCATTCGCCTGTGGATTGCTACCTTGAGCCTGCCCGAACCGCTTCAGCCCTACCTCGAAGCCTATGGCGCGCCCATTCGCTACAGCTACGTGCCACGCGCCTGGCCTGCGCGCTACTACCAAACGGTCTATGCGACCGAGGTGGGCAGCGCCGAGGCTCCGTCCGCCGGGTTGGCCTTCACGCCGGAGGTGATCACGCGGCTGGTGGCGCAGGGCGTGCGCATCGCGCCGCTGTTGCTGCATACTGGCGTTTCGAGCCTTGAAGAGCACGAGCCGCCTTACGAGGAGTATTATCGCGTGCCAGCGGCGACTGCAAGCCTCGTCAATCTGACGCGCCAGGAGGGTGGGCGTGTGATTGCTGTCGGCACGACTGTTGTGCGCACGCTCGAAACGGTCGCCGACGCGAAGGGCGTCGTTCACCCTGGTGAGGGATGGACACGCCTGGTCATTACGCCGCAACGGGGCATGCGGGTGATTGATGGGCTGCTGACGGGCCTGCATGAGCCGCGCGCCAGCCACCTGATGATGCTTGCGGCGCTGGCCAGCGACGAGCATCTGCGTATCGCCTACGCCGAGGCGCTGCGCGAACGCTACCTCTGGCACGAGTTCGGCGATTTGCATCTGATTCTGCCATAGAATACCCTGGAATTGGAGGCGGAAGGAGACCGGAGACCTCCGCTCAGTACATAGAAAAGGAAGGAGTGGCTAAAAGATCGGGTAGGTGGTAACATATCCGGTATGGAAGCAGTTACCTGCCCGCATTGTCGGGCCAGCACGCGCCAACTGAAAGTCGGGCGCAATCCC
>JAJPIU010000053.1 GCA_021324535.1 Pseudomonadota bacterium
AGACATCCTGCGTGGCGTTGGGCGCCAGCGCAGAAACCACCTCGATGTCGAGATCGGCCTCAATTGTACCCGATGCGTCTCCTGTGACGGAGGCGCCATCCACCGAGTGGTTGTTGATCGTCGAGGAGGGCAGGCCATATTGGGTGCGATAGGTGGTGATGTCGCTGGCGATGTAGGGCGCAAGCTCGTAGACAGCGACGCGCTGCGACGAGCCATTGCCGCCGTTGCTGATCAGCGTGGCGACATCATACGCCGACCGTAAATCAGAGGGCGCGAAGCCGCCGTTTGGCGAAGGATTGACCACACGTGGCGCCCAGGTCGGTGGGTGTTTCGATGTGCTGCTGTTGGCGTTCTGCATGGCGCTGGCGATGCGTGGCTGAGCGACGCCAACGTTATCGAGTCCGCCCACGTTGAGGATGATTGGAGCCAGCGCGATTGGCACAACTGGGTCGTACTGCGGCGCGTAGACGAGGCGCTTGCCCAGGCGGAACTCCACAATGGGAACCTGGAAGGCGCGCTCAGCCTGGCTCACCGTGCCAGTGGCGTCAATCAGCAGCCGGTTGGAGGAGATCGCCGTGACGGTGAATCCGGCGTTGCGCAGGAAGCTGACCACGCTGTTCACGCTCTGTGCGCTGGGAGCGTAGGTATCCACGAAGCCCTGCGGCGTCAGATAGTGGTGATAGAGCTTGGAGCGCGGCGATTGTTGTTGGGCGATGAGCGCGCTGACGGCGTAGGGATTGGGCAACCGGAGCGAGACAGAAAGGTGAAGCGTCTGCGCCGGATTGACCGAACCAACGCGCGGCAAATTGCCCAATGCGCGCGGTCTGACGCCAAGGATACGGCTAAATGCGCTTCCGTGGCCCTGAGTTGGGGGTGGCGCGCCAACCACCGAGAGCGCCGCCGCCGAAGCGCTCGACGCTCCGCCAATCGCCAGACACAGCGCCAGGGCAAATGTCAGAGCGAATAGCGCAGAACGCCCGCGCGCCGGAAACACGCAACGGAAGGATGACTCCGGTGAGAATCGCTGTCTGGACATTGTGAGATACTCCTGGTGAGGTGAGGTCGCTGACAGGAGAGGACAAAGCAGGCGACACAACGCAACCATCCTACATCCTTTGCACGAGGTTGTAAAGATGACCGGTACCGCGATTGGGGAGCGAATGGGTGATGTTTCGGTTGAGGCGGATGGCAAGATGGCGGACGTGAGAAACGTGAGTCGGTTATGTGTTGGGGATGGATATATCCCAGATATTTGAGAACGAGTCTTCGTTCTCGTCATCTACTTCAAGGATAGCCTTATGGAGCGAGGTGGGAATCTCGGCGACCAGCGTGCCATGCTCCGTCACGCCAGGAGCGACCGTGCCGGTCAGCGAGAGCGAGGCCGGATAGTTCTTGCCGGAGGAGTCAATTGGCCCGTAGAACGAGAGGTCTGAGAGCGACTGTGGCTGATTCGAGATGTTGCGCACGCTGACGTCGATCACCAGGAAGACATGCCCTGCCGCCGCAGGGGTTTTGTCTATTTTTTGTGTTGTCGAGAGATGGGTAAAAGCGACTGTCCAGCTTGTGCCGATCTGCACGCTATCGCCCAGATGGTGGCGTCCAAAGTAGCTGTTGGCCAGCAACGCGGCAGGAACCACACCAAGGGCGACCACCGCGACCAGGATGACGCCAGTGATCCACCAGCCACGCCAGCGCCGCAGACGCGCATTCCCTTTCACTGCAATAGGTTTGCGCGCAGTGGAGGATGCCGTTGCGGCTGGCGTTTCAGTTTCCGGCTGATCGCGCATGTCTTTTGGCGCTTTGGCGATGGTTTCGGGCTTCTGGCTCATGGCGTTTCCTGTTGGGTGTGTGGCGTCATAGTCATATATTCACAGTACAGCGTAGCACAATGCCAGACGCCTGCGCACAGACAATCTCCTTACAGTGCGGCGGAGACTCACAGGCCCGAATTGATCTTGCTTTGTAGGGCAGTAAGATAGGTTTGCGCGTCGGTGAGGCTGGCCTGCACGGTGCTATCGGCGTAGGCGTTCAGGTCAATCGGCAACTGGGAAAGGTTATTTTGCCAGGTGATGAGCAGTTGACGGATGGTTTCGAGATCGGCGATGGTGATGCCATTTTGACCCAGATCGGCCTGAGCGGACGCGACGGAGTTTTGCAGGCGCTTGAGGGCACTGGCCCCGTCGCTGGAAAGCCCTTTCGTCACGTCGGCCAGCGGCGCCACCAGCGAGGTGACAGAAGCGCTTGCCTGCCCAGCGGCTTGCGCGGCATTGGCAAGCGTCACTCCATTGAGTTGGACAAGCTCTCGTGCGATGCGCTGGCGCGCGCCTGTGACACCAGCTGCCCCCTGTTGTTGCGCATGGGTGACGGCGTTGGCCTCGCGTTGGCGCGCCTGCTGTGGGGTGACATCGCCTGCCCAATTGACCGCAGTGGGCCACTTCAGCCAGCCCAGGCCCCCCAACCCTCCGGCGATCAGTCCGATCAACCCCGTCAGGATGGCTGTGCGGCGGGTTTGCCGCCCAGCCTCTCGCTGATCCACCATGCGGATGACCTCGCCCGAATCATTGGGCGAGGATGGTGTGTTCCCCTGTTGATTCTGGATCGGTGTGCTGTTCGCCATAAGCTGCTCCCCTTCCTGGTCGGCATAGCTGGCATAGGTAGCATGATATGAACGGCGCGGATAGGTGCTCATATCATTATAGCGTATGCCTGAATAGGTGTATAGTAGCGTACTCAACCGAGGTCGAAGACGAACATCTGCGAGGGCGCGCCGATCTCCGGGCTGTCTGGATCGCTGGGGCCAAGCTCACGTTGCTCGAAGGTGTAGCCGTAGCTTGCGGCGATGCGATCTGCCCAGGCGCGGCCCTCGGCGCGCGTCCATTCGAAGCGATGGTCGCCATGACGCAGGCGAACCGCCTCGGCTGGCTGATCTGGCTGCGCCCAGCGGATGTTGTAGTCACGGTTGGGCGTGGTGACGATCACCCTACGAGGGCGCGCTAGCCCGAAGACGACGCGCTCCATGGCGCCCAGGCGTGGCGCGTCGAGATGTTCGATCACCTCAACCAGCGCGGCGGCGTCGAAGCCTTCGAGCCGTTTATCACGGTAGAGGAGTGACCCCAACGCAATCTGGATGCGGCGTTGTTGCGCGTCGGAGAGAGTTTCGTAATGCAGGCGACGCCGCGCACGAGCCAGCGCCGTGGATGAGACGTCAATGCCAAGAATGCGTGTGAGGCTGCGTTCTGTAATAGCCAGCACCAGTAGCCGCCCCTCGCCGCAGCCAAGATCAACCAGTGAATGCGCGCCACTTGCCCGCACTGCCTCCATCACTGCCTGCAAGCGGAGATCGTGCAGTCGTTGCTCCGGCGGCTCCCCGACTGTCGCTTTCGCCGTTTCGATGGCGACGGTCTCGACAGGCGCCTTGCCCACAGCCTCTACGGCGTCCATATCGTGTTCGGTCTCTGTGGGTGTTGGCGCTTCCAGCGCGCTGACGACCTGAACAATCTCATGTGGTTCGGCGTCGTGGGCGCCTTTCAATGGCTCTTCGGTTGCCAGCTCATCCACAGTTTCGGGCGCCTCATCGTCTTTTGCCAGCAGTCGCGCCAGCGAGGATTCCACCTGCTGGATCAGCGGGCGTTTATAGCGCAGATAACGACGGGTGATGAGATCGCGTTCGGGATGATTGGTGAGCCATGCGCTGCCGTGCGCCAGCAGCTTCGCTGCCTCTTGCGCATCCACGTAGTAATGCTTGGCGTTGTCGAGCACAGGCAGCAGCACATAGAGATGGCTGAGCGCCGCCTGGGTGGTCTGCTCGCCAGTCAGCCGCACATAAAAGAGGTTGGCCTCACCCCAAGCGGGAAAGCGCGCATCGAGCGGCAGGCATTCGGCCACCACTTCATAGCCAAGCGGTGTGAACAGGCGTGTAATGAGATCAGCCCCGGCGTCGCAGTTGAGCGCGGGGATGGTCACTTCCCAATGGAGGCTGCGCCCAACGAGGTCGGGACGCGCCTCGCAGCGCCCGGCCAGCGCCGAGCTAAACGCAACGCGCAGGGCGACGCTGGTCAGGCTTGAGGCTACATAGGGACGGTCGTTGACGTACTGATCGAGTTGCGTCAGCGCCGCTGGCCCACGCACAAGCCCTACCGGATCGATCTCAGTCAGCAGCGCAACCGTCACCTGCTCATCCACCACATGGGGATAATAGACCCAGACGGTTCCCGCCGAAAACTGGCGCATGAAGATGGAGCCGGGATGTTTGCCCAACACGTAGCCAATGTCGGGCGCGTTGGGCATGGCGCAGGTGAGCGTGATCAGCATTGTTTTGGTCTTTCCCTGGCGGAATGTTACGCCTGTTGCTTTTGTGGCTTCTCGCGGAGTGAACGCTCAAACTCTTGCAGGCGCGCCATCTGCCGCCGATTGGGCGCGGCCTGCCAGCGTTTGCGCTGTACGAGGTCGAGTGATTCCTGTGCGCCCAGTCCGCTGCCGACAATCGCTGCCGTGGTCATCAACACACTCCGCCCGACGCCGTGCTCACAGTGCACCAACACGCGCCCGCCCTCGTTGATCTGCTGGTTGATCCAGTCTGAGCCTTTGCGCAGGTCTTCAACAGACAGGGGATAGGTATCGGGGGTTGGGAGATAGAGCAGTTTGATCCCTTGCTTCGCCAGCGCCGCCTCGTCGTCTTTGTGCTCGGCGCGCGTATCTACTACTGCTGTGACGCCTACCTTGCGCAGACGCGCAATATCAGCCGGGCGAATGCGTCCACCGACAGCGAGATGAGGCGTCACCCAGCTCATATTCAGGCGATCCGGCAGGCGGATACCCAGGCGCATGGCAAGCGCGGCGCGGCGCGAGTTTTCGGGGAAGACGTGCGCGGCGATGCGTGTCCAGAAGCGATAGGCATAGCGCAGCATGCCTACCCATACCCAGCGGAAAAAGCTGCGCCCAACCAGCGGCGCGGTACTCAGCGGAGCCTGGGTGGGTTGTGAGGGGTGATCGGGCGACGCGCCAGGTGTAGAAGGAGCCTCTTCACCACGCTCCAGCGCGGCAATCTCTGCGCGGGCCGCGCGTGCAAGCGTTGGTTCGCCCGTCGGCGCAACGCCTGGCTCAATACGCTGAGGCGGTGGAGCAGGTGGCGGCTCGGATTGCTGGCCCGGCGCCTGAGTATTTGCTTGCTGCTGTGGCTGCGGTTGGGGTTGGGACTGTGGCGATTGCTCCTCCACGCGGTCTGCGTTATCGTTTCGTTCCTGCGTCAGTAATTCTTCGACTGGCCCGACTGATTCCTTGGATTCCGTGGACATGCGACCTCCGTGTGACGCGCTACGTCTGTTTCGCAAGCTATACCTTGACATGAGGAGACGTTCAGCACATATCGTACCATATCCACAACCGGCTCCTTGCTATCGAGGTATCTTGCCCCGGAAGCTATTCCTCGCTTTGGTCAATTTTGTCTATGAGGAAAAGGTCTTCCATGAGTTTGCGCGCGCGGCCAGGCTGCCAGATCTGCGCTTTGCCGAAGCTCGTTCCTCGCAGCAAGAGCGCCCGCGCGCCCGCTAGATTGGGTATGCCGGGCATGCGCCGCAGTGGAGAGCGACGCTGCCGCCACCCTGGGATAGGAAGCCGCACCCGTCGGCCACTGCGCGAACCGCTGCCACGCCCGCGAATGAGCCGTTCGGCCTGGGCCAGCGGCCAGCGGCGGCGGCTGAGCAGCGCACGTGTGAGACGGCCACGAGTAGGCCGGTGAGCTTGTTCCCAGAGCGAGGGGACGCCTTCCGCTGGAACATGAGAGAGGATCAGGCGGGCGATGTCGAACGAGGCGCGTGGCTTGCTCAGGCGGCGCACGTTCTCGCGCATGCGCGCCAGTTGCGGGTTGTCTGGATCGAGCAGCGAATGCAGCGCGGTGACAATCCGCTGTGGGGTGGTAGCCAGCACACCCATCTCGTTTTCGAGCACGAAATCAACGTTGCCTTCTTCCTGTCCCGGCACGGCGCCCGTCAAGATGATGGGCAGTTCGCAGGCCATCGCTTCGCTGAGTGTGCCAGGACCCGCCTTGGTGACGATCACATCGGCGGCGCGCATGAGATCGGGCATGTTGTTGACGAAGCCAAAAATGTGCGTGGGCATGCGAAACTGCCCCTTGTTGCGCTGCAATTCGGCGAAGAGTTGTTTGTTGCGCCCTGTGACGATGGCCAGTTGCGCGTTCAGTCGTTCGTGGCTCAGCGCCGCTACCGCACGCCCCAGCCCGCCAGCGCCATCGCCGCCGCCCACCAGTAAGACAACCGGCAGCGCGGGATCGAAGCCAAGCTCGGCTTTTCGCTCGGCTGGCGTATTCGTCGGTGTTGTCGAGAACTTGGGGTCAATCGGCATCCCCAGCAGGTGGACACGCCGGGCGGGCACGCCCCCCGCGATGGCGAACCGGCGCGCTGCCTCAGTGGGCACGACGCACGCGGTGACGCCAGGAGCAATCCATGAGCAGTGAATACTGAAAAGATCGGTAACGACGGTGATGAAGGGGATGCGCAACCCTACGTCGCGCAATACTTGCAGGGTAATATGATTGAGCAGCGGGTGGACTGAGACGATGACATCGGGGCGCGAGCGTTCGAGAAGATGGATGAGTCCCTGGCGGATAAAGGGCTGGGAGAGGCGCCAGGCGGCGTTGAAGCGGCTGACGGAGTTCGTCATGCGGAAAATCTGTGAGTACAGGCGCGGGCTATAGGTAATCGCCGGGCCATAGATGAAAGGACTTTTGCTCAAAGGGAAGCGCCCGCATTCGGCGAACACGTCCACCAGCAGCGCGCGCCAGTTGGGATCATGCCCGCCTGCACGCCGTGACGCAGTGAGATCGCCTGAACTACGCTGACTGGCGGCGATCTGCTGCTCAATCAGTTGCATGGCGTTATGGATGGCATTGGCGGCGCTCCGATGCCCTGCCCCCGTATCAGAGAGCAGAAACAAGACGGTGCGCGGTCGAGCGGCTCGTTTCATCTACTGGCGCCTCCTCGAACCTCTGGCGTTCTGGCCTCTCTTTACACTTTGTTCACGTTCAGCATCGCCATATTGCTCTATATCAAGCGGTCATAGACAACCCATGAGTCGCATAGGCGCCCGCTGACTCTCTGTGAGCGAAGCGATCCAGGTGTGGCAATCAATCCCAAGAATAGTAGCAAACACTGTGGTGGATGTCAAATCAAGCGCGCGGAATGCTGCTGATCCTTTGACAAGACGACAAACGCGGACGGGTTTCCGTCCGCGTGTCTATTATGCTGGCATTGGTTGAGAGCGTATCTCATAACCATGCGTAACTATGCGTTTGTGTCCGTTTGTGCGCGTTTATGAATTGGTCGGCGCCTGCTGTGTCTGTGTCTCGTCGGCGATGTTGAAACGCCTACGGAAGCGCTCCACGCGTCCGGCGGTGTCGAGGATACGCTGCTGGCCGGTGTAGAAGGGATGGCACTTGGAGCAGACGTCTACCCGCAATTGGGGCTTGGTGCTGCCGACGGTGAAGGTGGCGCCACATGCGCAGGTGACGGTGGCGGTCATATAGCGAGGGTGAATACCGCTTTTCATTTGGGTCTCAAAGCTCCTTGTATGGGAGTATGCCTGTCAGGCCCCCATCGAGCCGGGCGCCATACTCACCATTTCATTATATCACATTCCGCAAGACATGAGTATGGGATAATATGAGGGTGATCGTGGGGGAGAAGGGGGATATGTATGACAAGTGACTTCGCGATTCAGGCAAGCAGACATCTGCCAGGAGTTGGCGCCTTGCGGATGGTAGCTTTGGCGCTTGTCCTACTCGATCTGGCGCAGGTGGGTGCGCAAACGTTGTTCTACCGTCCGTTGCTCGGCCAGCCCGGCAGCCTCGTGTATCTGATTGAGCCGATCGCGCTGCTGGTGATCTACGCTGCGCTGATCGTTGCGCTGACCTGGGAACACTCGCCAACGCGGCAGGCAATGCTCCAGACAGGGACGCTCTTTGGCCTGGCAGCGAGCATACTCTGGCTACTCAATCTGACGCTCGAAACCTCTGCCAATCTCTCAGGCATATTTAGCCTCCTGGCGTCTGCGCCGCTGCTGCTGGGCGGCTTTGTGCTATGGGGTATAGCCAGCTTTGTACGCGCGCGACAAACCAACTCCATGCGCGCAGGGCTGCTCAGCGCCGTGTGGAGCGCGATGGTCTGTGCGCTACTCACCATCACCTATGGGCTGGCGCTCCTGTTTGCTGCCTTCCCAACACTGCTGGCCAGTGAGGCGAACGATCCCGACTTCCTGCGCAGCGGCTGGCGTGACCTGCATGCGTTCGTCATCGCCAACACCTTCGACGCTACCTTCACACATCTGTTCGATTCGCTGATTATTGCCTTGATTGTGGGGACGCTGGGCGCCGCGCTTGGACTGATCGGCAGGAAGAGAGCATCGGTGGGCGGATAGAGAGTGGATGACGTGGCGGCGGATGGCAAGCGTGGGCGGGCGCGTCAGAGAGTAGAGGAATCGCTTTCCTGGCGAAGCACGTTACGTTTTCCGGTTCCTGCGGGCGCCGGAACGAGTAGCGCCGCCGTCCCGGGCGGCCCGCGCCCGCAGGCGCCGCTTGTCCCATGCGCTGTCATACACAGTGAGAACATGCGCTTGAGTTGCGTATCTAATGGAAAAGATGATGGGCGTCTTGAGAATGACAATGAGCGAGGCGAAACGATGGCGCAGGTGTCTCGGCCTCAACCCGGCGGACGAAGAAGAAAATTCCTCGTCGTTCTATGCGTTTCCCTCCTTGCAGCGGTGGCTTTGTTTGTCGGCATGTACGCTGTCAACGCCATAGGAGGGTTTCTCTGCTCCTCTGTGCTGGCGCCAGCGTCCGTTTCAGGCTCACACCAACTTCCCGTGCCAACGCCATGCTATATAGACTCGAACAATCATTGCCCTGGGGTGATTGACGACATCTTTCCCTACACTGCCAGTGGGCATACCCACTCGGAAGATGTGTTGTTTTCGCAAGATGGCAGTTTCTTTATCGAGAGCAACGGCTCTTCTCATGCGCTCCAGCTTCCAGACGCTTGCCTGTACGGCGTGGTTGCGTTGACGCCTGATGGAGATGCGCTAGCTTGTATTGGCGGCGTCTTTGGGTGCGTTGACTGCGGAACAGTCTGCACATCGTGCTTTGGAGCCGCTATAGCCCTGGCCCCGCTGACTCCTACGCTCATCGGGAGAACATATCCACTTGTGCCAATCCAGCAAAATGCCAGATTTACCCTCCCTACCTGGTCGCCAGACGAGCGTCATCTTGCGGCGCTACGCAGGACATTCAATGGAACCACAGTACAATGTTCCCTTGCCATCTATTCCACGCGCCAAACAGTATTGCCGCCGACAGAACCGTTTACGCTCACCGGGCTGGTTTCCTTCAGCGATGATAGTCTATGTCGCGCCGATCAATTGCTGTGGTCGCCCGATGGCAGCCGGATTGCGCTTCTGCAAAATGGCTATAGTGATGTCGGCGCGCTCTACATATTGCCAGTGAAGGCGCTGCCCTTGGCGCTGTTCGCGGCGCATGGGGCAACCGCGCAACCAGCGACAGTGACGATGCGGATCGCTCCCTATCGGCTCTTGACGCTGCCAGAAGTGGGTGATGACTTTACCCAGGCAGCGACGACCATTGCCTGGGAACCGAAAGGGCATCTGCTCACGATGAGTGATGACTACGGCTATCGCATAATCGTGATTGACCCGGCCACAAAGCAAGCGCGCCTGCTGTTCACTGTTCCGCGCCCTTCCTCGACCTCTTCGCCCATCAAAAACCTCGGTTGGATGGCCGATGGTATCCATTTGGTCTTCGCCGTCGGTTACAATGAGACGGAATATTGTGGATCGCCTCGGGATGAGATGTATATCATCGCGCTCCCGTCGCCGTTCCAGTCGCTTCCGCGCGTCACTCCTACTACGGCGCCACCGCCGACCGCGACACCAGCCTTACCTACACAAACGCCAGCGCCGACTTTCCCACCGACGCCTACACCCCCAAGCGCCGCACTCAACGATAGTGGCTAATCATATTGCGGCTTTCTACTCAACGTCAGGAGTGGAGAGGCGCCAGCATCCACGCTACACGCGCCGCCAGAGACGGCGGTACGGCAGAATGCGCTCGTCGTTGGGTCAGATGCGTCGCATCTCCAGCGATTCTGTTCTGTATGAGGTGAGGCGGCGCCGTCCGCTCTCTAGGCGGCCTTTGTGGCTGAAAGCCTCCAAGCGGGCGTTCACGCGCCCGCTTCTCTTATACCTTCACGCTCATCGCCGAATACATCTCGCGGAGGAAGCGGCTGGGATAGGTCGCCAGCAGGCGTGTCTGCGTGAAGCCTTCGCGTGTGGCCAGCGCCTCCCACGTTGGATACGAGAGCGGATAGGGAACCCAGGGGTTGCCTTTGTCGGCGTTGTATTCCACCAATAGCAGCCGTCCGCCAGGGCGCAGATAGCCGCGTACCCGTTGCAGCGTGGTGGGCTTGTCGCGCTGGAAGTGGAGCGAGTTGGCCATCACGGCGCCATCCAATGGAGGCAGGTCGAGCGGGCGGGTGAAGTCGGCGGCGAGGTAGTGGACGGTGGTTGCGGGGAACTGTGCGCGCATGGTGCGCTCTTGTTCGCGCAGGGCGCCACGGTCGCGATCTATCGAATAGATGATCGCGCCAGGGCCGAGCAGATCGGCCAGCGCCAGGGTGAACGCGCCCCAGCCTGAGCCAAAGTCTGCCCAGACGCCACCTTGTTTCTCTATTCCATCGCGTAAGAGGGCGACGTGATCGCTATGGTTCATAACCTAACCCCCTGCCCCCTTCCCATAAACGGGAAGGGGGTGTTTTTTTGCGCCAGACGGATGCGCTGGTGGGCATGGTATATCATAGGGCAGGGGTGGGGGTCTGTCCGCGCATATACTCGATCACCTTGCGGTCAATGCGCGCGTCGCCTGGCTCGTGGAGCAGCCGCTCCTCCAGGTTTTCGCGTCCGCCGTAGCGTTCGAGTGCGCGGAAGGTCGCCTCGTCGTAGACGCCGTTGATTGGTCCGGTATAGTCTCTGCTGCGTGTGAGCATCGTCTGAAGCTCGGTAGCCATCGTTTGGTCAATCGGCAGCATGTCTTCGGGACTAGGCTTGAAGAAGAGCAACTCATAGAGGTCGAGGATGCGCGCCAGTTCGTCAATTGGTTGGGGATGATCGTCAACACGCAGATCAATCAGCCTGTCGTTGAAGCCGCCATAGCCGCCGCCCTCACGAACTACCAATAGCGCCGCCGATTGCTGCCCACGGCTATCGCCGCCCGCGCGCTGCCCGGCCGCCAGCGCAGCCATCAATCGCCGCCAGAGCGATCCTGTCGCGCTCTGAAACGTCTCGGCCATCGCCTGTACGGTCTGGGGGCCGACGAGGATGTTGCCCTGGGCAGCGAAGTGTGGCCCGGCGATGCCGCCTGCCCAGGAGTAGCAGCCTGTTCCTGTGTACGTCGCGGAGCGGCCCTGCGCGTCTACGATGCCAGCCTGGCGCTGTTCGGCGAGATCGTCGTCGGCGGTAAGCAAGGCCATTGCCTCGTCGGGCGCGTTTCCCGCCGCCAGCAGATCGAGTCCGCGTGGGCCATAGGTGGTGTTTGCCCAGGACTGTGTGGCTACAGCGCCCACGCCGCCGCGTGCCCAGGGGACAACGGCGCCCACGGCAAGGAACTTTGATTGCACGGCAATTCCCAGGTCGCCGGTCGCCGGATCGTGGCCGACGATGGAGAAGGTGCTGACGCAGCGGTTGATGCGGTTGGTATTGTGTGGTTGGCCCATGGTATGGGTTTCCTTTCAGGAGGTGGACGAGAGGGTTTTCTACAGGTTGTAAGACAACGCTACCACAAAATGGCATAACTGTGGCGAACAAACAGGATATAGCGGAGACGGCCAGAAGTCTGTATAATGGGGGATGAGCGTAGCATATACGACTTTCATTCCATGAGGCGCGCATCCGCTCGATGGAGGCAGCGCGTCCCATGAAATCACCTATCTTTCGCAAAAGGAGAACCCTGGCGTCATGACGTATGTAATCACCAGCCCCTGCATCGGCGAGAAAGACGGATCGTGTGTGGATGTCTGTCCTGTTGACTGCATCCATCCTGCCCCTGGCGAAGCCGAGTTTGAGGGCGTTGAGATGTTGTATATCAACCCAGAGGAATGTATTGACTGCGGCGCCTGTGAGCCTGCCTGCCCGGTGACTGCGATCTTCGAGGAGAGCGCCGTTCCTGAGGGCGAGAAGCAATACATCCAGATCAACGCCGACTACTATAAAAAGTAGCTTCGCCGCGATTCGGAACACATCAGGCGCATGGGTGGCGGATGCTCAATGCTTAGCTTAGCATTAGGATAAGCATTAGGAGCATGCCACATATGCGTCTGAATGGCCTGAATGTGGTATAGTTGGTAGTTACAAACAACAGACAAGATGGATGATCACTGGTGATCATATGAGAAGCGGCCAGCGGCCTGCGCGCTCGCATCATCACTACACGGCACGAAAGGTAGATGAGATGAACATCAACGAAACCTCGATCTGGGTTGAGCGCGGCATGGCCCTCGATGATCAGGAACGCTATAACGAGGCGCTCGAGGCGTATAACCGCGCGCTGGCCATCACACAGGATGACCCCGACATCTGGGCGCTCAAAGGCGGCGCGCTCTTTTCGCTCGAACGCTATGAGGAGGCGCTCGAAGCGTATGAGCGGGCTATCGCGCTTGACCCCGATGAGGCCGACGCCTGGGTGGGCAAGGGCAGCGCGCTCGATGCGCTCGACCGGCCCGACGAGGCGCTTGTTGCGCTGGATCGCGCGCTGGCGATTGATCCCACCGACGCCTCCACTTGGCTGCTGAAAGGGGCCGCGCTGGCCGACGCCGAACGCTATGAGGAATCGCTTGCCGCGCACGAACGGGCCATCGCGCTCGATCCCGATGAGCCGGACGCCTGGTCGGGCAAGGGCGATACGCTGACCGACCTCGAACGCTACGACGAGGCGCTTGCTGCATATGATCGCGCCATCGAGCTTGACCCGGAGTCCATTGACGCGCTGGTGGGCAAGGGTGACGCGCTGGCCGACGCCGAACGCTATGAAGACGCCCTGGCGACGTATGAGCGCGCCCTGGCGCTCGATCCTGATTCGCTCCCGGCTCTGGTAGGTAAGGGTGATGCGCTGGCCGATCTTGAACGCCCGGTGGAGGCGCTGGATGTGTATGAGCGTGCGCTGGCGATTGATGACGATGACCCTGATGCCTGGGCGGGGCGCGGTGACGCGCTGGCCGATCTCGAACGCCATGAGGAGGCGCTTGAATCTTACGAGCGCGCAGTGAAGATTGAGCCGGATAGCCCGCGCGGGTGGACTGGCCGTGCGCTGGCGCTGAGCAACCTCGGTCGTCTGGATGAGGCCAGCGATGCTTTTGATCAGGCGTTGCAACTCGACGACAACAATGCGCTGCTCTGGATGTTCCGTGGGCATACCTACGCGATGCAGCATGACCCCGAAAACGCGCTGCAAGCCTATGACCGCGCCACCCGGCTCGATCCAAACCTCGGCTGGGCGTGGCAGAGCAAGGCGCGCACGCTCCGCGAGCTTGGGCGCGAAGAGGAGGCGCAAAAAGCCTCGCGCCGCGCTGAGATGCTTGGCGATCAGGAGTAAGGGCGTCAGTGGGGTACCAGTTGGGCGCGCTGTTTCCGGCGTCGGGCCGTCTAGACAGAATAGGGCATTGACACCCAGGTAATAAAACCGTACAATAGTACGAGTGTTCTATATTTGCGCGCTTCGTTGCGTGTGCTTCGTTTGATCATCATACCCATTTCTCCAACTCAGGTGATCGGCGGAGGCGCGCATCGAGCGCCAGACGCGGGTGGATTTCAAGCTACAATGCAGCATTGAGGAGCAACGAATGGCGGCGGAAAGAAACAGCAACAGCGGCATCACCCTCGCGTATGGCGCAAGCGCCAGTGAACGTGAGAAGTCGCTTGACCTCACGATGTCCCAGATTGAGCGGCGCTTTGGCAAGGGCGCGATTATGAAGCTGGGCGAGCATCGCGCGCATGTGCAGGTGGAGGCGATTCCCACTGGCTCGATTGCGCTTGACCTTGCGCTTGGCGTGGGTGGCCTGCCGCGTGGGCGTGTCACCGAGGTCTACGGGCCGGAAAGCTCCGGCAAGACGACGCTCTGCCTGCATGTGATCGCCAATGCGCAACGGCGGGGCGGCATCTGCGCCATCGTAGACGCCGAGCATGCGCTCGATCCGGTCTATGCCGAGCGGCTTGGCGTTAGCAAGGATGACCTGCTGATCTCACAGCCCGACACCGGCGAGCAGGCGCTTGAGATCGTCGAGATGCTGGTGCGCAGCGGCGCAGTGGATGTGGTGGTGGTGGACTCGGTGGCGGCGCTGGTGCCACGGGCAGAGATCGAAGGTGAGATGGGCGACGCCCACGTTGGCCTGCAAGCCCGCCTGATGAGCCAGGCGTTGCGCAAGCTGACCGGCGCGATCAACAACTCCAAGACGACGGTGATCTTCACCAATCAGATTCGCGAAAAAGTGGGAGTGATGTTCGGCTCCCCGGAGACAACGCCAGGTGGCCGCGCGCTCAAGTTCTACGCCTCCGTCCGGCTGGAGATTCGCCGCATCGAGTCCATCAAGGTGGGGCAAGAAGTGACGGGCAACCGCACGCGCGTCAAGGTAGTCAAGAACAAGGTGGCGCCGCCTTTCCGCACGGCGGAGTTCGACATCATGTTCAATGAGGGCATCTCACGCGAGGGGGGCCTGATTGACATTGGCCTGGAAATGGGCATCGTCAAGAAGAGCGGCGCGTTCTTCTCCACTGGCGAGACCCGCCTGGGCCAGGGCCGCGAGAACGCCAAGGAGTTCCTACGTCAGCATCCTGAGGTAGCCGAGAGCATCGAGGCGCAGATACGCGCGGCAGTGACGCCATCGCTCACTCCCGTCGCCAGCGTGGAAGACGACGAGGACGACGAAGACATTCCCGTAGACGGCATGTAGCCGGATCGGTGTTTGTGTTTCACTCTCCCCGTCTCTCAGGGAATCTGGGGGACGGGGAGACAATTTCTGTACAGCACGATGGGAAAAATACGCCAATGCACACAGTTATATCCAAAGATGGCACACCCATCGCCTTTGATCGGTCGGGCGAGGGAGACGCGCTGATCCTGGTGAACGGCGCAACCTCAACGAGGAAAGATGTGGCAATGCTTGCCGACCGGCTGACGCATCACTTCATCGTCTACGCCTACGACCGGCGCGGCAGGGGAGACAGTGGCGACACGCTGCCTTATGCCCCCGAACGCGAGGTTGAGGACATCGAGGCGATTATCAGCGAGGCGGGCGGAAGTGCGTTTGTCTTTGGCCATTCCTCTGGCGCTGTGCTTGCGCTTGAGGCGGCGCGCCTTCTTCCCGATAAGGTTGCGAAGCTGGCAATGTACGAGCCGCCGTTTATCATTGACGATAGCCGCCCACCGGCTCCGAAGGATTACGTGGAGCATCTCAATGAATTATTGGCGGCAGGGCGACCGGGCGACGCGGCTGCCTATTTCATGACCGACGCAGTGCTGATGCCCGCCGAGGTGGTTGCCCTGATGCGTAGCACACCAATGTGGGAGAATATTGAGGCGGTGGCGCACACGATCCCCTACGATGGCGCCATTATGGGCGATACCATGCGTGGCGATCCGGCGACGCTTCAGAAGTGGGCAGGCGTCACGACGCCAACGCTTGTCATGGCGGGCGGCGCAAGCCCTTCGTTTATGCGCAACGGCGCGCAGACGTTCGTCAGCATCCTTCCCAACGCGAAATACCTTGTCCTTGATGGGCAGACGCACGGCCCGGCTGACGACATCCTCGTTCCAGCTCTGGTGGCGTTCTTCGAGGGGTGAGGCCGCTATGACATCCACACTGCACACCGCTTCAGCGCCGCATCGCTTATCCGCCGATGAGCGCGCCGCCTTCGCCGAGCTGCTGTCGCATGAACTTGGCGAGGCGCAAACGCTGACGGGGGCGGCGTGCGATGTCTTTGCCGATCATGGGCGCACGCCAGCCGTGGTGGCGCGCCCGGCGGATGTGGCTGGCGTCGCGGCGGCGCTGGCATTGGCGGCGGAGGCTGGCGCGGCGGTGGTTCCCTGGGGCGGCGGAACACGCCAGGCGATAGGCTATCCACCCGCGCGCTACGATCTGGCGCTGAGCCTGGAACGGTTGGCGCAGATCGTCGACTACGATCCTGCTGACCTGACGATTACCGTTGGCGCTGGTATGACGCACGCCGCGCTGGCGCTTGTGCTCTCCAAAGCGCGCCAATCCCTTCCGCTGGATGTCCCCCTGCCGGAGCATGCGACGCTTGGCGGCACGCTGGCGACGAACTTCGTTGGACTGCGGCGGGCGTATGCTGGCGCGCCGCGCGATGTGACGCTTGGCGTACGTGTGGTGGATGCGCATGGCGAGCAGCTTGCCTTTGGCGGACGTGTGGTGAAGAACGTCTCCGGCTACGACATGACGAAGCTGCATATCGGCGCGCTCGGCACACTTGGCGTCATCACTGGGGCCAGCTTGAAGCTGGCGCCGCTGCCCGAACATGAGGCGACGGTGATCGGTGTCTGCGCGCAGCCGGAACAGGCGCAGCGAGCAGCGGATGCGCTTGGCGCGCTGGCGACGCGCCCCTCAGCACTCTGTGCGCTGCATGTGGCGGCGCTTCCGGCGTTGGCGCAGCTTGTGCCCGGCCACGGACGACGCATCCTGGTGGCGGCGCGCATCCCTGGCGTCTCAGCAGCGGTAGAGCGCGGCGTGCGCGAGGCGAACGAGGCCATGCAGCGCGCAGGCATCGAGCCGCTGCTGACGCTCGATAACACCGCCCAGCATGACTTCTGGGCGTCGGCTACCGAGTTTCTCTCTCCCTCAGGCGCCGAGCAAACCGCATCTGAGCTTTTGTTGCGGCTGACCACACTTCCTGAGCGCATGGCCGCCGCATTGGCAATGGCGGAGTCTCTTGCGGCTACACACGGATTGGGGCTGGCGTGGCTGGCCGATCTGGCGAGCGGCGTGCTCTGGCTGCGGCTGCGAGTTGAACAACCATCGCATGCGGAATCTGCTAGAATACACGCGCTTCGTATGGTTTGCGATCAATTGATAGCGCGCTGGCGGCATGTGGTCACGCTGGCGTATCCGTCTGCGCTGCTGGAATCCGCAGACCAGGAGGCGTCGTTTGCGCTTTGGGGCGCGCAGCCTGCCAGCCTGGACGTGATGCGCGAGGCACGCCATCGCTTCGACCCCAACGAGACCGTCAACCCTGGGCGCTATCTCATCTGACGCATCAGACACCGAAATGCTGGTGTATGGCCGTTCGTCGTCGGTTGGTTATTGCGCTTTCTCTTAGGCCGTTGTACACAACGATAAGGCGTATGAGTAGGCGTGTCTTGCTTGCCGTATAACGCTTGAGCCAGTCGGACACGCCGCCGGAGACGGCGGTGGTACTCTTCTTGGGTATGGCAATCGGGGTGTAAGGAGGAAGCGGTGGCGACGGAGATGGAGGCGGCGACAACAGGGATACCAGCGCCACATGCGCGGGAGCGGCAATCAGGCATACAGATCATCGAGGCGAGTGATCCTGCTGCATGGGATGCTGCTGTGTTGGCTGCGCCGCGCGCCGATCTGTTACAAAGCTGGGCCTGGGGCGAGTTCAAGCGGCGTAGCGGCGGGTGGAAGCCGATGCGGCTGCTAGCGCTGCGCGATGGCGGGCCGGTGGCGGGCGTGCAAACGTTGGCCCGCCGCGTGATGGGTTTGCCTTCGCTCTATGCGCCACGTGGCCCCTGGTGGCGCGACGACGCCAATGGGCAGGCCGGATTGGCCGCACTCACACACTGGTTGAGGCAGAAGGCCGCCTTCCGCGCGCCGTTCCTGCGGGCCGATCCGCTCATCGCCGACATTGCGCCGCTGGCTGCTGTGGGCTTCCGGCTGGCTCTGCGCCAGGTGCAGCCGCGCGCCACCATTGTTGTAGACCTCACTCCGCCCGATGATAAGCTGCTGGCCGCCTTCAATTCACAGGTGCGCTACAATATTCGCCATGCGCTCAAGAAGGGTGTCGTCGTGGAGGAGGGAGGCGTGGAGGCCGTGCGCCCCTTCTGGGAACTGCTGAAGGCCACCGCCGAGCGCAAGGGCTTCCCTGAGCGCGACCTCAGCTACTTTGTACAGCTCAGCGAATCGCTTGGCGAGCGGGCGCGCGTTTTCCTGGCGCGCTACAATGGCGAGATCGTCTATGGCGCGCTGATCGTCGTCTTTGGCCAGACGGCGTATTATCTCTATGGCGCCTCAGGCGGCGACCGCAGCGTGAAGCCATCGGAGTTGGGACAGTATCAGGCGATGCTCTGGGCGAAGCGCCAGGGCGCCACGCGCTACGATATGTGGGGCATTCCGGCGCATCCAGCAAAGGAGCATCCGCTGTATGGCGTCTATATGTTCAAGAGTGGCTTTGGCGGCGCCGAAGAACACTTCGTTGGTGCGCTCGACCTGCCACTGACGCCGGTAGTGGGCGCACAGTTCCCGGCGCTCGAAGCGTTTGCGCTCAAGTCGCTCTCCTTCGTGCGCGGGCATGGCTTCCGGTATGTAGACTACCTCGACTGAGATCGGTAGGATAATCAGGTGGCAGAGGAAGCGGAGATACGGGTTGCCATCAACGCGCAACTGGTCTCCTTTGGGCAGACGTACCGCAATGCGGGCGTCAGCCGCTACACCGCTATGCTGCTCGGAGGATTGAGCGCGCTGGCAGATGAGCTAGATGGGCCGGAAGACGCTCGTAACATGCGATTCACAGCATTTTTTAATCCCTCGGAGCTGACGGCGGCGCAGGCCAGTTCTCTTGGGCGTTCGCCGCATATGGCGCTGCGCGCTGGCCGCTGGCCGACCTCCCATCCGGCGCAGCGCATCCTCTGGGAGCACCTGGCGTTGCCGGGCGAGCTACGGCGCATCGGGGCGCAGGTGTTTCATGCGCCTGTCAATGTCTTGCCGCTGCGCCATTTGCCATGCCCATCCGTGCTCACCGTCCATGATCTCGCCTTTCTGCGCTATCCACAGTATTTTCGGCCTTCGCGTCGCCTCTACCAGCGCACGCTCACCCGGCGCAGTGTGCGCGCCGCCTCCCAAATCGTCGCCGTCTCGGCCAGCACACGCCGCGATCTGATCGAGCTATTGGGGGTTGATCCTGCCCGCATTCATGTCATTCACCCCTGCATCGCCGATGATTTTCGCCCTCAGCCCGACCCTACGGCGCTTGCCGCCTTTCGAGCTACCCATAATTTGTCAGATAGCTATATACTCTTCTTAGGGACACTTGAGCCGCGCAAAAATCTCGATACACTGCTTCAAGCATACGCCCAAGCGCGCGCTGCAGAAAGCGACCTGCCGCCCCTGGTGATCGCCGGAGCGCGTGGGTGGTATGAGCAGCCGTTCTTTGCTCGCGTGCGGGCGCTTGGGCTGGAACGTGACGTGCGTTTCGTGGGCTATGTGGCGCGCGAGGAGCAGCCGCTCTGGTACGCGGCGGCCAGCCTGTTTGTGTATCCTTCTGTGTATGAGGGGTTTGGGTTGCCGGTGGTGGAGGCGCTTGCGTGTGGCGTCCCGACGATCACCACGAACGTTTCGAGTCTGCCCGAAGCGGGAGGATCACTGGCGCTTCAGGTTGCGCCGGATGATAGCAAGAAACTGGCATACGTCATGCGTGAGGCGCTGCGTGATAGTAGGCTCCGTTCGCGTGTCTTAGTAGAGGGGCCGATGTGGGCGCAGGTGTTTTCGCCTCGGCGGATGGCGCGCCAGTATGTTGAGGTGTATCGGACAGCCAGAGCGCGTTGAAATACACAACCCAGGGGAAGCGCAGGGGATGGGTGATGGAGATTGGGGAACCTGCTGACGACAGGGCTGCGTCCGGTTCATCCGAGCGCCTGCTAGCGCCACTGATACGGCATGCAAAGCCGAGCCAGCCACGTAGCGCGCCTGCGGGATCGCTGGCGTTTGCGGCGTCTGCGCCAGCCAGCTCTGTGCAACCACAACAACGCACACGCCCCTCGCTTGGGCCGATGCTTCCTCCTGCGCCATCGTCGGCCATCGAGGCGCGTCTGCGCCAGCGACGGCGGCGCTCTTTCTTTGCGCATGCGCTGCTCTTCCTGCAAGACGCCATCATGATCAACGTCGCCTTCGTGACGGCGTATTATATCCGCTTCGTGCTGCTGCACGGCGTACAGTTCACCACGGTCTTTATTGGCGCGCCGCTGGCCAGCTTCGCCCGGCTGGAGGCTATCGTGACGGTAGGGACGCTGCTGCTGTTCGCGTTGCGCGGCTTGTACCGGCTGCGTGTCACAGGGACGTGGTTCAAGCAATGCTGGCTGGTGGCTTCCGCTGTGACGACTGGTTTCGCCATCTTCGCGGCCTATGACTATGTTGTTCGCGAGACCAACATCACGCTGGGTGGGTCGCGGTCGCTGGCGGGGCTAAGCTGGTTGCTGATCATCATTGCGGTGTCGCTGGCGCGTCTGCTTTCGGCGAGCCTGGTGAGCCTGCTCTATCGCCACGGACATTTCCTGACGAGCGTACTGGTGGTCGGCTCCGGGCGCATTGGCAAGCTGATGATGCAGCAGATCGCCGCGAACCCCAACCTGGGCTACCGTGTCGAGGGCTTCATCCATGACATGGAGGGGCCGCCAACCGACTTTGGGCGTTTCCGGGCGCTTGGCGTGATGAGCGATCTGGCGCGGGTCATTGGGACATACAACATCTCAGAGGTGATCATCGCGCTGCCCTCGCACCAGCGCCAGCAGATTGTGCGGACGGCGGAGATCTGCGAGGCGGCGGGAGCGGACTTCAAACTGGCGCCCGATCTCTTTGATCTCAGCCTCTCGCGCATTGATCTCGACGCCATCGAGGGTATTCCGCTGATCGGTGTGCGGCGGCGCCCAGTTGGCACACTGCATTATCGCATCAAGCGACTGATTGACGTGGCGGGAGCCGCCGTGTTGCTTGCGCTGGGCGCGCCGCTCTGGTTGCTGACGGCGCTTGCCATCAAGCTCGACTCCCCCGGCCCAGTGCTTCACCACCAGACACGGCTTGGCATTCGCGGCCAGCCGTTTGACTGCCTGAAGTTTCGCTCCATGTACGTCAACGCTGACGAGATGCTTGCCTCGATGGGGATAGCAGATGGAGCGGACGAGCGTGGCAAGTTCAAGCTCAAAGATGATCCACGTTGCACGCGCGTTGGGCGCTTCATCCGGCGCGCCAGCCTCGATGAAATCCCGCAGTTGATCAACGTATTGCGCGGCGAGATGAGTCTGGTGGGGCCGCGCCCGCCGTTGCCCTCCGAGTACGAACGTTACGAAGAGTGGGAGAAGGTGCGGCTCGAGGTGGCGCCAGGGATCACGGGCCTCTGGCAGGTGCGTGGGCGCAGCGATATTGACTTCAACGAGATGGTGCTGATGGATCTCTACTACATCGAAAACTGGGGACTGCGGCTCGATTTTCAGATTCTGTTGCAGACGATTCCCGCTGTCTTGTGGAGCAAAGGGGCTTACTAAGTGGCGTCAATGCCAGCAAGGGCGTCAGGGGCGTCGGTGTTGTCGGGCAGGCGGGTCGCCCTGGTTCACGATTATCTGAACCAGATGGGCGGCGCGGAGTATGTGGCGCTGGCGCTACACAATCTCTTCCCTCAGGCGCCCATGTACACCTCCATGTACGCGCCTGCTCAGGTTGATCCTCGCTTTCGGGCGATTGACATCCGCACGAGCTTTATGCAGCGTCTTCCCTTCGTCAAGCGCCATCACCAGCCGTTTCTGCCGCTTTATCCCTTCGCCTTCGAGGCGATGGATTTGCGTGCGTATGATCTGGTAATCAGCGATAGCAGCGCCTTCGCCAAGGGGATCGTCACGCGGCCCGATGCGCTGCACATCTGCTACTGCCACACGCCGATGCGCTGGGCATGGAACTACGAGGAGTATGTCGAGCGCGAGCGATTGGGACGGCTGGCGCGGCTGGCGCTGCCTCCTGTGATCGTCTTCCTGCGCCAGTGGGACTACGCAACCGCTGCGCGGGTGGATCACTTCATCGCCAACTCGCCAAGTGTGGCGGCGCGCATCGCCAAGTATTATCGCCGCGAGGCCGCCGTGATTCCGCCGCCTGTCGAGACGGCGCGCTATATGCTTTCACCGGAGATTGACGACTACTTCCTGATCATCTCACGGCTGATCCCCTACAAGCGCGTTGATCTGGCGATCCAGGCGTTCAACCGGCTTTGTCTACCACTGCGCATCATTGGCGAGGGGCGCGACGAACGTCGTTTGCGGGCGATGGCAAAGCCCAATATCCGCTTTCTGGGACGGCTCTCGGATGAGGAGAAGCGCGCGCAACTCGCGCGCTGCCAGGCGTTGATCTTCCCCGGCGAGGAAGACTTTGGTCTGACGCCAGTGGAGGCGCAGGCCAGTGGCAGGCCGGTGATCGCCTATGGCGCAGGCGGGGCGCTCAGCAGCGTGATCGCGGGTCAGACAGGCGTCTTCTTCTATCAACAAACGTCCAACGCGCTTGCCGATGCCGTCGCCAGTTTCCGCGCCGGGGCGTTCGATCCGCTTGCAATCCGCCGTCACGCTGAGACGTTTGACACGGCGCAGTTTGCGCAGAAGATGTTGGCGTTCTTGGGAGAAAAGGCAGGCTGTATTACCGGGCTTCGTGGGTAACATTCAAGAAAGCAGTAATGGTCTCACTGGGGCGCTTGCCCCGGTTGCGGTAGCCCAGGTGAGGCCGCTCGGTGTTGTAGTAGGTGAACCAGCGATCCAGATCCGCTTGCAACGGCTCAACGGCTTCGTAGAAGGTCTCGCGTAACGCCACCTCAAAGAACTCTTCTTTGACGGTACGGTGGAAGCGTTCGACAAAGCCGTTCGTCTGCGGATGGCGTCCCTTCGTGCGGCGATGCTCCACGCCGTTGAGGGCCAGATACACCTCAAAGGGATGGGTGTCCGTGCCACAGAACTCGCGGCCATGGTCAGTCAGGAGAGCGCCAACGGTGAGCGCCTGCTCTTGGTAAAAGGGCAGCACGTCATTGTGGACCACCGCCACCGCAGGTGTTTTGCTGGTGTGCAGGAAGCCAAAGGCGGAGGAGCCATAGGTATCCACCACCGTATGCAGATAGACCTTGCCCACGCCCTTGAATGCTCCCACCAAAAAGGTATCTTGCGCCAGCAGTTCTCCCGGTCGGCTCGACTCCACATGCCGTTCGCGGTAGCAGGGATTCAGCTTTTCCATGTGCTGGAGGTGCTCTGCGGACAGTTCCAGCGGGGCCGCCGCCTGCTCCTCTAACCTGAGCAGCCGGTCGAACGTGGAGGCCATCCCCTGCTTGATCAAGATGCTCTGCATGGTCGGGCTGCTCACCGAGAGGCCTTCTCACTTGAGGTGCGCTGCGAGCCGCACGCAGCCGCAGGCTGGATGCTTCAGACTCAGCGCCACCATGCGTGCGACCGTCTCCGGCGGCGTGGTCTGCGGATGACTGTGGTGAATGGGCGGCAGGCGGCGCTGACGGTTCCCAACGTCTCGGCCAGTTGCAAGACGCGCACCCGCTGGCGCGCGCCTTTCTCTTGGGCATTCATGCTCATGTAGGCTTCTCCCTGGTGCTGGTGTTCGACTGACCGGTTCCATCTGTTTCAACGGGAACACCGGCCAGTCGGAACCCACGAAGTCTAGTAGTACAGCTTGCCTTTTGGCTTATTGGAATTTGCTTCTCGCCAAGGCGTATTAGCAGCTTTTTGGCAGCTTTTGGCGTATCATTCCAGCACATCGCGTCGCCACGTCAGGACATACGCGATGGCAGCGAAGGCGAGGCAGTAGGCCAGAACCACGACGAACGCATGGGTAGCGTCGTAGGTGACGAGCGGCATCAACCCAACTGTGCCAGGGTCTACGCGCTCGATGAAGTGTTTCCCGGCTGCTGTCGTGATGGATGTTGTCAGCGCAGGCACATACGCCGAGGGCAGTTGGTTGAGGATAGGGCCGAGGAAGTAGGCTGGGAGTTTGATCCAGAAGTCGTTTCCTGACAGGCCATAGACGAACATCAGCACTAACGTCGCGAAGTTATCGGCGGCGAACCAGCTCAGCGCCACGCTGAGGCCAAAGCTGAGCGACCGGCCTACCACAGCGACGCACGCCGCCAGCAGAATAGAGGCGCTCATGCTCACCAGCACCGTCAGGAAATATGCCCATGAGCTTGCCCAGAAGTTGGAAGTCAGCGCGCTGAACTGGTCGCCTGCGCCGTAGATCAGGCCAAACTGAAGCAGGTAGAGTAGCGTGTTGAGGATGACGGAGCCGATTATTATCGCCAGGGCGAGCAGCGTTACGCCGACCAACTTGGCCGTCAGCAGTTGCACTCGCCCCACGCCTCGCGCCAGCAACACGCGAATCGTTCCCTGTTGATATTCCAGCCCAATTGCCCGCGCCGTGATGATCAGCAGCGTAATCCCGCCGAAGACGCGCAGAATGGTCAACGCCACCTCGACAATGGAAAAGGTCTGGATCATGGGAGCCGCAAGAAATCTGCTTTTTGTATCAGAAAGCAGGAGAAGCAAGACATAGGGCGAAAATGTAAGGGCAAGCAGGAGGCCCAACAAGATGCGCGTCGTCCACTGCGCCCACATCTTATAGAGTTCCGCCCGCACCAGACCAGGAAAACTGGGAGAAAGCGGGCGCGCCTGCGTCGCGCGATTCCCAAACGCCGTGATCGCCATAGGGACATGCTCCTTTCATTGCGATGAATAGCGATACACCTATGGCAAGCATACTTTGGCGGTGTCGCCCACATATCGCACAGGTGTCGCAATCTCGTCGCAATTCACCCCAAACGCCCAAACGGCAGGCGCCCACTACGCAAGGAGGCGTATTGACAGCAGGGATACGATGAGAGAAACATCATTGCCTTCTCCCTCTCATAAAGGCGCTTTCATATGCAGTTGCATGTTTCCTTCGCTTCACGCCGCTTCTTTTCTCCGCTCTCACGTCCCGTGCTCCGCCGCGTTTGCCTGACGGCGATCTGCGCGTTGACTTTGCTGACCCTGCTGGGCGCGTTGCTGTTTGGGCCGACGATTTTTGCCAATCCATCTCCTAACGACGAGGGCATCGCGCCAACCGATGGCGTTCATACCGCCGCGAACTTCGATGGAGGTGGCGGTTGCTATTCCAACACGGCGCTGACAGGGGTGGGCTTTGCGCCAGGGGCAAAGGTACACGCGAACGGGCTGGCGTTCATCTGGCCCCAGGTGGCTGAGGGACACGCGGATAACTGGCAAGCCGACGGGCAAAGCATAGACATCCCTTCGGCCTACGCCAGCGGCGGCGCGCTCGCCTTCCTGGGCGCCGCCTCCAACGGGCCATCGAGCGGCGTGGCGACCATCCACTATAGCGATGGAACCATCCAGACGTTTACGCTTGGCTTTAGCGATTGGACGCTCAACGGTGGCAGGACGCAGGTGATGGCGGGCGACAGCATCGCTGCGACGACAAGCTATCATGATCTCAACAACGGAACAACCGTCGCCACGAAAACCTATGTCTTTTACACGGCAGTCACGACGCAAGCCGGAAAAACCATGACGAACGTTGTCCTCCCCTCTCGTGTCTCGCAGGGCGCCCTCCATATCTTCGCGCTCAGCGGCCTGACCACTCCATTGCAGCCAAACAACGAAGGAGTCAGCCCGACAGATGGCCTGGGTAGCCCGGCCAACTTCGACGGACGCGGCAACACCTACTCGAATGCGGCGCTGACAGGCGTTGGCTATGCCGCAGGCGCATTTGTCACGGTATCGAGTCAGCATTTCTTCTGGCCCACCATCGCCAGCGGCGCCAGAGACAACTGGCAGGCGGGCGGACAAACGCTCCCTCTGTCGCTGGCCGATACAACCACACTTGGCATATTGGGCGCGGCATCGAATGGTGTGGCGTCGGGGATAGCGACCGTTCATTATACCGATGGCTCGACGCAGACATTTACGCTTGCCCTGAGCGACTGGACGCTCAACGGCGGCAAAGCAGGACTGCTCCCCGGTGAGAGCGTGGCGACGAGTATGAGCTATCGCGATTCCTCGGCGGGGAAGCAAGAGCATGTGACGACGTATGTCTTTTATGTGTCAGTTGGCCTGATCGCAGGCAAAACCGCACAGAGTCTCACGCTTCCCCCCGGCGCAAGCGGCGGCCAGTTGCATATCTTCGCCGTCAGTGGCGCTACTCCGCCGGCCGCTTCGGATTGGTCAACCTATCTGGGCGGGCTGGATCGCACAGGCTTCAACGGCTCGGAAACCATCTTACACGCCGCCAATATTGGGCGTGTGTCGCTCAAGTGGAGCGCGCATGTGAACGCCGCAATTTCCACCCAGCCCATCGAGGCGAACGGCGTGGTCTATTGGGGCGCATGGGATGGACGGCTGCGCGCGACAAACTTGAGTGGCGCGCTTCTGTGGACGGCAAACATTGGTCAGACGTATGACCCCAACTGCGATCCCTCCACGGTCGGTGTTGCCGATACGCCCACGCTTGGCGCGATTGGCTCGACGCAGGTGATTTTCGTAAGTGGCGGCAATGCGCGGTTCTATGCGCTCAACGCGCAGAACGGCGCGGTGATCTGGTCTATCGGGCTTGGCTCTCCGCCCGACGCCTTTCTGTGGAGTTCGCCGCTGGTCTATAACGGCAGCGTCTATGTCGGCGTCTCGTCGTTTGGCGACTGTCCGCTCATTCAGGGCAAACTCGTGCAGATGAATGCAATGACGGGCGCGATCCAGCATATCTTCGCAGTAGTTCCCGACGGCTGCTATGGCGGAAGTCTGTGGGGATCGCCGACGGTTGACCCGAATACGGGAATCATCTACATTGCCACCGGCAACAGCGGCTCCTGCGGCGCAAGTGAGCCATACACCGTGGCGCTAGTGGCCCTGCGCGCCGCAGACCTCTCGCCGGTCGGCTCCTGGCGTGTTCCTGGCAGCCAGCAGACCGGCGATGGCGACTTTGGCGCGACGCCCACGCTATTCAGCGCGACGATCAACGGGCGATTGCGCCAGTTGGTAGGGGCGGCCAACAAGAACGGCTACTACTACGCGCTCGACCGCACAAACCTGGGCGCTGGCCCGCTGTGGGAAGACCATATCGCCTACGATAGCGGCGATTGTCCACAGTGTGGCGACGGCAGCATCTCGCCGAGCGCCTGGGATGGCGAAACGCTCTATGTTGCGGGTGGTGTGACCACCATCAATGGGGTAACCTGCCAGGGAAGTGTGCGGGCGCTCAATCCAGCGAACGGCGCCGTGCTCTGGGCGCATTGCCTGCAAAACGGGCCTGTGTTGGGGGCGGTGATGGCGATCCGGGGGGTGGTGATCGTGACGCAGGGCAATTGGATCAACGCGCTCAACGCCGCATCCGGTGGGACAGTCTTCGCGTATGACGACCACAACGGTGGCTTCTACGGGGCTGCGTGCGTGGCCAACGGAGGCCTCTACGCAGGAGACACGGGCGGGAATCTGCTGGCGCTTGGATTGTGACCTATCCCCCGGCCCCTTCTCCGGATGGGAAGGGGAGAACAGGCGCATCGTGGCAAAAGGCGTGTGCGCCGAACGGATACAATGCGCCAAGAACTTCCCGTAGGGCGATGCGGTATACTATTTCTGAGGCGCGTGAGTGAGCGCGTTCGGCAAACGAGAAATTCACCAGCGCGATAACGAGGGAGACGCAGTAATGGGATTCAATATGCGCGATCTTCAGAAGATGCAGGCCCGCATGATCAAAATGCAGGAGGACTTACAGAATAGTACATTTGAGGGCGCCTCCGGTGGCGGGGCAGTCACCATCACCATGAACGGCAAGTATGAGGTGACAGCGATCAAGATTGATCCTGAAGCGGTTGATCCTGAGGACATCTCGATGCTTGAGGATTTGGTGTTGACCGCCTTCCAGGACGCCTTCGGCAAAGTGAACGAAGCGCAGCAAAAGATGATGGCGGCGATGACCGGCGGCATGAAGCTCCCGCCAGGGCTTGGCTTCTAAGAGCAGGATGGGCCGACATGCGGACACGCGCGACGTTCTGATGAGACACATGCGAAAACCTACGCGAAAAGAAAGACATACCTGAGCCATGCAAGTCACATCGGCGTCTGTTACGGCGCTCATCGAAGAATTCGCCAAGCTCCCCGGCATTGGCCCCAAAACCGCCCAACGGTTGACCTACTTCGTCCTGCGGAGTCCCACGGAGCAGGCGCGCCGTCTGGCCGAGGCAATCATCCGCGTGAAGGAGCAGGTCGTGCAATGCTCGATCTGCTTCAACACGACAGAGGACGATCCCTGTCCTATCTGCGCCAATCCGGAGCGTGAGCGCGGCGTCATCTGTGTGGTGGAGGAGCCGCTGGACGTACTGGCGCTTGAAAAAACCGGCGCGTTCAAGGGGTTGTATCATGTGTTGCATGGCGCGCTCTCGCCCATCGAGGGGATTGGCCCGCGCGACCTGCGGATTGACGAGCTGGTGGCGCGGGTGCGTGGCAAGCCGGACGCGCCCGAAAGCGAGCGCGTGCGCGAGGTAATCCTGGCGACGAACCCCAACTATGAGGGCGACTACACCGCAGCCTATATCGCGCCGCTGCTGGCGCGGCCCGACCTGACGGTGACTCGCCTGGCGCGCGGCCTACCTATTGGTGGCGACCTCGAATACGCCGATGAGG
>JAJPIU010000153.1 GCA_021324535.1 Pseudomonadota bacterium
GCCCGCGATCTGCATGACAGCATCAAGCAGCAGGTCTTCGCCATTGGCCTACATCTTGGCGCTGCGCTTGCCCTCTGGGAGCGTGATCCCGCCGCTGGCGCGGAGCATGTGCGCCACGCCGATACCCTGGCGCATCAGACCCAACAAGAACTCACCACCTTGATTCATGAGATGCGCCCACTCGCCTTGCAGGCGCAAGGCTTCCCCACAGCCCTGGGCGAGGTTGTGACAACATGGAGTCAGCAGACCGGCGTTCCGGTTGACCTGCATGTTTCGGGCGCGGATGATCTCCCCTCTGAGGTGGAGAATGCGTTGTTGCGCGTGATTCAGGAGGGGGTGGCTAACGTGGCGCGGCACAGCCAGGCGCGGCATGTGTCCCTTACAGTGGAAGGGAGAGACGCATCCGTCACGCTCACGCTGGTGGACGATGGGCGTGGTTTCAGCCCACATCTGGTTGAAGGGGCAGGCGTGGGATTAAGTTCCATGCGCGAGCGTATGAACGCGCTTGGCGGCGCGCTGTCGCTCGATAGCGCGCCTGGCCAGGGGACACGCATACTAGCGCGGTGTCCGTTCTCTCAAAAGGGAAGGCAATGACGTGGACGACAAGATCGAACCGATCACCATTCTGATCGTTGATGACCACAGCATCGTACGCCAGAGGGCGCGCGCCTTTTTAGAAACGCAGCCCGATCTTCAGGTGATCGGCGAGGCGGAATCCGGTGAGGAGGCGGTACGCCTGACGCAGGAATGCCTCCCTGATGTGGTACTGATGGATCTCATGCTTCCTGGCATGAGCGGCGTCGAGGCGACGCGCGCGGTAAAGCGGCTCAGCCCGCGTACTCAGGTGGTTGTGCTCACCTCATTTCACGAAGACGACGCGATCTTTCCGGCGTTGCGCGCGGGCGCCATCTCCTACGTCCTGAAAGACCTTCACTCTACCGAACTGGCGGATATTGTACGCAAAGCGGCGCGTGGTGAATCTACGCTGCATCCACGGATAGCCGCTCGCCTCATTCATGAAGTGCAGACGGCAAAGGCGCCAACGCCAGCTGCCTTCGCCGAACTGACCGAGCGTGAGCTAGAGGTGTTGCGGCTGATCGCAGAGGGAGATTCCAACATGACCATCGCGGAAAAGCTCGTGCTGAGCGAGAAAACCGTGAAAGGGCATGTCAGTAATATACTGAGCAAGCTGCATATGGCGGATCGCACACAGGCTGCGGTCTTCGCCTGGCAGCAAGGCCTGATGTCGCCGTGAATTACAGCATGGGAAAGGGAGCGCAGGCGTAATCTATGCGCTCCCCTATGTTGGTTACGACCCCTGTGAGCGGACAGCTTGCAGCTCTTGCAGACGGGCGCGCGCCATTGCGTTGTTGGGGTCAACCTTCGCTAGGTTGCGATAGACCCGCGCCGCCTGATCGTACTCGCCGACAGAGTAATAGGTCTGACCGAGCAGGTCATACGCCTCGAAGTTGTGCTTATCCATCGCGATCAACTGTTGGAGCGCGGCGACCGCCTCCTTCGTCTGGCGACTTGAGAAGTAGTAGCGCGCGATCACCGTCTGCTGCTCGGTCGCGTCGGCGTTCCTGCCGATCTCCAGGCAATATTGCACGAACTGGTGCCGTAGCGACATCTCGTCGGTCGCATACTGGATCGCCTGCCGAAGCTCATTCAGCGCCTCGTCGCGTTTCTCGATGCCCCAGTTGATCTCGGCCATCCGCTGATACACCAGCGCAGCGTCGCGCAGGCGGCCACGCCGCATGTGGATGTCGGCCAGCGCCCGTAGCTCGGCCAGCCCTTCATCGAGCATCCCACGCGAGATCTGCGTCTCGGCAAGCTCATTGCGCACAGCGGGATCGTCCGGCGCCAGGCGCTCCATCTCTTTGAGGATCGCCACCGCGTTTTCAATCTGGCGATTGCTACGATACTGCCGTGCGAGTTGGGCGTATTCTTGCAACTGCGCTTGCGGATCGCTCTGGCGGGCAGAAACCTCGGCCATGAGCTGATAAATCTCGTCGTTGGGGCGCTGCTGTGAGATGGCTTGCATCGTCGCCTGCATCTGCGCCACCTGGCCCGAAAGCTGATACGCCCGCGCCAGCAGTGAGCCAACCTCCACCTCCGGCCCCAGGCGCTCTTCGGATTCACCACGAGGCCGCGCCGTCCAGAGGGTCGGCTCCGGTGGTGAACGACGCACGGCGGCTGACGCCTCTTCAAGCTCACGCGCGGCCAGCGCAGCGTTCGCCGGATCGCCGGTTAGCAGATACGCCTGCCCCGCGCCAAAGCGCGCGAAGACCTCCCAGCCGGGCGCGGTTGCCATCTGCTGGAAGCACGTCAGCGCCTCCTGCTGGCGTGTGGCCGCGAGATACACCTGCCCCAGCGAATAGCGCAACTCGGCGCTGCCGGAGTTCATCTCAAGCGCCTGAGTATACTCACGCACGATCTCTTCGAAGTTACGGAAGTTTTCCGCGCGCATTGCACGGATCAGCCGCCCCAACGTTTCGAGCGCGGCCACGCGGCTGGCGGCTGCTGTGTTCGCGCCGGGCGTGCTGGAGCCAAGGGTCGTGCCCACGCCTGTCGCCAGGGCAATCTGCCAGCGGGCCAGCGCCAGCGTATTGCCAGGGTCAACCTGCAAGATGCGCTGATACTCACCCACCGCCTGCGCGGCGCGGCCACCCTTCATCAGCGCGGCGGCGTAGTTCAGCCGCACCTGCACGCTATTGGGATGCGCCAGGAGCGCCTGCTCATACTCCTGGATGGCGCGGTCGGCGTAGCCCATGCGCAGGTACGAGTCAGCCGCCGCCATGCGCTCGGTGAGCGCCTCTTCGGTGCGCCCCTGTTTTTGCAGCAGATCGATCAACTTGATGCGATAGTTCAGATTGTTTGGCTCAAGCTGAAGGATGCGCCGATAGGTGGCGATGGCGTCATCGAGCCGCCCGTTGACCAGATACGTATCTACCAGGATCGCGTACTTGGCGATGGCCTGCTCGATCTTGCCCTGGCGCACGTAAATCTCGCCGAGTAGCAGATGCACGTCGAGGTACTGCGGCGCGATCTCCATCACCCGCAGACATTCCTCGACAGCCGCCGTCAGCAGCCCATGCGCCACGTAGTTTTCGATCTCGCGCACAGCCTGCGCCACCTGCGTTCGCAAGGGGTCGGGCAGATTGGCCAACCCCGCACGCATGCCCACCGCAGGGCCGCTCAGGTTGTTGATCAGTTGCGCCAGCCGGTCGTTGCTTGCGCCGGGCGCGCCAGGGAGCGGCGCGCTCGATGCGCCGCCTACCAGCGTCGCCATGCCCCCGCCGATAATTGGCTGTGGCGCGCCTGGGCTGCCCATCCCTTGCCCATAGGGGCCATAACCATTGCCCGGCTGCATTTGTGGCCCCATGGTAGGATACGCCTCGATGCCCGCCATCCCTGGCGTCATAGCGGCCAGAGGATCACCATATTGGGAGTAGCCCGGCGCGCCCATCTGTGGGTTCATCGGCATAGTAGGCAGAGGCGCCATTGGCGGCATCAACGGCGCGCCGCCCGACGAGCCATCCGGCGACATCCCCATGCCCTGGCCCTGATTCCCGTTCATCATCAAGCCCTGCGAAAGGCCGTTGAACGCCGCGCCATTTGGCGCGCCCTGCCCTACAGGGTTCGCCAGCCCTGCGCCACTACCATCCGCATCTGCGGTGGCGGCTGCGATTGCGTCTGCTGCCCGTCCGCGGCCACGTCCGGCGCCACGCTGGGGGATGTTATCACCCGGCCCGCGCCCTGGCCCGCCTGTGGTAGCGCGCCGTCGCTTCGGCGGTGGCGAGTCGCCAAGTGTTTCGCGTTTTAGCCGCTCCACCTCGGCCACCTGCTCCTGCCAGTTCTGACTGCGCAAGAAGCCCAGTAGCGCGGAGTAGATCGTCTGCGCCCCCTCGATGTCGTTCATGTCGCGGTGGGCTTCCGCCGCCTCCTGGCAGAGTTGGATCAACTGATCGGACTCTTCGACGGTGAGGATGTCGAGGTTGACACGATCCACCGCTTCGTCGAAGTAGTGGGCGGCGTCCTGAATGTTGTCCAGCGCGCGGGCGCACTGCCCCAGCGCGTAGTAGCACGAAAGCGCGTATTCGGGATCATCGAGCAGTCGTTCGAACTGGGCGGCGGCGTCTTGCCAGCGCCCCGCCTCCTGGTAGAGCCAGCCCAGGAAGTAGTACACATCGGGGCGCTCAACGCCGCTCTCTTCCAGCTCCTCGCAGATCTGGATGGATGAGTCGAGTCGCCCCTCCTGCTGAAACTGTTGCGCCTCACGCAACGCTGTGGAGATCTGCGCGCTTGTCATGCGGACGCGCGTGCCACGCCGCCCACCGGAGCCGCTATCTTGCGGCCCTTGCCCCAGGGAGTTGTTCCTGCTGCTGGATCGGCTGCCCTCGCGGCTGTCATCCCCAGAAGACCCATTCCTCGCCATGTCGTCTCTCCCCCCTGGGCGCCGCCGGGCGGCGTCGCGTGTTTTCCCTGTAAAGCGTGCGGATCGTATGTGTTGTATGTGTATGGTGTATATGGCATGGTTGGTTCAGACACGTTCGGGGGTAGTATAGCATAGCGTGCGGCTCACGCAAAACCTTCTGGCCATCATGGCCCATTCGTCTTACCAAACAGGCTATGACGAGAGCAGCTTCCGTATGGGGATGGCGCGGGCAAGCTCCACCAGCGCAACTGCGGCAGGTGGAAGCTCGCGGCCCGGCCACTTGACCAGCGCGATCTCATAATCGGGCAGGTCAGCGTCGCGCACGCGCACAGGCGCCAGATCGCCGCGCTGCAACTCGTCCCAAATGGCGAGCGCGGGCAACACTGTCACCCCCACCCCACGCAACACAAGCTGTCGCATTACCTCGCCCGCCGTCGCCTCAATCGCTACCTGTGGCCGCATGCCCGTTTCTGGCGGGAGCAGGCGGCGCAGACCCAGGCGCGTGGGGCCTGCCTGGGTGGAAAGCAGCGTATGATGAGCAAGATCGGCGCGGTCGCATTCCCCGGCGCGGCCCAGGGGATGATCGCGCGCGGCGACCAGCAACAACGGTTCGCTATGGCTCCAGAGCGTCTGCGCGCGTGGGTCAACCTGCGCCAGCGAACAGAGCGCAAGCTGGATCGAGCCATCCAGTAGCGACTCCATCAGCGTTGGGCTGAGCGCCGTCTGCATCCAGATGGGTGTGGTCGGGCTTTGCCGCCAGAAGGCTTCGAGCAGACGCGGCGCAAGGTACTGGCTGCATGTCGGGTTCGCGCCAAGCGCCAGCCGTCCCAGCCCACCTGAAGCCAACCGCTGAACCGCCTCGTACCCTTCCGCGCGGAGCGCCAGCATACGTTGAGCATAGGGCAGCAACGCTCGTCCCGCCTCGGTGAGTTCCAGGGTATGGCCGTGGCGATGAAACAGGCTGGAGCCGATCTCGCCCTCAAGCGTGGCGATGCGCCCGCTTAGCGTGGACTGCGACAGTCCCAGCAAAATGCCCGCACGCGAGAAGCTATGCGCCCGCGCCACGTAGACGAATGTCTCCAACTGATCCAGCGTCATCGCTTGTCCTCCCACAGCGCGCAGCCAACACCGCCGTATCGGCAAACCCGCTATCAAGTATGCGACAAAACGTCGGTCATTCGCTGTGGAGGCTGGTACACTTGGGATGTGAAGAGCGGCGAGAGGGCATATGATAGCGGCGGGCGGGTGAACCCGCGCCTCAGGGCTTCCGCCACGAAGTCCGCCTAGAGAGCGGACGGCGCCGACTCCCACAGGCGAAACCGATCGCTTTCTGGCAAGCGACGAAGGCCAACACGTACCGCCGCGCTCCTGGGCGGCGCGTCTCCCCAACGTACCGTCGCCCTCTCTGGCGGCGCGTGTCGCAAGCCGGAGGCGTCGCTTTGCCATTTGCAATTACTCATCAACGAGGAGAATCCCATGCAAGAACAACAGCAGCAACAGCCTGAACTGATCGTCGGATTAGATCATGTGCAGATCGCCATTCCCGCCTCGGAGGAGGAGCGCGTCAAAGCGTTTTACCGCGATGTGCTTGGGCTGACCGAGGTTCCCAAACCAGAGGCGCTGGCCGGGCGTGGCGGCGGATGGTATCGCTGTGGCGCGCATTCTGCGGAGTTTCACATTGGAATTGACAACGCCGCCCAGCCTCAGCGCAAGGCGCATCCCGCCTTTCTCACGCATGATCTGGCTGCGATGCGCGAACGCTTGGAGGCCACAGGGGCGCCTATCGCCGAGGAGGTTCAGCTACCGGGGTTCGAACGCTTCTTCTCAGCCGATCCATTTGGCAATCGGCTCGAGTTTTTGCAGCTGATCCAACCTGCGCCCGCAGCCAGCGATGAACATGCACAACATGATGAGCAAGATGAACAAAGCGCGGCAATCAAGGCGCTGGCAAAGGCGAACTTTGGCGCGTCGGCTGAGGGCTACGTCGCCAGCCCGATCCATCGCAGGCGCGACGACATCGGCCAGGTGGTGGCCTGGGCGCAGCCGCAGCCAACCGACACTGCGCTCGATATTTCGACGGGTGGCGGGCATATGGCGCTTGGCATGGCTCCGCATGTCGAGCGTATCGTCGTGAGCGATCTCACGCCGCGCATGCTGGCCGCCGCACAGGCGTATCTTGCCAGCCATGGCGTCTCCAACGCGACCTACGTGATCGCCGACGCCGAGGCATTGCCCTTCCTGGATGAGACGTTCGACATCGTGACAGTACGCATCGCGCCACACCACTATCCACACATCCGGACGGCGGTGCGCGAGATGGCGCGCGTCTTGAAACCAGGCGGACGCCTTGCGCTGGTGGATAACATCGCGCCTGACGCTCCCACGCTGGATGCGCTGATCAACGAGTGGGACAAACAGCGTGACCCCAGCCACGTGCGCGAGTATACCGTGAGCGAGTGGTTGCGCTTCCTGAGTGAGGCCGGACTGCATGTGGAGCGCCATGAGACACACCGCCGCGCCATCGAATACGTGACCTGGGTTGACCTGATGCGCGTCCCGGATGATGTGCGCGCCAAACTTGAGGCCGATATTCTCGGTGCGCCACCTGCCGCCCGCAGCTTCTTTGATGTGGTGGAGCGCGACGGGCGCTTATTCTCGTTCTCGTCCGACTTCCTGCTGGCGCTGGCGGTAAAGCGATAGCGCGTACCACTGCCATCCCAGGTAGCGAGCGCCGCAGCCAGGTAGCGCCGCGCTCCTGGGCGGCGTGTCTTTGTTTGCTCTAGGCATCCACCTGACGGGGCGCGATCTTTCTTTTCCTGCCGAAACAGCCCGGCGCTGATAGCTCTATCTTTGGCTCTATTTGGGGCTATATGCTCTCAGCATCGCAGAGGCGCCCGTACCCATCCTCCTGGCGCCTCGTCTTGCCACACACGCCGCCCGGCATGCTGCGGTGCCTACCCAACACCATCCCACATGCCATAGACGAGTCCGCGCAGGCGGACTTCGTGGCGCTAGCCCGTAGGCGCGGTTTCAACCGCACGCCTCCGCCACCCTCGCCCGCCACACCACGCCCCACTACCCTCCTTCGCTCCCGATTCTCTCTCCGTGTCACCAACCCAGAAGTCAACGCCTCAGGAGGCCAGCGCATCCAGCAACGGCTGGCAAGCGAGATTGTCATCGTGCGAGTGGCTGATGAAGACCTTGCGATTGCCCGGCATAGCGATACCCCCTGCGCGTGGAGTGGAGGTTTGTTTGCAGTCGTGCTATGGCTGGCGTTCCAGCGAGATAGCCATATCATAGCACATCTTCCACCTGTGGGGCGCCGCCAGAGAACAACAGAAAGGCATTTCCGCTACCGCTTTGCGCCATGTATCTTCTGCTGTGTACAATACACAGGGCGCGTGTGTGGCGCCCAGAAGATGGAGAGAGATGACGGCCCTATGGACGCGATACACGCGCTCTTTCTTGGCGAGGATGTTGGCAAAGACGAGACGTATACAGCCAGCCTGAACGGCCACAACGGCGCTGACAGCCACAGACATGATCCTCAACACACAGGCTTACCCGCCCTCCGCGAATGGCTGCTCACCACCGACGCGCTCAGCCAGGCGACCACAATCGGCCTTGCGAGCCTCACGGCGGAACGGCTGGCCCATGCGCAGGCGCTCATCGCCGAGACGCCCCACAGCGCGCCCACCCGCGAACAGGCCGAGGCGCTACGCAGCTATGTCGAGCGCGGCGGCGGCTTACTCCTTCTGGGCGCCACAGCGGATTGCTGGCGTGACGCGCATGATGGCGCTGGCGACATCCTCGGCGCGCTCATCGGCCTGCCAACTAACAACACACCACAGCGTACCATCCCCACTGAGTTGATCCTCAAGGTCGCGGCGGATTCCGACATCACGCGACGAATAGACGGCCAGATCGTCGTCCAGGGAACAGTTTCTCTGCTGGATACACTTCCACCCGACGCGCAACCGCTACTGACGACAAGCTGGCGCTACACGCGCGTTCCCGTCGCCTATATGCGTCATGTCGGCAAGGGCTACGTCTTCGTTTGCACGCTGGCTAGCGACGTAGAGACGGGCGATCCGCAGGCGCATCCCGCCATGCGGCAAATACTCTTCCGTGCGATGCGCTACGCCGCAGGGTGGCGCGAGGGCGCGCCGCTTGGCGTGGCGCTGATCGGCTTCGGCGCGATTGGCCGCGAACACGGCGACGCCATCGAGCGCACGCACGGCCTGACGCTGGCCGCCGTCTGCGACCGCAATCCCGCACGCATCACCGCCGCGCAGGAGCGTTTCCCCAGTGTGCGCGGCGTCTCCGAGCTTGATGATATCCTCGCCGACGAGACGATACAGGTCGCCATCGTCGGTACGCCACCCAACACCCACGCCGCCCTGGCGCGCCAACTGCTGCTCGCCGGGAAGCATGTCGTCGTCGAGAAGCCGTTCTGCCTCACCACCGCTGAGGCCGACGACCTCATTCGCCTCGCAGAGGAGCGCGTGCTGACACTCACCGTCTACCAGAACCGCCGCTGGGACGCCGATTTCCTGGCCATTCAGGAGGTCGTGCGTGCGGGGACGATTGGCGAGGTCTTCCATGTGGAGACGTTCATCGGCGGCTACGGCCATCCATGTGATTTTTGGCACTCACACGAGCCGATCTCCGGCGGCGTCTTTTACGATTGGGGATCGCACTACCTCGATTGGATACTGACGCTATTGCCGGGCGAGGTGACGGCGGTGCGCGCCAGCGTTCACAAGCGCGTCTGGCAGGATGTAACGAACGCCGATCAGGCGACGCTGCATCTGCGCTTCGCCGATGGCCGCGAGGCCAGCTTCATCCATTCAGATGTGGCCGCGCTGCTCAAGCCGAAGTGGTATATCCTCGGTGAACGCGGCGCGATCATCGCCGACTGGCGGCATGAGACAGTCGCCACACGCAAGTGGACAGGCGATCTGATCGAAGAGCGATTGGCTCCATCTGAGGCGCCGCCGATAGTGACGGTAGCCACGCGCGGCGCCGACGGGCGCATCAACGAGCAACGCCTCGCGCTGCCCGATCCCCTGCATGAGCCGTTTCATCGCAACCTGGCGAATCACTTGCTGGCGGGCGAACCATTAGCTGTGCAGCCGCGCTCTTCGCGTCGTAACATCGCCGTGATGGAGGCCGCCGTCCGTTCAGCCGCGCACGACGCCGAGATTGTGCGACCGGCCCCTGCTCGCGTTGAAAACGCTGATACGAAGGCTGAACGCAACGGCCACGCGGCAAGCAATGGCAACGGCAATGGCAAACGCTTGACGCAGGTGAGGGCAGGACGCAGCGCCCGCAATGGTGCGCGTAGGGAGTAGGGCCATGCGAAAAGACTCCCGCGACGCACCCACTGAGGGCGCATCGCCTCACCATACAACATCGTCACATGAGAGTCGCCAATCGCACGCAAAACCTTACAGCAGTTTTTTTACATTTTCCCAGGCCTGCGCCGCAGCCAGTTCCACATAGATGCCCCACCACGCGGATCGCTTCCCAACTCCCTCCGCTCCAGCATAAATGTTTCGGCAAAGAGCGCATCAACCTCTTCGGGTGTGCATCCTGGCGGGCCGCTACCATCCTCCTGCGGGAAACGCGCGTACAGCATATACAGCGCCCCCGGCGCCGCATGGCGGGCAACCACCTGCGCATAGGCGGCGCGCCGATCAAACGGGATGCCGGTGAGGCAGCCAATGTCAACCAGCAGTGACGCCTGCTCGTCGGGCGTGTCAGGCGCATTGAGGCGCGTTATATCGGCCACCAGGAAGCGCACTGAGCCGCCTGCCCGCTCGATCTCCTCTCGTTGCGCAGCCGCTTTGGCCTGAGCCAGTTCGATAGCCTGCACGACGAAATCTATCCCTGTTACCTGCCAGCCATGCCGCGCCAGAAACAAACTGGTGGTTCCTGTGCCACAACCGCAATCCAGCGCCCGCCCCGGCGCAATGGGCGACGCGCCCGCGACGGCGTCCTGCACTTCTGGCGGAACAATCCCTGTATCCCAGGGCGTATACTGCGTGCGGTACATCTCCGCAAATCGCTGTTGCGGCTCATTCTGCGGCGCCGTCGGCTGCTCGTTCACGTTGCTCATATCATGCTGGTCGCTCGACGCTGGCATAACCATCCTTCCATTTCTTAACGCTATGATAGAGTATACTATGATAGAGTATAGAGGCGATTCTAAAACACTGGCTGGGCGTACTGGCCTGCTCTCATGTGAACAGAAAGAGCGCCAGGCATGATCCTACCGAAAGTCCGCGATCCACGTTTCATAACGATCCGTCGCGGTGGAACCCTCACCGATGCGGATCATCGGCTTCTCGCCCTGTGGGCGGCGGCGTGCGCGGAGCACGTCCTTCACGTCTTCGAAGCGGCCCGACCCGAGGATGCGCGACCACGCCAGGCTATCGAGGCGGCCCACGCCTGGGCGCGTGGCGAGATCATGATGACCCAGGCGCGCACGGCGGGCGGCCATGCGATGGGCGCAGCCAGAGACCTGAAGGGGGCGGCGCGCTATGCCGCATATGCCGCCGGGCAGGCTGCGGTCGTTGCGCACGTCGCCGCTCATGAGCTTGGCGCCGCCGCCTATGCGATCAAAGCCGCACGCGCCGCTGCGCCAAAGGGAGAGGCCGAGAGCGCAGGGCGACGCGAGCGCCAGTGGCAGCGCGACCAGCTCCCGGAGGCGATTCGCGAGCTTGTCCTCGACGACCAGCGGCTGCGCAACGACATCTGCTGGTCGGTGTTCGACTGCTGAGACCGCATCGGGGCGTCGCTGCCCACACGGCCTGACATGCGCAGTGTACCGGGCAGCCACATCGCCCTCACGTAGCAGACACGCCAATCCGCATGGCCCATCCCGCACAGCGTTTGCAGTTCCCGGCCATCTTCTCGTCATAACAATGAGATGACGTGCGGTATCACAGTTTCCCCACACAGAAAGAGCACACTCTATGGCGCATTTCGACATCCAGCGCGAAAAGCTGGAGCAGGCGACGAACATTCTCGCCGAGCAGGATATTGACCTCTGGCTGACCTTCGCCCGCGAAACCTCCGAGACACCAGACCCCGCGCTCAATTTGATCCTGGGGCAGGGCGTCACCTGGCAGAGCGCGTTCCTCGTCACGCGCGATGGAAAACGTATTGCCATCGTTGGCGGCCCCGATGGCGGCTTGATCAAAGAGACGAGCCTCTATGAGGAGGTGAAGACCTACGATGAGGGCATCGGACCCGTGCTGCGCGAGACGGTCGGCGCGCTCAATCCCCGCAAGATCGCGCTGAACTACGCGCTGGGCGACGTAGCATCGGATGGCCTCACTCACGGGATGTTCCTGCAACTGGCAAGCATCTTCAAGGGAACACCCTATCGCACACGCTTCACCTCGGCGGGATCGATTATCGCGCCGCTGCGCAGCCGCAAGACCCCCGCCGAACGCGCCCGCATGCAAAAGGCTATCGAACTGGCCGAGGAGATTTTCGCGATAGTGGGCGCCAACCTCAAGCCCGGCCTCACTGAGATTGACGTGGCAAACATCGCGCACGACGAGGTGAAGCGGCGTGGGCTGACCACCTCGTGGGACTGGGACGCTTGCCCGATTGTCAACACCGGCCCTGGCGTGGAGGTTGGCCACGGCGGCCCCACCAACAAGGTGATCGAAGAGGGGCATCTGGTTCATCTTGATTTCGGAGTGGTCTACGAAGGCTACTGCTCCGACTTGCAGCGCATGTGGTTTATGCGTGGCAAGCGCGAACAGCAGCCGCCGGAAAGCGTGCGCAACGCCTTCGCCGCCTGCGTGTCGGCCATCGAGCAGGCGCGCCGCAAGCTCCATGCAGGGGTAAAGGGCTGGCGCATTGACGAGATAGCCCGGCGCACGCTCACAAAAAAGGGCTACCCAGAGTATATGCACGCGCTCGGTCACAGCGTCGGCATGGCCTGCCACGACGGAGGCCCGCTGCTGGGGCCACGCTGGCCGCGCTACGGCGAGACACCCCTGCGCCCCATCGAGCCGGACTCCATCTACACATTGGAGCTTGGCGTCGGCACGGAGCGCGGCTACATCGGGCTGGAAGACGAAGTACACGTCACTGAATCCGGCGCTGAGTTCATCTCGCCCGCTCAGCGCGAACTGATGCTGGCAGGATAGAAGAGCATTTGGAGCCGATGCCCCACTCTTGATAGAGAGCGAGAGTGGGGCATCGTTGTGTATACGAATATGCCTGTACGCCTGTGGGGCCAAGATCGCCTTCTCCAGCGCCTTTCGCGTTCTTGTCCTTTTTCGGTACGCTTGACAGCGCCGGTATGATAGAGACGACTCATCTTATTCCCGGTGTGAGTTCACGCAAAGACGCCAGGGAGTGACACAGAGAACAGCACAGAGAACAGCACAAAGAAGATACAGACTTTTCAGATCACGTTGGATGAAGAGGCTATACACAGAGAAAGGCGCCACTAAAACATGAAGTTGCTTACCTACCAGGGCATCTTTTCACGGCCTGAGAGCGTTGCCCGTGCGCGAGACGCTCTCCCTGCCATCAAGCGCATCGGCGGTCGCGTGAAGATTGGCGCACCAACACGCGATGGACTGATAGTGATTACACTTGATTTACCACCTGGGTACCATCCCAGGGATTTCTTTGCCGATCTGCCTTTTACCTCCGTTTGACCAAATGTCTGTTTCACAAGGTGTTTCTTCGCTCTGTCGTTGTGCTGTCGCCTTCGTAAGAAGGTGGCCAAGTAGGGTAGTAATGAGGAGTTTATCCATGGGATGGTTTCGTCGCCTGTTTGGGAGGCGCGGAGATGAGCGAACTACATCGGAGGGTGGTACGCCGCTGACGATACGCGCCGGACGCGCACGCGCAGTAGGCATTCCTTATGCTCTGCCCAAAGATCTTGAAGAGATGAACCGGCTGGATTTTCAGCACTATCTGCTGCGCTATGCGCTCAAAGGGAACTATGCTGCGCCGGTCGTCAATCCGCAGAGCATCCTCGATGTGGGAACAGGTTCTGGACGCTGGGCGCGTGAGATGGCGCAATATTTTCCACAAGCCAACGTGATTGGCCTGGACATCAACCGCCCGCCTGCCGAAGACGCAATAGAAAGTGGACAAACGCCAGAAATACGCCCTGATAATTATTCTTTTGTTGCGGGCAATGTTCTGGAAGGGTTGCCCTTCCCTGACGCTAGCTTCGACTTCGTTCACATGCGCTTGCTTGTGGCCGGTATACCCCATGATCGTTGGCCCGGCGTGATCAAAGAACTGGCGCGTGTCACCCAGCCAGGGGGCTGGGTGGAGTCGGTGGAATCACCTAGCCTGCAACGTGGTGGCCCTGCGACCGAGCGCATCATCCAATGGATACGCGATCTTTCTGCCCGACGTGAGGTAGATATTACAGACGCTACACGAGTGGCTGACCTCTTTGCGCCCGCCGGACTGGTGAATACGGTTGTTCAGCAAGTGGATCTGCCGTGCGGCGAGTACGGCGGACGGATCGGGCGCATGGTCGCCGCCGACTCGTTTAGTGGAATCAATGCCGTTGGCGGCCTCTTCGTCAATCTAGGAATCACAACACAAGCCGAGTTTGATCAGACTATCGAGGCCGCGAAGTCTGAGATGGCCTCGCCTCAGAATCGCTGCGTCTTCCCGTTTTATATCGTCTACGGCCAGCGGCCTGCCCGGTAGGGCAGATCCCTGCATAGGTTCCAGCGCACAGAAAGCGACGAGCCGAATCCTCGTACAAGCCATGGGCCAACATAGGCAAGCAAAAACCCCCTCTCCCTGAAAGGGAGAGAGGGTTGAAGTGGGGGGGTTGCCCTAATTGCCATCAGCATTGTGGTGGCTTGGCAGAGCCGAGGCGACACCATGTTCGACGTTCGATGCCCCATGCGCGATGCCACCGACAATCCCGCCAACCAATCCGGCGGCGCCACGGCCAAGCGACTCTGCATCGCCAACGGCGGCATGCCCAAGCACGCCCGCCTCGTGTGCGGCCGCGCCTGCCACCACCTCAGCCTCTTTCACCGCAGCCACCGCTAGCTTCTCCGACTCCTCAACCACCAGCTCGATGGTCTTAATCAGCGCTCGCAGCATCTCTTCGATGGCCACCGTTATCGCCGCCGCATAGCCAAACGCAATGGCAAGCGCCGCTGCGGCCAGATGAGTCGCGCCAGTGGGTGGAAAGCTATGTGTGAGATAGGCGCCGATCCCTTCGGTGACAGCGGCCACTATCACCGCGACAATAATGCCCGTCACCACCACAGCGCGTATCGCACGCAAAAACGCATTTAACACATGCTTGGCGGTTGTGCCCAGCAATCCAACAAGTCGTCGCTCCATTGATCTTTCCTCAACTCTCTATCATGCCGTGCAGATGAGACCGGTTCATCCCCGTGCCCGTAGGGATAGCCATTTTCTCAACAGACTACTGTCGTCAGCCACACCTATCTCTGTCCGGTTGGTCTGACATATGAACCATTCTATTATGCAACGGGCCAAAACGGCGCTCCGTCACACCTCAACAGACGCTTGCCACTTCTTTGTACGAGCGGGCATATGACAGGTTTCACCTTCTCACCCACAGAGCCAGCTCGCTTTACGTAACATTCTGCCACAGCATAAAAATAGTGCCCCACCACAGGATATGCTGTGTTGGGGCGATTGCTACACGTGGGGCGTGCTCGAGAGGATTCGAACCTCCGACCTTTGGCTCCGCAGGCCAACGCTCTATCCACTGAGCTACGAGCACATACGGCATGGCGTTTTCACTCGCCTCGTCCGTGAAGACATTCTACGACATCGCGCGGAGAATGTCAAGCGCCTGTCGCCATTCGTCAGGCGTATTGACGTTGCGCGCCGAAATCCCCTGGGGATCGTAGCGATTCGCCTCATCCGGTGTCACCTCGCGCACATCGAGCCGTGCCAGCAGCCGCCGCAACCCCGGCTCACCCGCCGCCATCTGCGCCTCGATCACCGGCAGGCAGGCGCGCGCATAAACCGCATGCAACGGCTCAAGCCCTGGCTTCTCGCTTTCAA
>JAJPIU010000084.1 GCA_021324535.1 Pseudomonadota bacterium
AACCATGAAATCGAGTCTGGCCAACCCGCGCGCCAGTTCGTCGCCGTTGGGCGCGCTCAACGCGGGATTGCCCGCGACGGTGATCAGCGCGCGTATCTGCCCCTCCCCTGGCGTCAGCATCTCTTCGGCCAGGCAGACGGTTGAAAGCTCGCCATAGATGGAGGGCAGCCCGCGCACACGACTCTTCTGCCCATAGACGCGCACGCCCTTGCTGCGTCCCGGCGTCCCCTGAGTGTTGCGCGCGCCAGCCGCTGCCTTAGGGAAGAGCGCGCCACCTTCGCGGTCGAGATTGCCCGTCAACACGTTGAGCGCGTCAATCAGCCAGTTTGTCAGCGTGCCGTACTCCTGCGTGCAGGCGCCGATGCGCCCATAGACGGCGGCGCGGTTGGCTCCGGCAAGCTCGCGCGCGATCCGGCGGATGTCGTCAGGGGCGATGCGGCAGACCGGCGCGACGGCTTCGGGCGTGAAGTCGCTCGTGGCGGCGCGTAGCTCGTCAAGCCCGTTGAGGTGCTCGCTCAATCGCCCTGGGCGCACGAGGTTTTCGGCGAAGAGCGTCTGAACCAGCGCGGCGAGGAAGAAGGCGTCGGTTCCCGGCTGGATGAAGTAGTGCGCGTCGGCCTCCTCGGCGGTGCGCGTGCGGCGTGGATCGATCACGACGACCTTGCCGCCGCGCGCCCGCAGACGACGGATGCGTCCGCGCATATCGGGCGCGGTCATCAGGCTGCCGTTCGAGACAAGCGGATTCGCGCCGAGGATCAGGAAATAGTCGGTGTTGTCCACATCGGGGATGGGGATGCTGAGCGCCGTGCCAAACATCAGCCCGGCGGAGACATGCTTGGGCATCTGGTCGAGCGTGCTGGCGGTGTAGACGTTGTGCGTGCGCGCGCTATGCGTGAGGACGGTGGTATAGAACAGGCCGGAGAGCGTGTGGACGTTGGGGTTGCCCAGGTAGACGCCAAGCGCGTCGCGTCCGTGCGTTTCGAGGATGGGCGTCAGGCGGCGTTCGATCTCGGCGAAGGCTTCGTCCCAGGTGGCCTCGCGCCAGACGTCTCCCTCACGAATCATGGGCAAGCGCAGGCGGTCAGGGTCGGCGTCAAGCGCCTTGAGGCTATAGGCTTTGGGGCAGATATAGCCATGACTGAGCGGGTCTTCCTCGTCGCCACGAATGCTAACCACCTCGCGCCCGCGCGTGACCATCTCCAGCCCACACGTCGCCTCGCAGAGCGGACACGTCATGTAGCGCGTAGTTGTCTCACTGGTGTGTTGCGCTGTCGTCTGGGTTTCGATGTGATCCGGCATGGTCAATCCTCCGCTCTCTCGATAGGGGCTGCGCTCATGGCTGATCAAGAATCTCCGCCGCCTGACACAGCGCCTCATACTGCTCGTCGGTGAGTTCTATTGTATGGCCCACGTCGCCCCTGCCTTCTCCGTGCGCTAGAAAGTGTTGCGTGTTGTATAGATACCTTGCCAGTCAGTGTATCACAATGCCAGGAGGGAGATGGAGCGAGGCCGCACCCTCCGCTCTCTGGGCGGCCTTTGTGGCTGGAAGCCTCTAGGCTCGGCTTGAGCCGCCAGCCGGTCTACACGCCAGCCTGATGCGCCGAATCATTTGCGCCATTCATTCGGCGGTGCTGACCGTGGCGACAGTTTGGTTTGCCACAGCCGCCGCTGGCCGACTGCGACGCCGCGCGCTGTTGCTCGCGCAGGGCGAACGCCTGGGTGTAGCCATCCAGTTCACGCACGGGTACGGTGATCGTCGCGCCGCTTTCCAGCATCACCTCAACCGATTCGCGGGGCACGTTGATGCCCACCACACGGCCCGCGCCGCTTGGCGTCATCACCACCTCGTTATAGGTGGGCATCTCCTCTTTGGCCTCCAGCTAGTTGTCGTTTTCGTAGGCCAGGCAGCACATCAGCCGCCCGCATAGACCGGAGATTTTGCTGGTATTGAGCGGCAAGCCCTGCTCTTTCGCCATCTTGATCGAGACGACATTGAACTCCGTCAGCCAGGAGCTACAGCAGAGCGTCTTGCCACACATCCCCACGCCGCCCAGCAGCTTCGCATGGTCACGCGCGCCGATCTGGCGAAGTTCGATGCGTGTGTGGAACAGCGCCGCCAAGTCGCGTACTAGCGCCCGAAAGTCCACACGCTCTTCGGCGGTGAAGTAGAAGGTCAGGCGGCTACCGTCAAAGGTGTATTCCGACTCCACCAGCTTCATGGGCAGGCCATGTTGCTCCACCCGCTCGGCGCAGCGCCGCAAGGCTTTCTTTTCCTGCGATTTCAACGCGAGCATCTGGCGCAGGTCATCCTCGGTGGCGATCCGCTGGATGGGCTTGAGATCGTCCAGCCCAAGCTCGGCAATCTCGATCTGGCGCGGCGCGATCACCACACGGCCACATTCCGTCCCCTTAGGGGTTTCGACAATCACCCACTGGCCCGGTTTGAGCGGGAAATCAGCCGGATCGTAGTAGAAGATGCGTCCGGTGGGGCGAAAGCGTACGCCTACCACACGCACGGTTCGTTCGGCAGTGTCTTCTCTGTTTTCCTGGCGCTTGTCGTTGGCGCCCGATTCTGGCTGTTCATCCTGGCCTGCCACAACTCATCCTCCTTAGCTTGGGCTGGCGGTTGAAACCGCGCCTAAGCGCATCCATAGGATGCGACAAAGCCCGCCTTCGCGGGCTAGCATACAGCACTAGCGCTTACCCTGGCTTTCTTAATTCACCTGGGGAACGGGGAAGCCAGGGCGTCACACTCCTATTGCTGATTGAGTTCCTCGGCCAGCAGGATCGCCTCCGCCACCTCTTTCATGGATTTGCGGTTGTTCATGCTGAGCTTCTGGATGCGCCGGAACGCCTCGTTTTCGGTGAGCTTGTACTTTTCCATGAGCACACCCTTGGCCTTCTCCACCACCTTGCGCGTGGCCAGATGCTCTTGCAGGTCTTTCACTTCGCTTTCCAGCGCGCGGAACTGCTGGAAGCGGCTGAGGGCGATCTCAATGGCGGGCTTGAGGTCGCTCTGGCGCCAGGGCTTCGTCACGTAATGCACGACGCCTGCGTTACGCGCCCGCTCGATCAGTTCGTCATCGCTATACGCCGTGAGCAGAACTACTGGCGCGAGCTTTTCGCGGGTGAGAATCTCCGCCGCCTCGATGCCATCCATCTGTGGCATGCGGATGTCCATCACCACCAGGTCTGGGCGGCGTTCGCGGGCCATATTGACGGCGCTCTCGCCGTCGCCCACGTCGCCGATCACCACGTAGCCCTGGCGCTGCAAGTCTTCGCGTAAGTCCATGCGAATAACGGTGTCGTCTTCTGCAATAAGAATGCGTGTTGGCATAGAATGCCTCCTCGGTTGATGGAGTTCGTACCACGTCGTACCCTACCGCCTGGCCCAATTGCCCGGCGACTCGCCCGCCGTTAGGCGCTCTGCTCCATCAACGCCGATGATCAGCCCCTTTGCATGCAGTATAGCATATAACACGCGGGCAAAGCACATCGGCGCGGAGCCTCGATGGGGAATCATCACATGAACAGCATGAACTCGTTTGGCGGATAACCGGTAACAGGCGTTGGTTTGAGGAGGGGGGTGTCGCCTGTCAGTGCGCGCGTGATGAGGAGGCGCGTCATTGGGGTGATGGTGGGGAGCGCCAGGGCTTTATCTTGCGTAAAAAAGCGCGCCTCGAGGATTTCGACGCCATCAGGGTGTGTCGCTTCGCTCTCCGTGCGCATGAGAAAGACGAGGTAGGCGCTGTTGTCGCCAGGGCTGACCCGGCTGCGCGCCGCAATCAATCCCTGCATCTCGGCGCGAACACCTGTTTCCTCTAACACTTCACGCTGCACGGCGACATCAAACGTCTCGCCCGGCTCGACATAGCCCCCTGGCAGCGCCCAGGCGTCCTTGTAGGCGCCATACCCCAGCCGCACGAGCAGGACTTTCTCGCCGCAGAGGACGATAGCCCCTGCGCCAATCGAGTAGCCCTGCTGATAGTTTGGAAGAATTGGCTGATCGGCAGTCATAACGATACCCTCGCGGCTAGGCGTGTGCGCCGCTGGGGGCCTGCGCCATGAAGGTATAGCCTACCCCTGGAACGGTGAGGATGTACTGTGGGGCGTTTGGCTCCGGCTCGATCTTCTGGCGCAGATGGCGAATATGCGTCTTCACCAGGCTCGTGTCGCTGGTCTCGTCGTAGCCCCAGACCCGCTCGACAATTGTCTCGGTGGTGAGCACCTGGCCGCTGTGCGTCAGCAGCAGATGGAGCAGGCGGCTCTCGATAGGCGTTAGCCGCACCTTCACGCCGTTGCGTGCCACCTCGTGCCGCATGGAATCCAGGCTGATCGGCCCGACGCTGACGACCGATTGGGCGTTCACATGGGGCGTGGTAGTGGCGCGCCGTGTCAGCGCCCGGATGCGCGCCAGCAGTTGCCGCGCGCTGAACGGCTTGCGCAGGTAGTCGTCGGCGCCCAGGTCGAGCGCACGCACCTCGTCCACCTCACGCTCGCGGCAGGTGAGGAAGAGCACCATCGCGCTTGATTCCGCCGACATCCGGCGGCAGACCTCGAAGCCATCCATCTTGGGCATCTCGACATCGAGGATCACCAGATCGGGCTTGGTCTCGCGCCACTTCTGCACGGCCTGTTCGCCATCGAAGGCGCGCACCATATCGTACCCGTTGCCTTTGAGCCAGTATGTCAATAAGTCCACTTGATCGCGATCATCGTCGGCAACCAGAATACGCATCATTCACCTCCCCATCACAACCAGTTCACCACTCACCCAATCTTCTTCCCATGCGCCATTGAAAGCGGAAAGGCGCCGATAGAGAGAGGTTTTATTAAGGGACAATAACCCACATACGTTATACATCATGCGCCGCCCATCTGGACGTGGCATGCTGTGACATACGCCACATATTCGCAGAGAAGAGAGCATTTTCATTCACCGCCCACGTTGTCAAACGGTTGAGAAATTACGAGGTCACGACGTAGCCATTCGGCTGTTCTCCCCTCACCCAGAGAAAGCGGATGAGGGGAAGCTGAGACAACCGACCTCATAGCTGCGCCAGCAGGTCAAGCGCCTCCACCTGGTCGCGCTCGAAGGTTTTGATGCTGATGTCATGCAGGTAGGCGCAGACTTTCTGGCGTGGCCATCGCTCTTCGATGCCCAGCCGCACGATCTGCCGCTGGCGAGGGCGCAGACGGTCTATCGCGGCGCTCAGTTCGCGGCGGGTGATCATGCGCGCCTCGCCATCGGGCCGCAGGAAGGCAAGCGTCGTCTCTGGCTCGGCGCGTGGCACGGCGCGCAGAAACTCGCGGATGAGGCGACGGGTGTGGGCGCGGCGTTGCGCCTCGCTCAGCACGCCGGCGCCTCCCAATTGCTCGGCCTGTTCGGTGTCAGCCAGCTCATCCGCCTCGGCTTCATCGCCATACTCATAGGACTCGAATGCCCCCAATGCCTCAAATGGCGCCGCGCTCTTCTCAGCTTGTTTGCTGTATTTGTCTTGTTCATTGAGATCGCTCCGGCGACGCATGGGAGCCATTCCCTGTCCCGGCGCGCTGCCTGCCCCTGGTGTTTCGCTCATCCCCGACATGCGTGTTCTCCTTGTGCATGCTTGTAGCCGGTTTGACGCCGCCTCTCATCTCGCAAGAAACCAAGACGGCGTTGACTCTAGAACAGCATAGAACATGCCGCCGTCAGTGTCAAATACACTTAGAAGCAGCAGCTATCCTTAAAGCCGCACACGGGACAGATCGTCGCCCGACCGCCTTTGAGATCGGGCATGGCGCTCCCACAGGCAGGGCAGGCCATCTGACCAGCGCCTAACTCTTCCTCACTTCGAGCTTGCTGCGGTTGCTCCTGCAAGGAACCTTGATCATCAGTGGTTTGCCCGACAAACGACTTTGCCATGCTTGTCGTCTCCGCCATTGCTCTTTACCCTTTGCCATAGTACGTCGCGTGTTGTATAGAACGCATCGCGTAATAGTGTACCAGGGGAAGACCGCCCTGCCAAGCAGTGTCAAGCAGTGTAGAGAGCCAGCGCCTCGTGGGCAGCCTGGATGATCATCGCGCGTAGCTCCGGCGGATCGATCACCTCGACCTGGCCGCCGAAGCCCACCAGCAGTTCACTGGCGTTGTGCGCCTCCTCAAAGCGCATCTGGACGCGCAACCAGCCTGTGGGATCGTCGGGGGTGGCTTCTTCTACCCGCTCCACATGCGAGTAATTCCCTGCGTAGCGCAGCCTATCGAGCGCCTGAGGGGCAACACGAAGGAGAACAGGATAGCGCGGCAGGTTTGCCTTGAACTCAGCCGCCGATTGCTCCCAGAACGCCGCCAGATCGAAGTTGGGTGGGCGCACGCACAGATCATCGGTGAGAACGACGCTTTGCACACGTGAGACACGATAGGTGCGTAGTTCGCCATCAACAGCCGCCACAAGATACCACAGGCTACCCTTCGCCACCAGGCCCAGCGGATCGATCAGCCGCTCGACGCAGACACCATCCGCACGCTGGTAGGTGAGCCACACCCTGCGCTCCTGCCAGATGGCTTCCTGCAAGGGCAGCAGATAGGGCACGGCGTCGGTCGTCTGTCGCCACCCGGCGCCGTCTATGTGCAATCGCTGGCGGGTATATTCGGCGCCCTGGCGAGAGAGCGTGGGCAGCGCCGCCAGCAGCTTGATCAGTGCGGCGTCTGCTGCGCGCTCGAGTCCCAGGTCGGCAAGCATGCGCGAGGGGCGCGCGACGAAGAGCGCCTGAATCTCCGCCGCGTTCAGCCCCGTGAGGTTTGTGCGATAGCCTTCGAGCAGCCGCCAGCCGCCGCGTGCGCCGCGATCCGCCACCACCGGCACGCCAGCCGCGCCAAGCGCCTCCATATCGCGAAGGATGGTGCGCGCGGAAACCTCCATACGGCGGGCAAGCTCATGTGCGGAAAGGCGAGGGTGTGTCTGCAAGAGCAGGAGGATGGAGAGCAAGCGATCCGCGCGCATGGTGCTATTCCTTATACATACGCTGCGATCAGGTACAGATGCTCCAGGATGCAGCCGATGCGCCCGCAGGTCATTGTCGAAGTCGCCTTGATCAGACGGTGGCCAGCGCGCTCACACCACAGCGGCACAAGCTCATGTGAGTCCTCGCGTTCGCTGCTGAGCATAAGCGTTTCGCCAGGGGAGAGCGCCCGCAACAGTATCTCTACATCGGCCAGCGCCTTTCCCATCGGCTCGTTGCCATATGTGCAATGGATGACGCCTTCGCGCTCGGCCTCGCCAGTAGAGCGGATCGGTATCTTGAAATCCAGCATAGGCGACGCCCTCCTCGAACTACCGACAGTATCCAGTATCTCACAACTTCAGATAGGCTAGCAAGGTGAGCGCGGGGATGACCAGCAGCATGAGCCAGTCGAGCCAGCGCAGCCGCCCCTCGTGCAGCAACGTCGCCTTGCCCGTCACGCCGTAGCCGCGCGCCTCCAACGCCGAGGCCAGGTTGTCCGCCCGACGCAACGCGCCCTGAAGCAGTGGCGCCAGCAGCGTCGCGATCCCCTGGATGCGTGCCGTCAGCGAGCCTGTGGAAAAGCTGGCCCCGCGCGAGATCTGCGCCTTCATCAACTGGTTGAGTTCCTGCATCAACACAGGCACAAAGCGCAGCGAGACCAGCGTCATCAGGCCGAACTCGTCGGCGGGCAGCCCAATCCAGCGCAACGGACGCAGCAGCAATACAATCCCCTCAGAGAGCGCGACGGGAGTGGTCGTCGTCGTGATCAGCATGGAGCTGAGGAAGAGCAGCAGAAAGATCGCCGTAAACGAGACGCTGAACCAGATGCCGTCATAGGTGACGACCACCGTGATCGGCAGTTTATAGTCATGATAGTTCAGCACATACGGGCCAAACGTGCGCCAGGTCTGGCCGGTCGTCCAGATCAGCGAGAAAGGGATGCCAATCGCCAGCAGGATGACCAGCAGGCGCATTCGCCGCCAGATGTAGCCCCAACTGATGTGCGCGTCGAAGAAGGCCAGCGCAAACAACGCGAAGGAGACCGCGTAGACGCCATAATGGAACGGGTGGTGGTTCGCCAGGAAGAACATCACCACCAGCCAGCCAAGCAGCAAGAGCTTGGTACGCGCGCGCAGCCGGTGAACGAGCGATGTTCCCTCGGCATAGGCGCTGATCGGCATATTCTCCAGCATGGCTAGCTCCTTCCTTCACCCCCTTCCCGTGTGAGGAAGGGGATTGGGGGGTAGATTCCTTCAGGTTCCTTCTTCCCCTTTCCCGCGTGGGGAAGCGGGCTGGGGGTTAGGTCCTGTGCCCGTTCAACCCGTATTCGGCGTGTTCGGCGCCGAGCGAGGCGGCAAGCGCGGGGGCCAGCGCATCGGGCGTCAATGGCGCGTCGCTGGCCGCGCCGACGTTCAGCCCATGTTCACGCGCCAGCGCCACCGTCTGCGCCAGCGGCGGCGGCAACAGCCCACACGCCAGAATCTCGTCGGTGCGCTTGAAAACCTCTTCGGGCGGCCCGGACAGCTTCAGTTCGCCGCCCGCCAGCGCAAAGATCACATCCGCCAGATGGGCCACCTCGCTCATGTCATGCGAGACAATCACCAGCGTCACGCCCTCACGCGCCCGCAAATCGTCCAGGCAGGCGTAGATTTCTTCGCGCGCCTCTGCGTCAAGCCCGGCGCTGGGTTCATCCAGCGCCAGCGTCAGCGGGCGCATCGCCAGCACGCCCGCCAGCGCCACACGTCGCCGTTGGCCGCCGCTCAGCGCGAAGGGTGAACGCGCCAAAAACTCCGTATCGGTGGGCAGCGCCACGGCGTTCAGCGCCCAACGCACACGCTCTTTCACCACTTTGTCTTTCAGGCGCAACTGGCGCGGGCCAAACGCCACGTCATCGGCGATGGTCGGCGCGAAAAGCTGCGCCTCAGGGAACTGGAAGAGCAGCCCTACCCGCCGCCGTAGCTCCAGCAGATGCTCAGGGCGGGTTGTCTTCGCGGTCACGTCCAGTCCATCCACGATAACGCGCCCGCTGGTCGGCAAGAGTAGGCCGTTGAAATGTTGGGTGAGCGTGGACTTGCCGGAGCCGGTGACGCCAATGATCGCCGCGCAGACACCATCGGGAATCGTCAGGCTCACATCGCGTAGCGCCACATGCTCCTGCGGCGCGCCCAGGTTATAGATGTAGCTGAGATGTTCGACAACGATGCTCACTGTGCGCCTCCATGCTGCGTCTGTCTGTAGTGTCCTTCCAGGCGTTCGAGCGCGGCGACAAAGAGCTGGGGCGTCAGCGCGTCAGGTGGGATGTCAACACCCAACGCGCGCAGCCGTTCGCCAAGTACGCCAAGCTCAGGGATGATCAGTTTGAGCGAACGTAGGCTCTCCAGATCGGCGAAGACCTCGGTGGGCGTCCCCTCGCGCACAATGCGTCCGCGTTCAAGGATCACGATGCGGTCGGCCAGCGCCGCCTCTTCGAGCAGGTGCGTCACATGGATGATAGTCAGCCCACGTTCGCGGTTGAGCGTATGCAGCAGCCCAAGCATCTCCACGCGCGCCTGCGGATCGAGCAGCGCCGTTGGTTCGTCGGCGATCAGGCAGACTGGCTCAAGCGCCAGCACGCCCGCGATGGCAAGTCGTTGGCGCTGCCCGCCCGATAGCTCGTTGGGGGCGCGGCGTTTGTGCGCGCTCAGCCCCACCGCGTTAATCGCCGCCTCCGCCCGAGCGTGCACCTGGGCCAGCGGATAGCCGCGCGCCGCCAGCCCCCAGGCCACATCGTCCTCGACAATCGTCGCGACGATCTGATTGTCGGGATCGGAGAAGATCATGCCTACCAGATCGCGGATCGCCCGATGCTCCGAACGGTCAGCGGTGTTGTGACCCAGCACGTAGACATGGCCACTGGTGGGCAGCAGCAATGCGTTGAGTAGCCGAGCCAGCGTGGATTTGCCGCTGCCGTTGTGTCCCAGCAGCGCCACATACTCCCCGCGCCGCACATCCAGCGTGACGCCCGCCAGCGCCGGGGCAATCTTCGCCGCCAGCAGTGAGGTTGGCGCGTTGGTTATCGAAGGGTAGCGGTAGACAACATTTTCCAGGTGAAGGGCAACCTCGCCCAGTGTGGGGGCATGCTCAGGCGCGCCTATTGATTGAGCGACAAGGGGGGGCTGAGTGGTCATCGCTGTTCCTCCTGGCGTGAGGCGCTCTGGGGCGCGCGTGTCCGTGGGGAGGAGGCAGCGACCGTCTCGCGCTGCTCTTCGGGTACGATCAGAGCTCTCTGTGGTGAAGGCCCTGCGTCTGGTTGAAGCGGGATGGTCGTTGGCGCGGCCTGTGTGGCCTGCACAGCGGATGCGCCGGTTTCGGGTGGTTGCATCGGCTGTGGCGGGCGTGGCGCCCGTGGAGTGAACGGCGACGGCTTGGGGCGAACGAGCCGCCAGAGCCAGACCGGCCCGCGTATCGGCAGTGTGATGATAAACCAGATGACACGGAAGACGAACACCACCGGCACAACGAAGATATAATGCGCCATGCGCAGCAGCCACATAAACCACTGCGGCGGGAAGGGTTTCACCTCATGACCAAGCAAACGCGCCGAGGCGTTGGCGACAATATAGTAGAGCACCGCAGATGGGAAGGCGACTGCGGCGGTATAGGCAAAGAGCATGATCGGCCAGTAGCGCAGGCCAAGCCGTAGCGCATCTGTGTAGTAGGGCAACACCGCTACCCAATACGGGCGTATGCCCAGCAACCGCGTTCCAGCGGAGATCAGCCAGGTGAGCGCATTGCTGGCGTTGCGCAGTTCGCTCACAATGTCAGCAATGGGCAGGCCCGTCAGGAAGATGACGGCGAACGCGGCGGCGTAGGCGATCACCGTGGTGATCAGCGTTGACCCCGCCAGAACGGCGATCCTCCCCCAGCGGCGGTTCATCGCCCACCCCAGGAAGAGGCCCACCAACCCGCGTAGCCCAAGCCGCCAGCCAAAGTGTGGTCCCGTCAGCACGGTCATCAGGAAGGTGGCGACCACAATCGCCAGCAGCGTCACCCGTGGGCCTCGCCGCAGATAGAGGATGGCGAAAGGCGCAGGCACGGCAGGATCAAAGACGGCGCCCAAGATCGGCACATAGATCGCCGCCAGATCAAAGATGATCGCGACATCGGTGAGCAGCCCACCCTCGGCCATGCCAATCGCGTCAATCCAGCCGCCCTTGACCTTGCGGCCCGTGCGCCTGGTCGTCGTTGGTATCGCTATCTGCTGTTG
>JAJPIU010000093.1 GCA_021324535.1 Pseudomonadota bacterium
GCCCTCGCAGGCACAGCCCGCACGGAGCGCCACCTCCGCTCCGCCTTCGCCACGCTCCTCAAGCGCAACGCTGAAGCGATCAACCCAACGTTCAGGACTCACATCCGATGGCGCAAAAGAAACGCCCAGTGGAGCAGCCTCGGGTCGCGAAATCGCCAGGCGAGCGGGGAAGATTGTGGCTGAGCCAGCGGGGGCAATTGTAGGGGGCACCATACCACAACTGTTTCAGTTTGCCCGCAGTTGGTCCTTCTTTTATTGGGGATTTTTCCTTGCCCTCTATGCTCTTACAGTCATTTGGGGGATAGATCTTACCCGCCTTGGCTCTATCGTTTCGGTAGGCGCCACCTTGTTCACCTTCACCCTCATCCGCGTCATTTTCAGGAGACAAGAGAAACCACTTCTATTCCGATTTCCCTGGTCGCGCGGAAAAGAAAACTTCGCTCTGTTCTTGTTGCAACCGGCGCGCAATGTCATGCAGACGCTCAGCGCCTTTAGCGGTCTCTTTTCCGCCATAGGGCGCTATACGCCACCAGGTAATATCGTTGTGGGCATAGAAACACTTCCTATCATACGCGCGCTCAATATTCCTACCATCTTCGCGCTCCTTCACAATATCGGCTGGGAAAGCCTCGCCCTCATAATTTTCATGGGTTCCATCGAGATGTTTCGGAATGTGCGGAATTTTCGTAAGCGGCTGGCTGCTCTTGGAGATGCGTTTCAGGACATCATCCCTCAGGCGTTCCTTCGATGATACTGTTGCTCTGCCTGGGACACCATGACCTGCAAAGCTATATTCCTCACGCATGGGATGATTGGCCCGTCCGCTTGACGTTGCGCCCGCGTCAAACCTACACTGAGTTTGATGGCTGTTTGCCGTGCGCGCCCTCAACCACCACACCCGATGGGCGCGCCGCCAGCCATGCAGTCAGGGCATACCTGGCGATCTCTTGGGGGCTGGTTAGCCAGGAAGCAGGAACACCATGGGCATCTTTCGACGCGGGCGCACGACACACGAAGCGACACAGGAAACGAATAACCAGGCGAATGCGCCCATGCGCAGCGGCCTGACGCCTGTATCCGAATGGCCCGATCCTGCGGCCTCTTTAGGCTCCAGCGTAAACAGCGCATCACACAACGGACACGCCGCCGGGCTGGCCTCGCCGCTCTTCGCGGGCGTCTGCCGCTATTTCCATGACTGCTTCGCCGCTGACGCGCGTGGCGGAGTGATCAGCAACATCCTTGATAAGAACCAGGGCGAGTACGTCACTTTTTCCGAGGGAAGCGAGGCGCTGCTCACCGGGCAGGTGTACCGGCTGGAACTCCCGCTGAGCATAGGCGTGACAGCACAAAACGCGGCTGACGTGAACCGGCGTGATAAGTTCTTGATCTACGGCTCGGTCTTTCTGGTGGGGCGTGGCCCTGGCGCCGCACGCCGCAAGGGCGAACTCTTCTGTGCGCCGCTGCTCTACTGGCCCGCGCGCATCGAGCAGGCCGGTTCACAGGCGTTCATGACGATTGAGCTTGACGAGCAGCGCATCAACTTCCCGCTGCTGGCCTCGCTGATTGACGCCGAGAACGACGAACAGGCGCAAGCCTACGCCGAGGCGATCCTCAGCCAGGCGCCCAACGCTCCTTTCGACAACTCGGACATCCGCGAGTTCGCCGCCGTGGTGGGCGAGCTGATCCCCACGCTGCGCACCGACGACTTACAGGCGTTCCCTGAGTTGCAGCCAGAAGACGCCATCCGCGACCTGATCGCGCACGATAGCCCCGCGCAGTTGCTCTGCGCCTCGGCGATGATGCTGGCGCGCCGTCCCACCGAGGCGCGCGGCGTGCTGACGGAACTACAGGTGATGGGCCAGACGGGCATGATGTCTACTCCGCTGGCGGCCATCTTTGGCAACGCCGCTCAGCCCGACGCGCGCAGGCACGGCCCACAACGCGCCTCCTCCACAGCGCGCCTCTTTAACGCGCCGCGTCCCATCCTGGCAGGCGCCGAACTGAGCGACGCCCAGACGCGCGTGCTACGCCAGGCCGAGCAACGTCCCCTCACGCTGGTGATCGGCCCACCAGGCACCGGCAAATCGTTCACCATCGCCCAGTTGATCCTCGACGCAGTGGCGCGCGGCCAGACCGTTTTGCTCTCCTCCAAGATGAACAAGGCCGTAGATGTCGTGGTGGAGAAGCTCCAGCCGCATCTTGGCTCGCTGACGGTCATCCTGCGCGGTGGCGACAAACGCTATCGCGACGAACTCAAGCAATTCCTGGATAACCTGTTTGACGGCACAGGCGCGCCGCCGCGTCCGCGTCCTGGTGAGATCGAGATGCTGGAAGAACGCCTGCGCGCCGCCGATTCCGAGATTGAGCAGCTCGAAGGCGACATTGTACACATCCTCGAGGCCGAATCCGCCTGGACGCGCGCCTTTCACGAGTTGGCCACACTACAGACGCCACAGTACAACGAAGAGGCAGCCGCCTCGCTTGGCTCCCAGGCGTTGCTGGCGGCTGCCGAGAATCTTCACCGCAAGGTCAGCCGTGCCCCGTTGACCGGCTGGCTCGGCGGACGCAAGCGCGAGCAACACGCCTCTGATCTGGCAGCGCAGCTTGGGCTCAGCGAGGAGCAGCTTCAATCCACCGACGCGCTCGAACGCATTGCCCGACGCGAACGGCTGCGCGAGGAGCTTGCGGCCACCGAACGCGACCTGTTGCGCTATGACGAGATCAACGCGCTGCTGACGCGCTACGCTCGACAGCGGCAAGATCGCGGCGCGCTGGTGGGCGAGCTGCTTGCCGTACGCCGGCGTGATGCGCTGGCCGAGGCGTTGCGCTCCAACCGCCGCACGCTCGCGCTCTTCAAGACGGCGGTGGAGGCGCGCAACGCCGCCGAACAGGATAAAATCTTCGCTGAGCTAGACTTCCGCGCCTTGCTCAACATTTTCCCCATCTGGGCGGTGACGAACCCGCACGCCGCCGAACTCTTGCCGCTTGAACGCGAGATGTTCGACCTGGTGGTGATTGACGAGGCGTCGCAGTGCGACGTGGCAAGCGCGCTGCCGCTGCTCTATCGCGGGAAACGGGCGATTGTCTGCGGTGACCCCAAGCAGTTGCGCCATCTCTCGTTCCTGCGGGAGGATCGCCAGTCGGCGCTTGCCACACAGCACGGGCTTTCGGCCAGCCAGCGTTCACAGTGGAATTACCGCACACATAGCCTGCTGGATGTGGTAAACGGCGCGCTGCCCTCGCAGGATGATGTCGTCCTGCTAGATGAGCATTATCGCAGCCTGCCGCAGATCATTGAGTTCAGCAACCGCCGCTTTTACGGTCAGGCGCTACGCATCATGACACGCCGACCCGACACGATTGGCCTACGCAGCCTGGAGCTACGCAAGGTGAACGGCGTGCGCCGCAAAGAGGGCTACAACGTCGAGGAGGCCGAGGCGATCATCAGCGAGATCAACAAGATCGCCCGCGCCGAAGCCAAGAAAGAACCGCGCGACCGTGCGACTATCGGCGTGCTCTCGCCCTACCGCGACCAGGTGAACTACCTCAACCGCACGCTAGCCGCGAAGCTGAAGTCGCGCGTATTGCAGGATCACGACATCGCGGTAGGCACGGCGCACACCTTCCAGGGCGACGAGCGCGACATCATGCTACTCAGCTTCTGCGCCGACCCCACCTCGCACCGCAGCACCGTCACGTTCATGAACAACGACAACCTCTTCAACGTCGCGGTGACGCGCGCCCGTCGGCGCCAGGTGATCTTCACCGCGCTCGATCCGCGTAACCTGCCGCCTGATCATCTGCTCAACAGCTACCTCGACTATGCTGGCGATCTGCTGGAAGAGGACGCCGACGCGCAACCCACTGGCGCAGGCACGCCCTTCGAGCGCGAGCTGGCGGCGGCGCTGCGTGCACGCGGCGGCTACACGGTCTATCAGGAGTATCCCGTGGCGGGCTTCGCGGTGGATGTGGTGGTGAAGCATGGCGCGCAGGCGTTGGCGATTGCCTGCGACGGCGATCCTAACGCGCGTCCACACCATCCCGAAGAGGCCTCGCTCGATACGCTGGGCGGCCAGGCGATCCTCGAACGCGCGGGCTGGCGCGTGCACCGGCTGGCCTACCGTCGCTGGCGCCAGGAGCGCGCCGCCTGCCTGGAAGAGATTGATGCGCTGCTCGGCGCGGGCGGGGAGTCTTGAACGAGAAAATTGCATGGAAAGCAACGTAGCCATATTAGCTCAGCGAATCTTTGATGCCAAAGGCGCATGGAGCCTTATCGTTCAATGAGGATACTAATCGGGCCAAGAACCATCATACTCACAGACCGTGGGCGAGAACGCATAGGCTGAAAAAATTCTCCTGCCGCTTTGGTCTCTTGGTCTGCTATCCATTGCCACAACCATTGTGGATGGCGTTTGATCGGGCGTAACGTCCCGCAGATGGTCATTTTGAGCGCCAGGGAGCGCAGGATTTTCCACCACGGGTCGATCAGGTTGAGCAGAGGGAGATAGGCGGCGGAGGTCGGCTGGAAGACAAACTCCCAGCGCGGATGGGGCAACTGGAAGAGCAGCACATCCACGGCGCGGTGGGTACTCAAGTTGTCCAGCACGGCGTAGATGCGCTCGACCTCGGCGGGCAGCCAGCCATCCACCTGTTCGAGGAAGTCCACCCCGTTGGCGATGGTGCGGCCTGGGTAGGGAGCCGTGAACGCATCGCTCGTCGCGGGCCGGACGGAATGCGCCGAAGACGGAGCCTTTCTCGCGTCGCCCATAGTCGATCTCCTGTCGGGCGCGCCCTGCGGGCTGGGGTAGTGGCCCCACAACAGGAGCCGCTACGACGACCCGTTGGCCGGGCCACCTCTTGGCCGCTTCTGGCCCCATCTCATCCAGACACACCACGACACTCTCCTCCGGCGAGTCTACGTAGAGGGCTTCTCTCGCCCCCTTTTGGCGGCGAACTCGGGATCGACCCGCTCCCCAAACCAGGTCTCCTGCTGCCGCCAGCGCAACCCCTCGGTCAGCAAGACCTCGTTGACCCGGCTGCGCTTCATGGCAATGCCTTTCTGCTCACTCAGGTAGCTGACCAGGCGATCCAGCGTCCACGACTGGAACGGCAGATCGAGCGTCTGCGGATCGGTCAGCGCGGTGGCCACGATCTCACCCACCTGCTCGCGCGTGTAGGTCGCGGGTCGGCCACTGCGGGGCTGGTCGTCCAGTCCCGCCAGCCCACGGGTCGCAAAGCGATTGAGCCAGAGATAGATCGTGTGGCGTGCCAGCCCCAGATGCGCCGCCATCTCTTCAACGGTTTCCCCGTCCAGCGCCGCTTGCGCCACCCGCGCCCGCTCCACCGCGCGGGCGGGCGCGGTGCGTGAACGGGCCAGCCGCGCTACTGCCTGCCGCTCTTCTGGCGCTGTCGCACGTAGATGCGCCAAATCCAGCCGTTTGCCCATGCAACACCTCCTCACCTGAGAGGCTTCACCGTAGCACAAACTTGGTGGATGCGCCACTTAGGACTACGCGTTCTGTCGGCTGGCCTGCCGCCAGCGGGGGATTGTCCCTCGTCTTGCCCGGAAAGGCGTTGAGCCAAGCGGGCGGCTGGGACGGCATCGTTGGGTGGTCGAGCGTACCCTGGCGTGGCTGGGCCGCTACCGTCGCTTGACGGTGCGCTATGAGCGGCGAGCGGCGATTCATCTGGCCTTCCTCACCTTGGGCTGTGCGCTCACCTGCTGGCAAGCATTGCTCCGATGACGGGTTTGTTAGGCGCTCTTGGGCGGGGTTTCAACCGCTCGCCCCTCTGCTACGGCAAATAGGCGTCGCTATACGCCTGCGAGACGTTCACCGGCCCGCTGAGCTGCC
>JAJPIU010000148.1 GCA_021324535.1 Pseudomonadota bacterium
ACGCCGAACGCCAGCCGATGCCAGAAGCCGTTTTCCTCATTGACTCCACCCTCCCTCTCCCGCTGGGGGAGGGTCGGGGTGGGGGCAGCCGACGACGATCTACGTCCAAAGATGCGTGGCAGCCGCACCGGCAAAGCGTTGACGCGCCGCCCGATCACGCTGAGCAGCGCAGGAAGCAGCGTCGTCGCGGCGAGAATCGAGAAGGCGACGGTCAGCATGCCACCCAAACCCACCGAACGCAGCATATTCAATGGGAAGACGATCAGCCCAAGCAGGCCAATCGAGACGGCCAGCCCAGAGAAGAAGACCGCCCGTCCGGCAGTGGACATGGTGATGGCAATAGCATCAGGCACATCGCGCCCACGCGCAAGCTCCTCGCGGAAGCGGCTCACCATGAACAGCGAGTAGTCCACGCCCAAACCCAGGCCAAACAGCGTCGTGATGTTCAGCGCGAACGTGGAGATCGGCGTGTACGAGGCGATCAGGTAGAGCAGCGCCAGCGAGACGACAACGCTACATCCGCCCACCGCCGCAGGCAGCCCCGCCGCGATCACCGACCGAAACACCAGCAGCAAGGCTATCAGCGCGAAGGGGAAGGCGATGATCTCAGCCCGCCGCAGGTCGGCCTCGCTGACCGACTGGATGTCGGCGTAGAAGACGGGGCCGCCGCCAACCTGCATAGTCAGGCCGGATGGCTGACTCAGGCGCGCACGAAGCGCAGGCAGCAGCTTATAGGCGTCGTCGGCGCTGGCGTTGAGGAAAACGGCAGTATAGGCGGTATGCCTGTCGCGCGAGATCGCCGAAGGATCAACGGTGAACGGTACGATGGCCGAGACCTCCGACCATCCGGTTAGCTTCGCGGTGGCTTCGTTGGCGGCGGCGACGAAACGCGGATCGTCTGCCGTCATGGTCTTGCTGGAAAAGATCACGAGGACGCTGGTAAAGTTCGTGTGCAGGCCGCTTTGCAGCGCGTCTATCGCCTGCTGCGATTGCATATTCGGGCTGGAAAAGCCGCCTGGCGATAACACCTCGGCGACCCGTGGCGCGAAGGGCAGGCCGATCAGCACAATCACGAGCCAGCAACTCAGTATCCAATATCGAAAACGCACAGCAAGCGCGCCCAGCCGGTAAAACATAACGTCAGTCTCGTCCTCTCGCGTCTGGCGCTTCCGATGCCCTTTGCGCTTGCGTGCTGGCTTGCTTCCCCCTCTGCGGTGGGGTAAGATAAGTGGGTTCCCTGTGGATGACGCTCTGCGCAACGCCACCCACAGAAGGAGCCATCACTATTTGTACACCCTTTGTATATGGTTGTGCAAGTCTTTGGACATGAGCGCGCGCCTGGCGCATACTACTCATAGCGAAGGCGTCGCCTGGGATGCTACCGCGCGTGCGCCTGCTCAGACTATAGCGCGCGATGCGTCGTTTGCGTAGCCCCTGGCTTGTTTTGTTTGCAATTTGTTTGGGATGTTTGGAAAGGAATGCGCATGATGGCGGAGGAGACAAAGGTCATCACGGTCAATCGTCAGGCATATCACGATTATTTTGTGGATGAGACGTATGAGGCGGGCATCGCGCTGACAGGAACCGAGGTGAAGTCTATCCGGCTGGGGCATGTGAACCTGCGCGGGGCGTTCGCGCGTGTGAAGGATGGCGAGGTCTGGCTGGAAGGTGCACATATCGCGATCTACGAGCAGGGAACCTATATGAACCACGATCCCATGCGTCCACGCAAGCTGCTGTTGCATCGCAAGCAGATCACGCAGTTGACGGCGCGCACGCAGATGAAGGGTCTGACGCTCATCCCGCTGCGGCTCTATTTCAAGCACAATCGCGCGAAGATCGAGCTTGGCCTCTGTCGAGGCAAGAAGCTGTATGACAAGCGCGAGGCCATCGCAAAACGCGACACCGAACGCGAACTGGCGCGTGTGGTGAAGCAGCGTTCGCGCGAAGGTTAAGCTGACGGCTCAAATTGCGCCTGAATGTTTTGTTCGTGTATCAAACTCCCTGCCTGTCCACAAAATGGCGGGTGAGACCGACCCTGACTTCTATGTGCTGCCCATCCTGGATAAGACGGGAGCGGCGATAGGGGCAGCCGAATTGCAATTGAACCCGCCGCAGACCGCTATCGATGTGGTTGGGATTTTCAGTTATGATCCTCAACAACACCCTGGCGGCGTGATTCCACGCATCTCCGCCCAACGGGCTATCGCCGCAGTGGAGGCTCAGCGCCATACCACGATGCGCGCAGGGAACGCGCCCCAACTGATCTACTTCGACGTGAACGCGAGCGCGCTAGAGACCGGCAAAATCATGTGGCGCGCGGGCGGCATCTTCCCCGGTGATCCCATCTGGCTGATCGCTGGAGCCGATGGACAGCAGTATGTTGTAGGCGTGGACGGCCATGCTTACCTGCTCTCGGAACTACCACGCTCATCCCAATAGACAGCGTTTCCGCGCCTACCCTACGCCCACCATATTTCACTTCGCCATCCAATGATGCGCCAGCGCACACTTGCCGCCAGAGACGGCGGCGGTACTTGGCTGGCGCCCGTCGTTCCTGATGTTACTCTCGATTGCGCGGGGCGGGCGGCGCGCCGTTGTTGCGGCGGCCAAGCAGGTTGGGAATCGGCCAGAAGCGACGCGGCTTCGGCTGCTCTTGCTGGTCGTGCGTATCGGGCGTCACCCATGTCGCGCCTTCCTGCGCGGTGGCGCTTGCCAGCGGACGTGTGGGCGGCGCTTCGTTGAGGATGAGGCCGGACGGTGCCAGCGGCGTTGTGGGCGAGGCTTGCTCCATACCATACAAAGGCCGCGTCACGCCGCTTGGCTCCATCGCTGTGAGGGATACCTCGTCCTCAAGCGGCGTGGTTGGCGCCGCAGCCATGACCTGGACTACCGGAGCGTAGGGGTTGGCAGGCATTGGCGGCTGTAAGGCTGTGGGGTATGAAGCGGCAGGCTGCTGAGGCGCGGCGGGCTGTGATGCAGAGGGATATGAAGCGGCGGCGATCCCAGGCATTCCAGGCAATGGACGTGGCGGCGGCGCTTCGTCATCGCTGGCGGTGGCGAAGGCGCTCAGCTTGGCCATCGCGGCGGCGGCCTCGGCGCGTTGCGCGTCAATTGCGGCCTGGCGCGCGGCGTTCACCGCGCTGAAGCGATAGTTATCCATCTCGACGACGAAACCCGGCCCGGCCAGCGTCGCCCGCCGCGACATCCCTGCCCCCGGCTGCTGGATGCGCAACCCCAAACGGCGCAACGGCGCGCTATCGCGTGGCAGCCAGAGGAACGACGCCAGCAACCGCAGTTCATCTATCGAGTCTATGTGTTCGAGCGCCGCCGCTGAGCCAGCCGTTATTAGCCGCTCTACCAGACGCGCGCGCGCCGCCTCAAGTTCGCGGATGCGCGGGTCGTCGCCGGGATCCCAATCGTCGGCGAGCAGCAGCGCGGATGGCGGTGGGGGCGGCGCAGGGCGGTGGCGCGGACGCAACGACTTCTGCCAGATGTCGTCATCCACCAGTGGCAGCGGCGAGCCGCCACGCTGCTCCAGCCAGCGATCCAGCCGCACCTGATCGTCGCTGGATGGAACGCCCTGCACCCAGAGCGCGGCATGGAAGGCGCCCGAAGCGTTCCAGAGGTACTGGCGGGCGCGCTGCGTGGCGTCGGGGCCACCCTCGGCCAAATCATGTGCGCGGCGCAACAACGCCGCGATGGCCTGGGTCTGTTGCAGGCGCAGCGAGATGGCCGCGTGGATGCGTTCGGTCAGTTCGACGAGCGCCAGGCTGATCACCTTCGCGCCCTCACGCCAGGAGCCGGGGCCACCCTCGCTCATAATCCGCTCGAAAAGGGTTAGTTCACGCACCACATCGAAGGCCACAGCGTCGAGCCGTTCGCGCAGTTCGTCGGGCGTCTCGCCCAGACCCACGCTCCATTCCTCCTCGCGCATGCGCAACGCCTCTTGAAGCCGCACGACGTTTTCTCCGGCGTGCGCGTCGTCGCGTAGCAGTTCCAGCCGTGCGCGCACCTGGGCCGCTCCCTCAGCCGCCACGCGGAAAAACTTCTCATGCAGGATACCCAGCCGGTCGGCGATGTCGGCGAGCAGTTCGGGATGCGCGCCATCCACGCGCAAGGAGCGCAATTCACGGGCGAAGTCGCGCGATTCGGTGTTGATGCCGTGCACCGCCTGGCGCAGCGATTGCCAGGCGGTATGGCAGCGCAGGGGATCGGTATCTTCGTAGTTGAGTTCTTCGAGCAGTGTATCGAGCGCGGCGATGGCCTGGGCAAAGTAGTTGGCGCTGAGGCTGATATAGCGGCGGCGTAGCGTGCGCTGTACGTCGTCCCAGTGTGGCAAGAAGACACGCATCGTGCGAGCCAGCGCGTAGTCGCGCTCCACCCGGCGGCGCAAGCCGTCGCGTTCGGCGCGGTCGGGCGCCAATCCACCATCCACCGCCTGCCAGCTTTCAAGCTGGCGCAGTATCTCTACGACTTCGTTGCGGGGATCGTCTGGCGCGGACTGCTGGCGGTAGCGCAAGACGGCCTCGAGGTCGGCGGCCAGTTCATCCACAGAGACGCCCACACGGCCCATCGCCTCCTGATCGCGTAGCGAGGCTAGCACGATAGAGCGGCGTTGCTGGCGTGCGCCCGCTTCGTCACCAGGGAAGGCGCGCAAAAAGTCGGGCGGCCCGGCGATCATCGCCTCCGCCGCACGCGAAATCTCCGCGATGCGCTGCTCATCTGGGATCACGAGTTCGCCCCTTGCGTGGTTAGATGGAAGAGCGGGTGAATTGCCTATAGCATACCATACCGGCGTCGTTGCGCCCGCAAAACCGGCTGGCAAGCGCCCAAAGGTACCACATGCGAAGGCTATTCGCACGTGGTGATGCGAATGCAACACACTTGCTCAGAATGGCTGCAAATCTTGTGTGAGGTAGCGCAGATCATCATCGGGCGTCTTCGGCCACTTCGCCATTCCAGGAAAACCACCCCAGCGCAGAATACTTTTGCGCAGATAGCCGACGAAGGATGTTTCGAGCAGTCCCAACTCTTTCCCGTCTATGCCAGGCTTGGTCAGATCAATACCATATGTTCCTCCGCCCCCTGTATAGTTCTTGAAGCAGCAATCGTCAGCAAAATCATATCGAGACAGAATACCTTGATCGCGTTCACTCCACCACCGAACGTACTCTAGCTTACGCGCGTCGAGCGTGCATACTTGCAACGGATCACAATGCTCCATCAAATACCGCTCCTGGGAGAAGCGCGAAAAATCAGGATATAGCAAGGCACTATAG
>JAJPIU010000091.1 GCA_021324535.1 Pseudomonadota bacterium
CATGGGTTTATCTTTGCGTGGTAGGATGCCACGCGCCTCCTCTTCTTGTTCTTGCTCAGCATTGCTTTACATCCAGCCAAACGGCAGCACGCAAAGATAGTACCACATTGGCTCTACAGGCAACTTTAAACTAGCCACGCGCCCCTACGCCCGCGTTCGCCAACAGCGCCTCGATGTCTTCGATCAGCATGTTCGCCCATGCTTCCCTGCGCTGCTCACGTAGCGCGCGCAGTGCGCCGAAAAGCAACTGGCGCGACTCGTCGCTCATCTCGTCCAACTGCCCCGTCAGGTCAGGACGCTCAGGATGCTCCGCCGCCACCTGCTGTTCCACCTCGGCCATCTCGGCGGTCACACGGGTGGGCCGCTCGATGAAATGCCCAAGTTCGCGCATCTGCTCATCGAAGAAGACAAACACCGGCACAGAACGATATTTGCCCTCTTTGAGATACTGATCCGCCAGATCGAGATTCTGGTCGCGCAGGAAGATACGCAGGTTGAACTTGCCCGTCTCCTGCGCCAGCTTGCCCAACACAGGCACGTTGGCCAGCGCGTCGCCACACCAATCCTCGGTGATCACCAGCACGTTCAGCGGCTCAGGCAGCGCCTTAAAGAACGCCACATCCTCTGGGCGAATCACTGCCGCCGCTTCGTTGGCCGCGAACCGCTCGTTGTTCTGCTTCATTTGCGCTTTGTACTCGTCAAGGGTCATGCCCTGCGCGAATCGCTCGGCTGATACAGTCATCGCGTTGTTATCCCTTTCTTCGCTCTTGCTGCTATTGCTTGTCAAGATGAGGGCCACTGCTGAAAATGCCCTTCCTTCATAAAATACAGCAAGAGGAATAGTAGAGCGCAAGAGGCAGAGAGAGATAGACGCTTCCAAGCACGATGAACCGAACGGGGCCAGAAGACCCCTACGTTCTAGACATGGGGGAATATCGAACCATCGAGATCATCATTCGCTCCCATCGCGCCCATTTCCAGGAGCATGGGGCGGACATCCGACAGCGCCTTCGCCACTTGCTGGCGCCGCACGACTAACCACGACTAACCACGACTAACCACGACTAACCACGACTAACCACGACTAACCACGACTAACCACGACTAACTTGGAAGCATGTATGGCCACAACGGGTCTTCGTTGCCATATTTGCCATATTTGCCATATTGTAGCGGCCCATCGCTTCTGCTATGCTAAGAGGAGCAGAGTACAGGCGCAGGGTAGAGGCTGACGCGGGCGGAGTCCGCTGGGGCGCTTCGCGCGTTTGCCCCACATATTCCCCCTGGCGCGAGAAAGAAGGCGTGGCGAACCACACATATGGCAGAGACACTCGAACAGGTCACTCGCTCGCTGGTGGGAGAGCTTGAGGCGCGCTTTCCCTACGCCGCTGCGTTGATCAGCGGCTCCTCCGGGGTGGAGATCAGCGACAACGGCAGTGAGCAAAGCGCCAGCGAAGTGACGCCCAGCCGTGGCGTCGTCTTCACCATCTACGACGGCGCCTCTTTTGTCGAATTCGCGTCAAGCGAGCTTGCGCCCGATACCCTTGCGCGCAACGTGCGTGTGTGGGCGGCTCAACAGCGGATCAGACCGGGCGGCCCTCCCATTGTCAACGCTGGCTATAGCACCATCGTGGGGCCGGAGACACGTTCATTCCATACGCCAATGGCGATTGACCCCACCTCCGTTTCATTGGGTGAGAAACTGGCTATGCTGCGCGACGTGCAACGGCGTGCGAAATCACTTGATAAGCGCATCGTCCAGGCACAGGCGCAGTATAGCGACCGCGCGCAGGAAACCACCTACATCGGGCGCGGGCGCCATCTGCATCAGCGTATCACCCGCACGATCCTGGGGCTGTTCATCGCCGTCTCAGCGGGCGGCCCGGTGCGCTACCATTTTGTCCAGCATAGCGGAACCGGTGGCTATGAACTGGCACGCCTGAGCGACAACGAGATTCGCACGACCGCCGAGACCGCGATTCGCCTGCTCGACGCCGAGCGCATTCCCCCAGGCGAGTACACGATTGTGACCGATCCGAGCATCTCAGGCGTGATCGCGCATGAATGCTTTGGGCATGGCGTCGAACTCGATCTCTTCCCCAAGGGCCGGGCGCGCGCAGCGCGTTACCTGAACCAACAGGTGGCCGCCCCGTCGGTGCAGATGTTCGATGACCCCGGTCGCCCGCACGCCATCGGCTCATATTACTTCGACGATGAGGGCGAACTGGCGCGCCCAACGCAGATCCTCAAGGATGGCGTATTTGTTCGCCCCATCAGCGACTTCGCCTCTGCGACCTATACCCCTGGCGTACATACTGCCAATGGCCGCAGGCAAGACTTCAGCCGCAAGGTCTTCGCGCGTATGAGCAACACCTTTTTCTCGTCCGATCCCACCGGCCCGGCCCCTGCCGAACTAATCGCTGGGGTAGAACGCGGTCTCTATCTGCGGCAGGCCGAGAGCGGCATGGAAGACCCGATGGGCTGGGGCATCCAGGTGACAGCGCATTATGGCGAAGAGATCGTCAATGGACAGTTGACCGGGCGTCTGTTTGCTCCGGTCGGCGTCACTGGCTACGTGCCCGATCTGTTGCAGAGCGTTGACGGCGTTGGCTCCGATTTTGATTTATTTGCTGGCGTTTGTGGCAAAGGCCATAAAGAGTATGTCGTCACTTCATGCGGCGGGCCACACATGCGAATGAAAGCGAGGCTCGGCTAAATGGTTGCAGTCAATACCACACAGGCGCCGACAACGGCTTCCGCCACTCCTCATCTGGGAACCGGGCACGTGCTCAACACCAAGACGCTCAGCCAGGCGCTCGCCGCTACCCCAGGAGCCGACGCCTGGCAGGTCGAGGTCATCGGCGACGACGAGGCGCAGCTCTATATCATTGGCGAACGGGTTGAATCGCGGCGCAACGTCACCAACCAGCGCGCGCATGCCAGCGTTCATCACTTTCATCTGCCACAGCATCCTCAGCTAGACAACGGCGCCACCGAACAGGGCAGGCAAGCAGAACAGAGCGGCATAAATGCGCAGGCGCTCGGCATGAGCGACCTGACCTTGCTGGCAAGTGATGTCGCTCATCCCGCTACGCTGGCGGCACGCCTGAACGAGGCCGTAGCGATGGCTAGCCTGACCGATAACCGACCGTTCAGGCTTCCCGGCGCGATTGATACGACCTATCCAATGCCGCTGCTGGTTGATCCTACGTTGCAGCGCGACATGGCCGATGCGCTGGAGCGTGCGCGTGTGCAGCTTGCGGTCGCCGTCGCGGAGCAACCAGGTGTGCGCCTGAGCAGCGCCGAACTCTACGCCACGCGCCGCCAACGCTCGTTTCGCAATAGCCGTGGGCTGACCGGCTCCAGCCAGGAGACCGAGGTTGCGCTCGACCTCGTGTTGATCGCCGGGGAAGGTGATCGCGCGGCGGAAATGCACGCCGAGCTTCGCCGTCGGCGAATCGAAGACCTTCAGATCGAGAAGACGGTGGCCGCCTACGCAACATTTGCCCGCCATGCCGTCTACGCCACGACACCCACCACGATGCAAGGGCCGGTGATTCTTAGCGGCGATGCGCTATCAAATTTCTTCGTTTCACCCCTCTTTATGGGAAGCGCGCTGCTCTTCCATGCCTCGGCGCAATCCGCCTATCTGCACTTGAGCCGCTTTGCCCTTGGCGAGTCCATCACTGGCGACGAGCCGCTCGGCGACCGCCTGACGCTGGCCAGCGACGCGCTACGTCCCTACGGCGTGCGCTCCTATCGCTTCGATAGTGATGGGCTACCCGCAACTGACGCCACGCTGATCGAAAACGGCGTCTTCAAACGCCACTGGGCCGACGCCCGGTACAGCGTCTACCTGGATGTGCCACCAACCGGCGGCCTGGGCAACATCACCGTTGGGCGCGGAACCGCCTCACTTGATGCGTTGCGCTCGGTGGATGGTGGCCCGGTCTATGAGATCGTCTCGTTCTCGGCGTTCACCCCTGACCAGGTGACTGGCGACTTCGCAAGCGAGATCCGCCTGGGCTACCTTCATGATGCGTCGGGCGTGCGGCCCATCAAGGGGGGTGTGCTGTCGGGCAATGTGTTTACGGCGCTACGCGACGTACGCTTCTCCGCCGAAGCCTACACCGATGGCAACTACTATGGCCCATCGGCGGCGCGCTTCGGTGACCTGAGCGTGGCAGGCAGCTAGCGTTGGAGTCTCGGCCTATAGAGGGGAAGCTGCCGACAATCGCTGAGCGCGGGGTGATCGTGCAGGGCCAGCGCATCGCTTCGGCGCTGAGCGACACGCCGCGTGAACTGTTAGCGCGCGTTCCACTGGTGATCCTGCCGGAGATTGGCTTTGGCTGGCGCGCGTATCGCTCTCTACTGGAGCGTTTCGCCAGCGAGCGGCGTGTCTTCGCGCTTGATTGGCCTGGCTTTGGCGACTCAGTAAAGCCGAAGCCGACCGATTTTGTCTATACCCTTGCCAATTACAGCGACGTATTGGCGCGCTGGCTCGATAGCCTCGGCGTCGCGCGGGCGGCGCTGCTTGGCAATGGGCTGGGAGCCGCTGTGGCGCTACGCTATACCCTGGCGCATCCCCAGCGGGTGGCTGGGCTGGCCTTGCTAGGGCCGCTGGGAATCACGCCGCCTGAGGGATGGTTGGGCAAAGCCGCTATTGGCCTCTGGCGCCATCGTCTGATCCTGCGGCTCAGCGCACCAACCACTACCTCATTTGCGCTTGGCCCCACCACCGAGGCCACGAACGACATCCAGGCGCGCCACCGCGCCGAACGCGCCAACGACAACTATACAACCTCGCTGGCCGCAGCCGCCGCGCTGATCGGCTCGCTCTCGTCGCCAACCACCTACAGAATTGAGCAAACGGGTACAACCGGTTCCTCAGGCGGCTCAGATGATCACACCGGAACATCAACCGATGGCGAGCATCCTGCGGAGCTACTGGCGCTGGCGCATAGGATAACTGCGCCAGCGCTGGTGTTGCGTGGCGCGCTCGATCCCTTCTGCACGGCGGGCGACGCGCGGCGGCTGGCCGAGGCGCTTGGCGCGCATGGCGCGCTTGAAGTGACACTGCCCGGAGGCGGCCACCTTCCCTTCCTCCAGCAGCCCGCGCGCTGTATGCAGGCCATCGAGGGCGTGATCGTGACGGCAGAGGCCAACGCCGCGCAGGGCTGAAAGAGGTATCGAGCAGCCTCTACGCTTCATCCGCTTTGGGGAAAGTGATCGAGATGGTCGAGCCGCGTCCAGGCGCACTCACCACACGCAGCCGCCCGTGGTGCTGGTGAACAATGCTACGCACAATCAACAGGCCAAGCCCCATACCCCCCGTCTTGACGCTGACCGCCGCTCCCTGCGTCCCTGGCTGGCGGCCAGGCGCAGAGGGCGGGGTCTGGCGGGCGTGAAACACACGCTCAAGCGTTGGCGTATCCATGCCAGCGCCGGTATCTTCCACCTGAAGCATCGGGCGACCGCGTGGGTCACGACGCGCCCGCAGGGTAATCGTTCCGCCGGAGGAGGTCGCTTCGAGCGCGTTCTTGACAAGGTTTACGAGCGCCTGCTGGATCTGATCGGGATCAGCCGCAATGAGCGGCAGGTCAGGCGGAGTCTGCACGTTCAGGGTAACGCCGCGTCGCGCAATATCGGGCTGGAAGATTGCGGCGACCCGATTGAGCGCGACGGAGAGATCGAGCCGTTCGAGCGGGCGCGTATTGGGGCGCGCGACATGCGCCATGGAGGCCAGCAGCCGGTTCAGCCGATCTATCTCGCCGATCAGGCGTGTGGTATAGCCACGCTGGCGAGCGCCGTCGGGTATTGTCTCGCAGGTCTCGTCAAGTCCCTGAGCGAGCGCGCGCATCGCCGTCAATGGATTACGCACCTCGTGCACAATGAGCGAGAGCATCTGGTCGAACGTCGCCTGGGTCTCCTGCACGCGAATCAGGCGCACATTGCCCGTCGGAAGCGCAAACGTTGTCATCGTCAGGGTATACTCAACCATATCGAGCGTGAAGATGGCCGCGCCACGCTGCTCCAAGGCAGCCAGCGCCTCGGCGCCAATCGTCTCGCGCGCATGGCGCCCCACCAGTTGCGACGTATCGCCATCGGTCAGCAGTGACGTCTGATCTGTGGCCGCCAGGATGCGCCACTGTTCATCCACGAGGAGATACCCTGCGTCATCGTGCAGCGTCTCATCCGGCAGGTCATGGGGCGCCTGCGGCGTTGGGGAGATATTCAAGGCAGGCGAAGATGTGTCTGGCGGGCGCGCCGAAGCAGACGGATCGCCAGGCGCAGGCTGATCGGCGCGCTCTTCCATACTGTTTTCTCTCCTATGTTCGGCGCAGGTGTACCCTGTACGCTTGCACGATCATCGCCACGAACCGGCTGAATCGCAGGTACAGAGCGCGTCAGGATATTCAGATTCAGGATGTCGCGGGTTTCTCGCGTTCCAATCCACAGCGCCGACATCGCTGCATCGCGCCACGAGGCAGCTCATCTACACTGCCATCCTGTTTGAGGACGATGGCGCCCACATCATGCCACTTATGGCCCTTTGTAGCGCATCTGCGCGCGCCCCAGCGATTCATCCCAAAGTCAAAGAGTTCGCTGAACATCCGTCCCCAGAAGGGAATATCACGCAGCCCCATGGGTATCCTCGCATCTGCTCAGTCAACTAAGCTCACTCGTGGACGGTCTCACGCTGCCAGGGCGTTTCGGCTGGCAGGACCGCCGCAAACGTGGCGCTGAAATCGTCGAAGTGGGGGATGTCGTCGCGATAGACGATAAACGCGCGATGCACTCCGCGCGCCCCTACACGTTTATAAACGGATAAACTAACCGAGGTACCGTTTTTGAAGACTTCTTCCTTGACACGCGCAATCTGTCCCCAGCCAACAGAGACTGGTTCGCCGTTGCGCTCAGTCCGCGTGATACCTTGCGCATCCAATCGCAACGTGAAGGGACGTGGAGCCACCACACGCAAATAACCAATAAATCCGGCGATAAAGACAATGCCGATCAGTGTGCTCACCAAGGCGGTTGAGCCTTCATAGAGCGACACACCCAAGAAGATCAACGCCGCCAGCGCCACCCCTATGCCCGTCAGCCAGCGTTTGCGCAGACTCACCCCAGGGCTGATCCACTCGCGCGCCTCAGTGAAACGAGCGTGTACTGGCGGCGCATCATGCGTATCGGGCGTGGTCGTGTCGTCATGGGTTGAGAGATCATGCAGATCGGCCAGGTCATCGAGCATAGGTAAGAGGTCTCCGCTAGTGTATAAATGCTTCTCTGCAAGATTATAGCACTGAGGCGGATCGGTGCGAACGATGGAGCTATGGCTCTTCGTCTCCATCAACGCCGCCTGCGGTATCGCTAGCGTTGCGGTCGGTCGTGCGTATGGCGTCTTCGAGCGCATGATAGCGCCAGTCGTGCTGTATGGCTGCCGTATCCCAGGCGAGGCGCATACGCAGAAGGACGCCATGAAGCTGCGAGGCGCCGCTCTCTTCCGCCGCTTCGAAACACAGCGTGCCCCATTGATCGGGTGGAACGCTCGTAAGCAAGTCGTTGAGGTCTGCCAGCAATGGCGCGATCATACGCGGATCGTGTCGGCGAGCCAGCCCGACAAATGCCTCGCCGCGCGCCTCGTCATCCGAATCACCCAGACGCGCGGCCAGCGCATCGCGAATGGCAGGGGTATCAGTGGAAATCTGCACACCAAGCGCGAAGGTGGCCCAATCGCGCACCTTATCCTCCTCATCGGCGGAAAGCGCGATCAGCGCGTTGATCGCTCGGTCATCTTCGTAGCCCATCAGCGCAAAGGCGACGCCATACCGCACATCGGCGTTGGGATGGTTGCGCAAAGACACCAGCGGCGCGATAGCGGATGGATCGCCTCGATGCCCCAGCGCGATGGCAATATCGCTCAGCGTCGCGGCGTCTTGCTCACGCGCCAGCATCCCCAGCAGAATGGCGACCGATTCGGCGTAGAATGGGGAGGACGCGCGCTCCTCGGGGTGAGGAATACCCAACTGCCCAAGGATCAGTGCGCCAAGCTGGCGTTCGTGTGGCTCACTTGACTGGCATAGCGCCTTTGCTCGCTCGAAGATCTCTTGTCCACCGCGCCTGTGCAGTTCTGTCAACGCCGAGAGGGGCGCCAGTATTTCCGAGTCATCGCTCTCGTCGCTCTCGTTGTTTTCCATCGCGATCACCTCGGTCAGCGCCGCAGCGATCAATTCGTCGGTGGTTCGAGTGTCGCGCTGACGTTCACTGACGGTCACATCCGCTGGCTCCATATGTTCCTGCTCCTGGCGGACAGCGCAGACTGTTGTCTGAGCGCGTATGTCCACCAAGAGCAGTATAGCATGTGATTGTTAGATTAGTGGGCTGTCTTCGGGCGATTCAGCGGCGGATGCGCGCCGCCCTTGCGCGTCCAGGTTGCCCTGCCCCTGGCTGGTCAGTCCACCGGCTTCCAGGTGTGGCGCAGCCTGTGGCTCGTGCAGGTCGCGCTCCTGCCTGCTCAACTGACTGATCGTCCAGCGCCCGTAGTGTTTGAGCCGGTGCACGCCGTGCGCCTCGAGAATCTGCTGAACGCGAAGCACATCCTCTTGATCAACAGTGTGTACGTTGATGATCGAGTGGCCCATCCTTGCCTCGTCAACATAGTCCCGCTCATAGGAGCTTGCCTCATTGGTCTGTCCCACCAGGGCATGCAAGAGACGCATCAGTGGGTTTGCCTGCTCGGTTCTCGCCTGCACTGCTTGCACGGCGTCATCCCCATGCAACAGCACGATGTCGTCATCGGGGAAGCCAGCCTCACGCAACGCTTGCACAGCCTGCTCGGCTGCGGTAGGGGTGTCCACTACCCCAACCACCCAGTCTTGCGTCTGAGAAATCACATCAGGAACCGCAGGGGGAACGATGGGAAGATCAGTGTTATCGGCCATTGAAACAAACCTTTCTCTCATACCCTCTCATGGCGTCATGCCTGTCGTAGCGGTCGTACCGGTCTGCGGACTTGCCCGAAAGGGTGTTTTCTCTGTACACAGAGAGGCGTCCTGTCAGCCGCTTCAGTGGCTTGTGTAGTCGCATGTTTCAGGCCAGGATACAGCGCATGCCAGTCGGTCAGCAGGGAGGGAGCCACTTCATGAGAGGATTCTCATACCGCGCCGTCAATTCCACGACCGTACACAACAGTTGTTGGCTCCCACTTCCATAGGAGGCAACATGCGACACAACGCGCATATTCACCCAACTTGGTTGACAGCGTAACCCTCTCGCCCTGATAATCTATGCAGGGTATGCGCGATACAACGTAGTGGTTCTTTATTCACGGTTCATGCCCGGCATACCAGGAGGACTTTTCCCTATGGCGCTGTCTGCAATGGGCGGGGGCTGGCTCTCGCTTGGCTATATTGTGCTGAATATCGATCCCATCCTGCTGCGGATAGGGAGCATAGCCATACACTGGTATGGGCTGGCCTATGTCGCGGCGATCAGCATTGGCCTCTTCGTGATTTTCCGCTGGGCGCGCGCAAAGGGCATCGCCGACAACCAGATTTGGCCCATCTTCTTGTGGGCGGCTTTGGGCGGCCTGGTAGGCGGGCGGCTCTACTTCGTTATCCAGCAACCAAACCTGGTCAATAATTATCTGCTCGATCCCATCAACATCATCGCCGTCTGGAACGGCGGCATGGCCTTTTTTGGCTCGGTCTTCCTGGGGTCGCTGACGGTCTTCCTGCTTGCGCCGCGCTATGAGCTGAGCCGCTTCATCGCGCTGGATGGCGGAGCGGTCTTCGCAATGGTGGGCCAGATTTTCGGGCGCTTCGGCAACATCATCAACGGCGACATTCTGGGCTATGCGGTGGCAAGCCATGTCAACGTTCCAGCGAACGTCTGTGCGCAGGCGCCGTGTATCAGTTATGTCGCTGACCCGCACATTCTGCCGTGGGCGATTGTCTACCTCAATCAGAACAGTTTCGCTCCGCAGGGCATTCCCTTCCAACCGGCGCCCGTCTACGAGATGCTCATGAACCTGGTCATCCTGGGGCTGCTCTTTCCATTACGCCTCATGCTGCCCAAGATACGCGCAGGGCTGCTCTTCACCGCCTACTTTGCGCTCTATGGGCTGACGCAGGTGATCGTGTTTTTCTTCCGTGGCAGCGAGCCAATCACTCCGTTCCTGGGGATCGATGTGTTCAAGCAGGCCCAATGGACAGGCATTTTCGTGATGCTGGCCGCTATCCCGCTCTACTACGCTGTGCGCCGGTTCTCGGCGCCATGGCCCTATGACGAGGATCACCCATCGGGCTGGGATGAGGAATCGTCGGCAATCGAGAATGAGGCCGAGGCTGACGGGACGGAGCCAGCCAAGACGCCGGTTCTGGCGAGTGCGGGAGCCAGCCTGAGCGCAACCAAAACAGCGTCCACTACGAAAGCAGTGGGGAAGGCGCCAGGCGCAACCGGCAAACAGGTCGCCGTGCGATCCGCAGGCGCTTCGGGTGTGACAAAGCGCCCAACACCGGGCGCACACACAACGCAAGGGACAGCCACGACAAGCATCAATGGTGGTGTGAGCGGGCGGCGCAAGCGCAAGGGGACGAAGCGACGGCGCTAAGCCGAGAACACGCCATCGGAGATAAAGGCATGATTGCATGATCATCTTTGATGAAGAGCGGCTGTCCGACTCGCCACTGGTGGAACGTATCTGGCGCTGTCATAGTGAGGGCGCGGATCCGTTTCTCTCGATAGCCGAGAGCCGCTGTGAGTTGGTGGTCACGAAACTCTCTGGCCAGACGACGCTTACCGTGCGCGGGCCGGAAACCAGGGCCACATCATTCGGCGAATGCCCTGCGGATGGGGAGTGGCTGGGTATTCGCCTGAAGCCGGGCGCGTTTCTGGAGCCGTTCCCCGCGAGCATGCTGGTAAACACGACGGCGCCACTGCCCAACGCTTCGGACACATCTTTCTGGCTTGCAGGTTCGGCGTGGCAGTTTCCCAACTATGAGAATGCAGACACATTCGTCGAACGGCTCACGCGCGCCGGGCTGCTTCTCTATGAAGGCGCCGTCGGCGAAGCCTTAGATGGACGCCTCACCGATCTCTCGCTGCGTTCAGTCCAGCGACGCTTTTTACAGGCGACGGGAGTGACACAGAGCATGGCGCGACAGATCGAGCGCGCACGCTATGCCACCCTCCTTTTACGGCAAGGCGCTTCGATTGCTGATGTGACGTTCGCTGCTGGCTACTTCGATCAATCCCATCTGACCCGCTCACTCAAATACTATATTGGGCAAACTCCGGCGCAAATCAGCGAAAACAGCCATCCTGAGCAATTGTCGTTTTTGTACAAGACAATCCCTTTTTGTTGAGTGATGCTTTATCTCGTCATGAGCATTCATGCGCATTCATGCGCAGCATGGCGAATGCTCCCTTAACGAAAAGGAGAAGACGAGATGAAACTGCGTGTCTCTGAGATTTTAACCCTTGACGGAGTGATGGAAGCGCCAGAACAGTGGTCGTTCGCCTACATGGATCAGGAGCTTGGACAGGATGTCATGAGCGCCCTCAACGAGACCAACGCCATGCTCTTTGGACGCAAAACCTACCAGGAAATGGCCGCCGCCTGGCCTACCCGCAGCGGAGAGATGGCGGACATCTTTAACCGCGTTCCCAAGTACGTCGTCTCCGCAACGCTGACGGATCTGAACTGGAGCAACTCACACCTCATCACAGGCAATATCGCCGAGGAAGTCGCGAAACTGAAAGCGCAGCCGGGCGGAGTCCTGCTGGTTCAGGGCAGCGCCGATCTCGTGCAGTTCCTCGCGCAGCACAACCTCATAGACGAGTATCTCTTGAACGTCGCCCCCCTGGTTCTGGGCAAAGGGAAACGGCTCTTTCAAGACGGAAACCAACTCCGGCTTCAACTCGTTGACACGCACGCCTACCCGGCAGGCATACTGAGCCTGAGGTACGGCCCAGCCACATCATGAGAGCAACGGAGACGCTTCATCGGCAGCTATGGCTAGACACTGCATCAGGAGCATCACATGAGTATGCGTTCCGTTCGTTCCAAAGATGGGACATCCATCGCATTTGATCAGTCCGGCCAGGGGCCAGCGCTTGTCATTGTGGGCGGCGTGCTGGGCGACCATCACCAACAGGCAGGGTTGGCCGCTCTGCTGGCAGACCAATTCACCGTCTATAATATTGACCGGCGTGGACATGGAGCCAGCGGGTATACGCCTCCCTATGCCATTGAGCGCGAGGTCGAAGACCTTGATGCTCTCCTCCCGAGGCTGGTGGCAAGGCGTATGTCTATGGCACGTCCGATCCAGGTGTGTTGTGCCTGGAAGCCGCAGCGCGCGGCCTGGCCCCCAAGATGAAGAAACTTGCAATCTGGGAGCCGCCCTATTTCGTGAACAACAGCCGCCCTCCTCTGCCATCCCATATGCGCATCGCGAGACGATTGCCGGTCAGCCGCATAATGTCGCCGACGAGGCAATGGCGCCCATCCTGACAGAGTATTTTCAGTAGCCTGTAGCATTCATAATGCTACACACAACACCCCCCTTCCCAGACTGGGAAGGGGGGTGCTATTCAGTGAAGGCAGCGCTTAGCTGCGGGCGGTCTTCTGCGCCTCGCGCACGCGGGTGATGATCTGACGGGCAGACGACTCATCCACGTTGAGCTTCTCGGCGACGCGCGTCGCCAGTTCACGCACAGGCACCGTGCGCCGTGTGCCATTGGGATTCAACTCGCGCATGGCCTCCTGCACCGCCTGCACCTGCAAGCGACCCGGCTCGTTCATCGCGCGCAACAGCGACCCAGGCTCAGCCGCGCGGCGCACAGCAGGGCGGGGGCCGGTGGTGCCGGTCGCACCATCAGGCTCGTTATCGGCGCCACCGAAAAACACGCCGTTGATGCCCGTTCCAAAGGTCGCCGGTCGGCGCGACTCCCATGTCTGCACGTCGCCCAGGGGAACACCCATGCCGCCATGCGCATCGGCCTCCAGGAGCGCGGGCTGCGCTGCGATGGCGCGTGAGCCATTGCCGGATTCCGCGCGGGCCACAGCCACTGGCGAACCGGCATGGTTCAGCATCGAGGAACGGCTGCCGCCATCGCGGCCAAGATTCGGCGTGAAGGTTGGATACTGGAAGATGTTGGCTGGCGTCGCGGACGCCGCCTCGGCTGCCGGATGTGTCGCGCCCCCCAAGGCGCTCTCATCATCACTTGCCGCAGCCTGCTGCGTCTCAGCGTCGGCGGCCGCCTCGGTGGCGTGTGCGTCAGCCTCTGCGGTAGTAGCATCAGCCTGATCGGCGGGCTTATTGCGCATCCGGTTGAGGAGGCCAGACGCCTCCTGGCGGGCGGCGGCGGCCGTCTGCGCCATGCCACGCAGTTGCGCCTCGCGAATCTTCGCGTTGGTCTCGGCACGCAACCGCTTCAGCTCCGCCTCCTGTTGCATGCGGAGCAATCGCTCTTCGTGCGACTCTTGCAACTGGCGCAAGCTGCGCCCGGTCTGCGTTGGCTGGACGATAGCCCAGAACAAGCCCCAGAACGGCGGCGCGATGGCCACCAGAATCATCGTCACGCTGACATGGTTGGCTTGCAACTGCGGCCAGATCGCATACGCCCACCTGTCGGTGGCAAAGGCGACAAAGCCCTGGCTCCGATAGGCCAGGCTGTTCCAGGTCGTGATGCCTGTCGCGACGATCACACCCAGCCCGCAGAAGAGCGCCTGGATGCGATGTCCCTGGCCCCAGTGCCAGGGCGCCAACACCGAAAGCAGATACGCCATGCCGACGACCCCAACGGAAAGGAAGATCCACAGCGCGACAAACGCGCCCTGAATGATGGGGTTGGTGGATTTTGTGGTGATACCGTCGGAGTAGACATAGTAGTTGAACAGGGCGTCGGGAATGTACAACACCACAGGAAAGATGAAGTACACCTTGGTGAGCCACCCTGGCAACGGTAAGACTTTCTCGCTGTCGGGCGCGCTGGTGGTGGTCGAAAGCGCGGACGCAGCTTTGGTGTCGGGGGCAGCTGAACCAGCGGTGGTTGCTGGGGCATTGGCCGAGCCGGATGTGGGTGTGGTGACTGGGGCCATACGAATGAACCTCCTACGAAAAGACTCCTCTCCACGAGAGGTGTGGCGCCTGGTAGCGTATCGCGGCGCAAGCGCCCTGTAAAGGGGCCAGTTTGTCCCCCCTCGTTTTGCGCCTATGTCAACTACCTCGCAACCATGAAATCATGGCCGCTCAGCCATGGTCGCGCCCCGTTCCACACACGAAAAACGTATTTTTGGCCGGTAGCCCAAACAGGCTACTTGCGCCGGTTGCGGCAGGTTGAGAAAGAGGCGCCCCGGTTGAGAAAACCACACCACAGCGATCAACATTGGGAGATTGCTGGCGCGCTCATATCTGGCCCGCGCCTTGCCGATCTCCGCCCTGCGTGGGGTATTCTTGAAAGAGAAACCAGCGCAACACAGCAACATAGTAGAAACATGAAGAGCAAAGCGCAGATAAGCGCGGAAAGGAACAACACGATGGGGTTGTTACAGGGGAAGGTGGCGATTGTCACCGGTGGTTCGCTTGGCATTGGCGCGGGAATTGTACACAGGTTGGCCGCCGAGGGAGCCGCCGTCGCGCTCGACTTTCATACCCACCGCGACGCCGCCGACGCCATCGCCAACGCAATCACCGGCGCCGGTGGGCGGGCGCTCGTTGTGCAGGCGGACGTCTCATTGCCAGCGGATACGCAGCGATTGGTCAGCGCAACTGTCAACGCCTTTGGGCGGCTCGACATCCTGGTGAACAACGCGGGCATCGAGCAGCCGACACCCTTCGCCAACGTCACCGAGGATCAGTGGGATCGCCAGATCGCCGTGGACCTGAAGGGGCCGTTTTTCGCCACACAGGCGGCGTTCCGCCAGTTTGTGGCGCAGGGAGGCGGTGGCTGCGTCATCAACATCTCGTCGGTGCATGAAGAACTGCCGATGGTAGGCAACTCAGTGTATTGCGCGGCGAAGGGCGGCCTGCGCATGCTGGCGCGCACACTGGCGAACGAACTTGCCGCCAACAACGTGCGCATCGTCAACGTGGGGCCGGGAGCCATTGCCACACCGATCAACGCCACCACGCTGGCCGACCCCGCCAAGACACAGGCGCTGCTGGCGGAGATTCCCCTCAGGCGCATCGGCCAGCCGACGGATATTGCCAACGCTGTTGTCTGGCTGGCGTCGGATCAGGCAAGCTATATCACCGGGACAACGCTGTTTGTGGATGGCGGCCTGATGATCTACGCCGGTAGCCTGTGACCTTGTAGCCAGGGAGAGGACTGTATATTCATGGCCAGCCAGAGCCAGCCTGCCACCGAACGTCGGCCCATCACCCCGTATGATCTCTGGGAGATGCGGTTCATCACCGATATGCGCCTCTCGCCGGATGAGCGATTCATCGCGTATCGGCTGGAAAGCAATGACCGCGCGTCGAATCAGCGGCGGTCTGCGATCTGGCTGCTCGATACACTGACCGGAGGCACTCGCCAGCTCACTTTTGGCAAACGCGATGGCGCGCCGAGGTGGTCGCCGGATGGTCACTGGCTGGCCTTCACCCGCAAGGCCGACGACAACGAAACGCAGCTCTGGGTATTGCCTGTGGCGGGCGGCGAGGCGCGCCAACTCACCTATATGCGGCGCGGCGTGGGCGCACCCTTCTGGTCGGCGGATAGCCGCTGGATTGGCTTCGAGAGCGAGGTTCGTGAGGGCGAAGAGGCGATCCTGAGCAAACCACGCGACGCCGCCACACGCGAACGCGAGCAAAAAGACGAGGCCGAGCACCCACGCATCATCACGCGCCTGCAATATCGTTGGGATGGCCGTGGCTACCTCGAAGGGCGCACCCATCTCTTCAGAGCGATACTTCCAGCGGATGAGAACGCACAGGCTATCGTCGAGCCGCTGACCGAGGGTGACTACGATAATGAAGAGGGCGCCTGCTCGCCGGATGGGCGCTGGTTGGTCTTCGTGAGCGACCGCGCTGACGACCGCGACGCCAACATGACGAGTGACCTCTGGCTGCTCAACCTCCAGACACTCGCGCTACGCCGAGTGACCGATGGCCTGCACAGCGTCGCACAGCCAGTATGGTCGCCGGATGGCTCACGTATCGCCTATCTGGCGACACCCAAAATACGCGACCACTCGGCGTATAACACAGCGCTGATGGTAATGGATGTGGCGACCGGCGAGGCGGTCAGCATCGTCCCGGAGAACGAGCGGCAGGCCATCAGCTTCGAGGATCATCTCTATTCCGACATTCCCTTGCCCCATCTGTCTGCGCCGATCTGGTCGGTTGATGGCACGGCGCTCTACGCGCTGGCGGCGCATGGCGGAAGTATGGATTTGTTGCGTGTGGCTACAACGACGCCCCAGCCGGAGCATGGCGAACCAATTGCACACATCATCTCCGGCAGAGATACGCATATCACGCAGGTGACGCTTGCGCCCGCAACCCAGCGTATCTTCACGCTCCAATGCGATCCTACCCACCTCTGGGACATCTGGGAATACACGACAACCGACGCGCCGGGGCAGCTCAAAGCGCGCGCACAGACGAGCGTGAACGCTGCCCTACTGGCGCAACGTCTACTTTCCTTGCCTGAACGTTTCACCTATCGTTCGTTCGATGGCCAGGAGATCGAGGCGTGGCTGTATCGTCCGGTCAACACTAAGGAAGGCGCCCAGCCCAAGCGGCGCACGAAACAAGCGCCGAACACGGAGAAGCTGGCCCCGCTGGTATTACGGATACACGGCGGGCCACATAGCGCCTATGGGCAATCGTTTTTCCTGCGGGTACAGGTGTTATGTGGGCTAGGCTATGCGCTGCTCTATGCCAATCCACGCGGCAGCGACGGCTATGGCGAGGCGTTCGCCCAGGCGTGCGACTATGATTGGGGTGGCGGCGACTATCACGATCTGATGGCCGGGGTAGACGCCGCGCTCACCCGTGGCGGACTCGATCCCGACCGGCTGGCGGTCTTCGGCGCCAGCTACGGCGGCTATATGACAAACTGGATCGTGACACAGACCGATCGCTTCCGCGCCGCCGTCACGGTGAATAGTGTAACGAACCTGCTGAGCAGCTTTGGCGTCGGCGACATCGATAGCGTCTGGGCAGAGGGTGACTATGGCTGGCCGTGGGAACGCGAGGAGTGGTATCTCGAACGGTCGCCGTTGACGCATGTCGCCCAAATCACGACACCCATCCGCATCATTGCCGCTGAGAACGACTATCGCTGCCCCATCTCACAAAGCGAAGAACTCTACACCTGGATCAAGCGACTGGGCAAGGCGCCGGTAGACTTCGTGCGCATGCCCGGCGCCAGCCACGCCATCTACGCCACCCCGCGACAGATGGCGCGCGCCATCGAGCTTGAGGTGGAGTGGTTCACGCGCTATTGCCCGGTGGAGTAGCGCCATCTTCCGTTCTTGCGCGTTTCGTTGTACACTGGATGCGAGACGCGCAATGGCGCGCGCAAGCAATGCCAGCTAAAGGAAACCATCTATGCGCTACTACAACTCCATCCTCGAAACCATCGGGCATACCCCGCTCGTCAAGCTACAACGCATCGCCCAGCATATTCAGCCGCTCGCGCTGGCGAAGGTCGAATATTTCAATCCTGGCGGCAGCGTGAAAGACCGCATCGGCATCACGATGATCGAGGCCGCCGAGCGCGACGGGCGCCTCAAGCCGGGCGCGACGATTGTCGAGCCGACCAGCGGCAACACTGGCACCGGGCTGGCGCTGACCGCCGCGATCAAAGGCTATCACCTGATCTGCGTGATGACCGATAAGGTCGCCGAGGAAAAACGGAGCCTGTTGCGCGCATATGGCGCCGAGGTCGTCATCTGCCCCAGCAGCGAGCCGCACGGCTCTCCCGAACACTACCAGACGGTCGCGGCGCGCCTTGCCGCAACCATCCCCGGCGCGTTCAGCCCCAATCAATATGCAAATCCCAACAACCCGCTCTCACACTATCGTGGCACCGGCCCGGAAATCTGGGACGACACCGACGGCAAAGTGACGGCGTTCGTCGCAGGCGTCGGCACGGCGGGCACCATCGTTGGCACGGCGCGCTATCTGAAGGAGCGCAATCCGGCAATCAAGGTTATCGGCGCCGACCCGGCAGGCTCGATCTACTCGCATGACGAGCCACACCCATATAAAGTGGAAGGCATTGGCACAGACTCTCTGCCCGCCAACTGGGATGCCTCGGTAGTGGATGAGGTGATTCGCGTGGACGACCGCACGTCGTTTAGCCTGACACGGCGGCTGGCGCGTGAGGAAGGCATCCTCTGCGGCGGCTCCTGTGGCACGGCGCTTGGCGCGGCGCTGGAATATGGCAAGCGCCTGGGGCCTGACGACGTACTGGTGGTGTTGCTGCCCGACACCGGACGCGGCTACCTCTCAAAGATTTACAACGACACCTGGATGCGTGAGAACGGCTTCACGGAGACGGGCGCACAGGCGACGCTGGCGGACGTACTGACGTTTCGCCAGCGGGCGGCCAGCGCCATCCCTGATGTCATTGGTGTCGCCCCCGATGAGCCGGTCGCCGTGGCCATCGAGCGACTGCACACCTATGGCATCTCGCAACTGCCGGTGATCGAGGATGGGCGCGTCGTCGGTTCGCTGACGGAGACACAGTTGTTGCAACGGCTTGCCAGCGGCGAACATCTCAACGGACAGCGCGTTGGCGAATGGCAGGGGCCACCGCTGCCTATGCTGCCGGAGACGGCTTCCGCTCGTGAGGCGTATACGCTGTTCGCCGGTGGTCAGGCGGCGGTCGCCGTGATGAGCGATACCGGATTGCGCGGGGTGATCTCCAAGAGCGACCTGATGGAGTTCTGGGCGGATAGCTCGCGCGTGGCAAGCCAGGGCAATCAGGCGAATGAGGCCAACCAGGCAAACCAGGCGAAGTAACCGAATCAGGCGAATTGATCGGCCTCCTGCGCATTTTGGGCCATGATCGCCCGCAGCATTGCGCGCTCATTCGTTGTAGTAGTGAAGAACGCGCATAGGCTCTGGAGTATGCGTGGCCTGAGACGTTATCGGAAGTTTGCGCCGGAGGATATGGGGAGATATGCGAAGGGCGTCGTTACGGAGAAGTGGCAAGCTGGCGAGAACGTCGGCCACAGCAGCCACGATATATGCGCGTACCCTGCGCATGCTCATGGGGCTGGCAGTGGCGCTGATCGTCGGCGCTTCGGCGTCTATGAGCGCGGCGGCGGGCGCGCTGGCTGCCCCCACAGCTCATCAGCGTCCGCTGGACGGCGGCTCCATCACCATCACTCAGCCCCAGGCCAGCAACGGCATCATCGAGGGGCCGGTGGGGTTGAATATGGGCATCAGCGTGAGCGGCGCCGCGCCAAACGACACCTATCAGCTTGGCTATGCTACCCAGAGCGACACCTGCGCCAATGGCTTCACAGCCTTCAGCAGCGGCCAGACGGCGACGGCGCAAAGCGACGGCACGTTCACCGCTACCTTCGCCTGGGCCGACGCCACCACTGTAGGAACCAGCTACTACGTCTGCGCGCAGGATCAGACGACCAGCAGCAACCCCACCCTGCAATCCACAGCCACCTTCCTGGTCGAGTCGGACACTGCGCCTTCTATTAGCGTCACCGCCGTCGGCGATTTCGGCGGCACGGCGCTGCCCAATCCACCACCGGCCAATACGCTGTATAAGAGTGGCTATGCGCAGATCACCGGCTCCAACTTCTACCCCGGCGGCGCCACGCTCTTCGCCCAACTCACCAGCAGCCCATTCTCCGCGCCCCAATATAATCCCAACACACACCTGCCGGTCGCCAACGATGCGCAGATCATCTCCAACGTGACGGGCGCCTTCAGCGTGGTGGTCAAGCTACCTGATTTTACCGGCTCGTACTATCTCAATGTCGTCTCGCAGGATGGCTCGACAAGCGTGCTGCCGTCGCTTGTCGCCTCGGTACAGGTCAACATCACCGATACGCCAGCCACACCGACGCCGACGGTCAGCCCCACGCCAACCATCACCATCACTCCCACGCCAACCACTCGCTCATCACGCCCGACGCCGCAGCCAAGCGCCAAACGCATTGCTGCGATCATTGGCCTGAGTTCGGTGAGCGTGCTACTCTTCCTGATAGGGGTGATCTTGCTGGTCTCGGCGGCGATGACCCAACGTCAGCGCCCGTTGCCCTGACCAGAGGGCCACCAGAGGGCCACAGCGCGGTGTGAGCGGCGCCCCCAAATGTGAAGACGCCAGTATCGAAACCGTTGAAAAGGAACGCGCCATGTTGCTGTTATTTCATGGGCCGGACGAGTTCAGCGCGCATGAAGAGCTGGCGGCGTTGCGCGCATCCGGCGGCTTCGACTTCAACCAGCAGACCTTTTACGGCGAGGACAGCGATCCGGCGGAGATCGTCGCGCTCTGCGACACCCTACCCTTCCTGACGGAGCGGCGGCTGGTGGTCGTGGAGGGGCTGCCCAAGCCAAAACGCAGCGCAAAAGAGGGAAAAGAGGGCACAGAAGGGAAAGGCGCCGATGATGGCGCCGAGCGCGACGCGGCTCCGTCTGCAAATGAAAGCGCCGCTTCGATGGAAGAAGCGCCAACCGCCAAAAGCAAGGGCAGGGGCAAGACCAAAAAGGGCAAAGCGGCAGCGGGAGGCCGTGGCGACCTTCAGGCATTTGTCCGGGCGCTTGCCGACTATGCGCCGCATGTGCCTGAAACGACGACGCTGGTGATCCTGGTCAGTTCGACACTCGCAGCGACGAGTCCGCTGCTCAAAGCGGCGCAACAACATGGCACGGTGAAGACCTTCACGCCGCCAACCGGCGCGGCGCTGGAAAGCTGGGTGACACGCCATGCCCGCGCCAACGATGCGCGCATCGCGCCCGACGCCGCACGCGAATTGATCGAACGGGTAGGGAATAGCGACCTGCGGGTGATGGCTAGCGAGATCGCCAAGCTCAGTGTCTACGTTGGCAAGGGTGGAGAGATTCGCAAAAATGATGTGGAGAAGCTCATCCCACCCAGCCAGGAGACGCCAGACTTCGCGCTGACCGATGCGCTGGTGCGCCGTGACCGCGCCCGTGCGCTCAATATGCTTCACCGGCTGCTGGAACACGACATTGCGCCGCAGCAGATCATCGGCATGATCGCCTACCAGACGCGCACGCTGCTTCTGGTGAAATCGTTGGCCGAGCGACGGATGGGCGTCGGGCAGATCGCTTCGGCGGCGGGGATGGCTCCCTTTGTGGTGGAAAAGGCGCTGACGCTCGCCCGCCAGTTTAGCTTCGCCCAGCTCGAGGCCGCCCATCGCTCCCTGCTCGAGGCCGACCTGGCGCTCAAACGCAGCAAGATGACGGCCGATATGGCGCTCGATCTGTTGGTAGTCAGCTTCGGCGCCGCCTAGTCGCTTCGGTCGAAGTCCGCGCACGGTTCACCATCCAGCGAGTCCGCGTCGGCGGACTTTGTGGAGGCTCTGCCTCCCTTCGGCGCGGTTTCAACCGCCAATCCGTTGCAAAGAAAAGGATCGCCTTCGTGTCACGAGCCGCCTCACGTTCAGCGCATTCAGCGCATGGAAAATCGCACACGCGGCGAACGCCCGCCAGCCAGATAACGCCAACAGCCTCTACGCGCCCGCACGCGCGAAGCGTCACACACGCGCTCTGGCAGCGCATCGTCAACACGTCGGCGCCGACGCGCGTGGTGATCCTGATTCTGCTGGTGGCGACCGCACTGCGGCTGCTGGCGTTGGGCGCGCCCTCCACCGAATACGATGAGGGCGTCTACTGGCAATCGCTACGGGCGATGGTAAGCGGGCATGCGCTCTTCTCCTCGGTGTTTAGCTCGCAGCCGCCTTTCTTTCTGCTCAGCGTCTATCCCTTCTATGCGCTGCTGGGACAGACGCTTTTCGCCGCACGGCTAGGGATAGCAGTCTATTCGCTATTCGGCGTGATCGCGATGTACGTCGCAGGGCGGCTGATCGCCGGAGGCTGGGGCGGCGCGCTGGCCTGCACATTGCTCGCGTTCGATCCCGTCTATCTGAAAGAATCTACGACGCTACAGGCGGAAGCCCCCTCGCTGGCCTTTGCGATCATGGCCGTCGCGCTGGCGGCGTGGGCGATGCGGCGTATGTCGCTGGCGAAGACGCCTGCCGCAGAAAAGAACACCACACACGATATAGCGCAGGCAGGCGCGTTCCACCGCTGGGCGTTCAGCCCAATGGCCTTGCTTGCGGCGCTGAGCGGGGTGGCGCTTGCGCTTGGCGTGCTGATCAAGCTGTGGGATGTTCTTGCGCTGCTGCCTGTCGCGCTCTATCTGCTGGCGCTTAGCTCCAGTCGCCCGCCAACACCACAGACACAGCATGAGACACTGCCCACGCGCGAGACGTTCTCGATGCGTGTCCTGGCGGCGGGGCCTGCCTTCTTTGGCGCGTGCGTCGTTGGCGCGCTGCTGGCGGCGCTGGCGGTACTGTTGCCCTTCCGGGCCAGCTTCGCGCAGATGTACGCCCAGGTGGTCAGCTTCCACACCAGCGCGCGCCAGAGCGAGCAGCACGGCGTTCCCTACAATCTCAACGACATCCTGCACGACAACATCTATTTGACGGGCGCGGCGGCGCTTTTGGCGCTGGGGCTGGCGCTCTGGCGCTGCTACGCGAGGGATCGCGTGGCGCGGCGTCCGCTGCTGGCGTTGCGCATGGCGCCGCCTGCCCTCTGGGCGCTGGCGTCGTTCGTCTTCTTGCTGCTGCAACA
>JAJPIU010000100.1 GCA_021324535.1 Pseudomonadota bacterium
CTTGAGCAAGGTAGGGCGCTGGCGCTTCGGGAGTCCATCGTTATGGTGTTGCGCGGCAGGTTTGGTAGTTTGCCTGCCGAGATGGAGCAAGCCATCGCCAGCGCCGAGAGCGCTACGCTCGAAGCGATGCTTCCCTATACAGGCGTCGAAACGCTCGAACAGTTGCGCGCCCGGTTTGGAATGTAGCCTGATCAGGTAGTCCCTACCCCCCCTAATGACAAGTAGCGTTAGAAGCAGACATGTGATACGCTCTAGGCGCGCCTACGCCCAAAGCAGAAACGGTCACGGCGGCGGCAGATGTTGGACGCATTTCCTATATAGACAGAACCAAGGATAAGATGCGCATCCAACATGTGAGAGTTTTCATGAGCGACGAACGCCACTCACTTGTCAACACCTATCGCAACGCGCGCACGACTATTCAAGAGACCGAGCGCCCCGAACTCAAACGCTTTTACGATGCCTACATTACCCAGGTCAACAGGCCAATGCGCCTGACGCAAGCCGAACTTGGAGCGCATCCCGCGTGGAAGAAATTTGGGACGCAACAGGGCCAGCATCCCCCCATGCGTGGCTGGCTCGCCGTCCCGCTCATTGGCACGGATGGTCTGAACTACGGCCTGATTCAGGCGTCGGATCGCTACGAGGGCAAGTTCACTGCCGAGGACGAGGAGAACATGGCGCGGCTGACCCGGCTGACCTCGCGAGCGCTCGACGCGCTGGCGATGGTCTACATCCCCGACTACCGCGAGAAGTGGGCGATGGCGTAGCCTGCCGATCCTGCATAAGGTGGCTGTTGATCAAGTTAATGCCACTATATCAAGAATGCCCTAGCGCTGGACGTGAACAAGTTGGGCAGCGTAAGCGATGGTAATGAGGATCTCCTCACGGGTGAGGTGTGGATAATCAGCCAGTATTTCTTATTTCTACTATAAACCGAGCTCCCAGAGCCTCACAAGAACATAGATATGCCAACGCCCTGCGCGCCGATAACATCAGCGTTCAGGGCATTTTAGTGGAAATAGGGGTGACCGACGGGGCTCGAACCCGCGACCTTCAGAGCCACAATCTGACGCTCTGCCAGTTGAGCTACGGTCACCATACGGCGCGCTCCTCTCGAAGAGCGCCTTACCCCACAAGTATACCCCGCCGCATGCCTCATTGTCAAATGATGATACCAGCACAATCACTAATGACTTCTCATCAAAACCTTTCCGCACGACATAACGACATAACGTTGTACTCCATAGGAGAAAATGCTACAGGCGACAGGCGCCTATCTATGTCCCCCTGTGGCGTCCTCGTGCGGTAGCCACAGTAGGGAGGCGCGCGACCCCCTCTGAGCGTTGTGATATACCCTGCCTCGGCCCGCAGACGTGGCGCGGGCGGAGCCACAGGAATAGGCCATGTCATCCGTTACACCGACTACATCGAAAGGCTACGCCATGCGTGATGCGTCGCGGAATCCGTCCGGGCCGTTCGGCGTCTCACGTTCCCCCGCGCGGCCAGCGCCATGGGAAAGCATCGAAAGCGAGCCGCTGGGTGAGGCTGCGTTCACTGATCTACTCAACCGCTATCAGTGGCCGCTCTATGCCTTTCTGCGTGGCTTCGTGCGCAACGACGAACATGCGCGCGACCTCACGCAAGATGTGTTCTGCGACGCCTGGCGCGCCGCCTTGCGTGCGGCTCCGCCGTTCGTCACAGCGCAGACCCAGACACGGCCCGACGACGACGCAATCCGGCGCTGGCTCTTTCACACGGCGTACCAACGCGCCGTCTCCGCATTACGCAGGCGCAACCTCATCCAATGGGAATCGCTCGATGCGCAAGCAGAGGGAGTTGTCGGCGCACAGTCAGGCGCATCGCCCGGCCCGCCCGAACACGGTGGACAGCACGGAAGTTCTTCCACGGCGTTCAACGAGCCATTCACCGAGTCGTTCGAGGATCAGGTGATCGAGGGGCAGGCGCTTGGCGCGGCGCTGGCCACGCTTGCCCCGGAAGACGTCGCCACGCTGCTGTTGAGCGTGGTGCACGGCTTCACCACGGCGGAGATTGCTCAGGTGATCGACGCCACGCCGTCAGCCGCAAAAAAGCGGCTGAGCCGCGCCAAGCAGCGCCTGCGCGAGCGTTACCTCGCGCAGAACGCCGACACCCATATCAGCGTCATCGGCAATACGCCAGTCGCATTGCAATCTAGCTCGCCAACAGCCAGAGAGGAGCCACGCTCATGACAGAGCACACCTGGGAAGCAAACATCCCACGCCCAGGGCCGGACTGCGTGCGCTTCGCCGACTGGCTGCCGCTGCTGACCACATCCACTCCATTGGCGGATGCGCAGCACGACGTTGTTGGCCTGAACGGCAGTAAGCCGCTTGGCGAGGACGGTATGAACGCGCTGCGCGCTCATGTTGCAAGATGCGCCTCGTGCCAGGCCCAGCTTGCGACGTATGAGGCGACCGAAAACGCCTTGCGCCGCGCTTATGCGGTTCCAACGGGGGTCGCGCCCTTCCTTTCCTTTCAGTCAATCGCCAGCCGTGTCGCCGCGTTCGACGCTCAACCCGATCTCGATGAGCGCGCTACGCCAGACGTTCCGGCGGCGCCACATATGGTCGAGACTTTCGACACACCTACCATTCGTAGTGAAAAAGAGGTTCGCATGACGCCCAATTACGAGCAGGAGAACCCATTCGATACCCAACGCGGGCCACAAGGAGCGCCTGGCTCCTATATGCAGGATGACAGCGGCTACATCGCTGTTGCGCCATCCGCACGTCGTCCACAAGCCCACCCGCGCCGCCGACTCATTCAAGGGGTGAGCGCCCTGGCGGCGGCGGTGCTGATCGTCGCGCTGTTTGGCGCATTGTTCTATACCCTGGGTGGCAAAAACCATCACCTCTCAACCGGCCCGGCCACCCGCTATCTGGGCGCCAACGGCCACTGGCAGGTGGTGAATCGCTTCCCCTTCAAATCAGGTACCAACGCGACCGGCTATGTGGTTGCTCCAAGCAACGTCCAGGTGATCTACCGAACCATAGGTTCGGACGGCGCGAAGATGCAACGCTCGGACGATGGTGGGCAGACATGGACGACCATCTCGCTCCCCACGCGTTATTTCCCCGCCGGGTTTCCGCTGAACGGCTACATACACATTAGCCCGCTTGACCCGCATATTATTATCCTGACGGAGAGTTCCGATCAGTCGAATCCCAACTGCCCGGCGTCGAACCTCGGCGGCGCCATGACACTGGGCCATGCGCGCCAGCTTTCTGCGGAAACCCCCTCGTCGGGTGGCTACTCGTGTACGTTCCAATACAGCAGCCGCGATGGCGGCGCCCACTGGACACACCTCTCGCTGGTGGACAATGTGAAACTAAGCGTCTACTTCAGCAGCTCGTTGCAGGTGGCTGGAACTCGACTCTTCGCGTTCGCCCAGCCCGATGTCAATGGCGAGGCGTCGCAGGTGGGTCGTCTGATGGGCAGCGCCGATGGCGGCTTTACCTGGCAGCCAGTGGATAGCGCTATCGCCGCGCAGGGCCAAGCCGTGGAAGACTCGCAATTTGTCGCCACTCCAACCGGCTCGACGCTGTTCACCGTCTCCCTCCCTGCGACAGCGAAGAGCGGCGATGGCCAAGCCTATACCCCCTACCTCTGGCGCAGCGACGACGACGGCGCCCACTGGACAAACGAAGGCGTCTTCAATACGCCGCCAGCGCAGCCAAATGTCAGCGGCGCGGAGTACAACCTGTTGGCGGCGTCTTCTGCAAATGGGCAGGTTGCTCTCTATGAAATGAAATTCGGCTACCTGCCCTACGCCACTCCGACGCCGACGGGCAACGGCGCTCCTCTGCCTCCGCCCTTTGCCCCAGGAGCGGGCGCGCCTGGCGATGTGTTCGTCAGCGTAGACAACGGCCACTCCTGGCAGGAAGCCGCGCAAAAAGGTGTGCCTTCCGGACTGGATATGCCAGTGTTCTCTATGGGCGTCACAGGAACACTGAGCGATGGCTCCATTGTCATGCTGTTCGATAAGACCATCGTGAAGACGGAGACGCTCCAAAATGGCGCCAGCTATACAGTGACGATGCAGGACGCGGCGTATTACGCCTGGGCGCCGGGGCAAAATACCTGGCAGCAGTTGACGCCATCCTACAACGCCGACAACGTGCTTCAACAGTGGATTACCCTGGCCAATGGCTCCCAGCCGGAGACGGTCTGGCAGATTGTCAAGCAGGGGAATACGGCTATCCTTGAGAAGTGCGCGCTGACAGACTGAGCGCCGCACGAACCAGTATCCACTGGCGAAGGGGATGCGAAACAACGCCGTCTGGGAACATGTTTCCCCAGACGGCGTTTCGTTCTCAGATGACCCTGCTCAACCCAATCCAGTAGAGAAGATTGTGTTGAGAGATGGAGGGCGTTAGGGAACTAATAGAGGTGTTAGCGCGTTACGAGTGGGGGGATATATGGGGCAAGCTTGACCATAGGAGCCATAGGAGGCGATTGTCTATGATGTCTTCTCTCAGCTCGAACACTCCAACACTGCGCATCAGGGGCTCCGCGTGCCTGCTCTTGACGCTACTAGCGTTGCTCCTCACGGCATGCGGCGGTGTGGGCGCGTCGTATGCCAGCGCCACGCCAGCTAAAACCACGCCTATGCCCGGCAGCCCGTCGCTGAACGGCTGCGACACACAACATCCGCCTGCGCATCTGCCACCCGCCAATGTCATCGTTACGGACGAGACGAGCGCCTCAACACCCACGCCATCCTCCGGCGCCACAGTCCCACCAACCGCCGTCTCGACGGGCGTGGCGAACCCCGTCGCCACCAGCTATGTGAACGCGACGCCAGAGAGTACGCCCCGCGCGCCGGGGACGCCCATCGTGTTGACCCCTGGCCCACGGCCGACCTCACAGCCCACCCCACCCTACGCACAGAAGGTGAGCATGCGGGTTGGGCAAGTTCTTGAGGTTCGCCTGCGCGCCTCGGCGCGATGGATGCTGGAACCGCTCAGCGAGACGAATATCCTCGTTGCGCTGAACACAAAAAGCTGGTATGACGCGCAACATCAGGCGTGCGTCTGGCGATTCGTGGCGCAGGGCAACGGCGAGGCGCAATTGAGTTTCACCGGGAGCCTCATCTGCCCACCCTACGCCGCCTGTCCGGCCATCGCCTTCATTGAAAGCTATCTGGTGATAGTAAAGTGACACTGGCTGTGGGGAATACCATAGAGGCTGTGAGTCTCTCCTGCTGGCGGCCACCAGTCCGCGAAGGCGGACTTCGTGGCCGCAGGCCCGTAGGCGCGGTTTCAACCGCCTGCCAGTCCCCTACCTCTACGGTTTGGGCTTGGTGGTCGAGATAGCCTTGGCTGGCGCATCGGTCAGTTGCGAGGTGCAGAAGGCGCAGCGGGTCGCCTTGACCGGAATGCTACTGAGGCAGTAGGGGCAATCTTTAGTCTCGGTGGGCGCCTCTGGCGTGGGCTTGAAACGCTCCAACAGGGCGTTTACCGGTTTGATGACAAAGAAAAACAGTACTGCCGCGATGATCACAAAGGCGATCAGCGCATTGATGAAGAGGCCAATGCGGAAGACGCTGCCGTGTATCGTAAAGTACACCGACGAAAAGTCTACCTTGCCAGGGATACCGAGCAGTGGCGTGATAATGTCGGAGACAAACGCCGTTATCACACCGCTAAATGCGGCGCCGATCACGACAGCCACCGCCAGGTCTACCAGGTTCCCACGCAGAATGAACGCCTTGAAATCGCTGAGCGATTGCTTCATAGGAAGACTCCTCTCTCGGACGCGCATCGCTATCTGACGCGGCGTCGCTTCTAACCATACTCCAGGGAGCGGCTAATACAACGGGGGAGGACAAACAGCGCCCGCCGCCTGCACACCTACACAACCATACCACCAGCGTACCATATCGGATACTCGTTTTCAATGCTTGTCGGCGGTTTGTTTCGCGTTTGCGATGAGGGTTCACTCCAGCCACTCTGCCTGCACAAAACAGGCCGTGAAGAGAGCGCAAGCACGAATGGCTCGACCGCACACTCGCGCTTGCGCTCTAGGGTATCAGACTTCACACCTTGAGGCAAACCCTCAGGGCAGTGAACCGGCTATTTTACGTCGCTCCGGCTAAACTGCCAGGCGCCAATCACCACAAAGGCGACTGTGATCACCAGCATCACAATGGTTGCGCCCCAGTTGATTCCATTGGTCAGCGGGGCGCCATACTGCTGGAAGATCGAAAGGTTCTCCGCCCAATCAGGCAGCTTGAGCAGCTCTTTCAGGAACGACATGAAGAAGGAGATCAACACCAGTCCGCCGACGATGCCCAGCGTGGTGTACGCCGAGAGGCGCCCTGCCAGCGCATAGACCAGCCCTGCAGCAATCAACTCCAACGGCAATACGCCGAACGAGGCGGCGGCGACCCCGCCGACATCTATCGAGAGGCCGGTCATCACCGCTGCGACCACCACGCCCAGCCAGACGAAGAACGCTGCAAGTACACTAAACAGCACGACCACGCCGAAGCGTTCGAGCAGCATCCGCCAGCGAGGCAACGGCGCACTCAGCGTCGTCTCAACGCGCTTGTTGTCAAGGTCGCTTGCCCAGCCAAACGCCATCACCACAGCAAAGAACACCATCCCCACCGGCAACAGGCTAAACACCAGGGAATTGAGGAAGCCGTTGTTCGTCGCCAAATTCGAGCCGTTAAACAACTTGGCCAGCAGCGGCGAACTGAAGAACGAACTCATCTGCGTGATCATCGTCTTCGTAATTCCGGCGAGCAGCAGAGTATAGGCCGTCAACCCGACGATCCACCAGAAGGCTGATGCGCCCTGCGCCGCCAGCGCCCGCAGGCCCACACTCTGTGTCGAGAAATCGCGGTTGGCGCTTGCCAGCGATTGCGACACGCTCAGGCGTGGCTTGTTTACTTCCTGGGGGAAGAGCCATGCCAGCGCAATGCCGCCCAGGTCGCGCTGGGCAAAGAGCGGCACACTGACCACCGCCAGAATCACCCCCAGCGCCAGCAGCACGATCATCGCGCCCGCGTTTGTCCCATAGCCGGGAATCAACGGTTTGCTCAGGTCATAGTAGTACAAGGGCGAGAGACGTCGTAGCCACTCGGCGTTGTTGATCGCGCGGCCAATACCATCCACGACGAAAGAGAGCGCCATCAGGCCGCCCGCCCATCCGGCCGCTGATCCACCCGTTCGCGTGAACTGCGAGATGAAAAGCGCCAGCATGCCAAAGAAGAACGTCACCAGGCTGATGTTCAATCCTGCTAGCAGCGCATCCCCAACGCTCACTGGCGTTTTGATGCTGGCTGCGCCAAGCAGCGCCCCTATCGCGATGAAGAAGCCGATGATCAGCAGCGCGACGGCAAAAGCGCCAATCTTCTCGACCAGAGCTCGTGTGCGCGAGATCGGCTCTGCCAGCAGCAGATCGAGCGACCCGCGCTCTTCTTCGCCGCGTGTCATGTTCGCGCCCGCCAGCACCGCCCAGATGCCCACCATCAGCGGGATGAACGGCCCATACTTCCAGGTGAAGTAGCCGCCTGGCGTCCCCACCGCCACGGGATCGCCGAAGAAACGGAAGCTCTCTGCAAGCTGCTGCGCTGCGTTCGCCGTCGCCGGAGTACCCAGCACACTCTTGAGCGCCGCATACACAACATAGGTCAGGAAGCCCATGCCGATGCCCCACGCCAGAATTGGTGTGCGCGCCTGGCGCAGCGATTTGGTAAAGACGGAGCCAAACCAGAAGGAGCCTGATGTTTTCAGCGATTTAATCGCCTTGACGGCTTTCGGCGTTTCCCACGTTTGTGCTGGTGTCTGCGAGACAGTTCCGGTTGCCATTGTTGCCTCCAGCCTTTCTGTTAGCTCCGAACCGAGGCGGCTTGCTGCGCCGCCGGCGCGCCGCCGTCAGGGCCGTAGAAGCGCAGGAAGATGTCTTCCAGGCTTGGCTCGTGCGATTCAATGGCGATGGCTCCATGCTCCGCCGCCGCCTTTAATACATCGGGAATCTCGCCATGGGCGTTTACGCGAACGACGTTTGGCTCTGGCGTCGTGGCGGAGGTGACATCCGGCAGATTGGCAAACCAGGCGGCGTCGGCCTTGCCGGGGAAGCGAATGTCGAGCGCATGCTGGCGCAAATCCCTGAGGTTGGCCACCTCGTCAACTTTTACCAATCGCCCCTCGCGGATGATGCCCACGCGGTCGCAGGTATGCTCCACCTCCGGCAGGATGTGTGAGGAGAGGAAAATAGTGCGCCCGTCGGCGCGTGTCTCGGCGACTAGCTTGTAAAACTCTTGCTGATTGAGTGGATCGAGGCCGCTGGTTGGCTCGTCGAGGATCAGCAGGCGTGGCTTTGCCATAAACGCCTGTACCAGGCCCACCTTTTGCTTGTTGCCGCGCGAATACTCGCGGAAACGTTTGCTGGGATCGAGTTCGAGTCGTTCGATCAGTTGTCGCGTGTAGTTCTGATCAACGCCGCCGCGCAGGTGCGCAAGGTATTCGATGATCTGCGCGCCGGTGAGTTTGGGATCAAACGAGAACTCGCCGGGGAGGTAGCCCACCAGTCGGTGAACCTCGGTAGACTGGCTCCAGCAATCGAGGCCATTGATGGTCGCCGTGCCCGATGTGGGACGGAGCATGCCCATCAGCGAGCGGATGGTGGTCGTTTTACCCGCTCCGTTGGGGCCGAGGAAGCCAAAGACCTCGCCTTCTTCAATGGCAAAGGTCACATCAATGATGCCGCGGCTGGAGCCGTAGTGTTTCGTCAAAGCGTTGGTGGCCACAATCGCAGCCATACGTTTCTGCTCCTGGCGCTGGGCAAGCTGGCCCACACACCATCACATGAGAATCGAACAACAGTCGAACAACGGTTTCAAGCGTCTGTGCCGGTCATTGGTTCGCTGGCGCCGGAACTCTCCTGCCGAAGCTGACGACGATAGACGCCCCAGCGTTCGAGCATGCCTTTCATTTCGGCGTCTAAAAAGGCGCAAAACTCGCGGGCTTCTTCGAGACGTACACGCGCCACGTCATCATCTGGGGTCAGCGCATCCAACCCACGATTGACGATGGCGGCGATAGCCTTCAAGGCTTCAATGTTGAGGTTGAGCTGAGTGCCCCAGCCGTCGTCCGGCCAGCGGTAGTAGTCGCGCCGATCCCCCGGCACGCCAACCTGCTCTGCCATCCCAAACGCCACTGCCATCCGGGCGTTGGTGGACGCGGAGGCGCGCGAGACCTGCAAGGCGTCAGCCATGTCGTCAAGCGTCAGCGGGCGGCTGGCAAGCAGCAACAGACCCAGAATACGTCCGGCGATGCGCGGCAGATCGAAGCGTTCAAAGAAAAGCCCCATGTTTTCGATAAACTCTTGCATGCCAGGAGTCAGCGCCAGTGGATCCGCCATTCTTGCCCTCCGTTGTCTGCCCACGCCTGCTTGCGCGCCATACTGTGTTGTTGGTCTTGGTATTGCCTTTTGGTTGGCAGGGTACTTTGCAACTTCTGTACCCAGGAATGAGCATACAACATTCAGAAATTTTTGTCAATACTGAATGTTCAGAAACTTCTAAAACATTGGTCACGAGATGACATAATCCACATAAGCACATAAGCGAAACACCAACACGCCATTTCTCATCATTTTTATGCGAAACGCTCATGGTTTTTTTATCTATAGGGCGTATGATGGGAAACATGAAACATCGGGAACATGAGCGGTTCGTGCTTCGTTGGAAAAGATACCACACTCTTTACCATCTGGCGACACCACTCAACCTCCCGCAACGCGCGCCGTACACACTAATAAGTGGCATGTTCACTGGTGAACATCCTGAGAGCAATGTATCCTGACAACAGGCTTGAAAACGTCTGGCGCGGATGAGAGTCAACACAGCAGAAGGAGCGGCACGACGGCTCCCGAGGAAAGCAGGTTATTCTATGGCGCCCACTCCACGAGGAACCGCGCACGGGGCACTACATCCCATGCGGTCATCCGCCGCCATCCCAGCGCCCAACGCCCAACGCGCGCCACAGGTTCAGCAGACGCCGCCAGGGTGGTTTGCCGCGCAGGTGGTGGGCCGCGCGCAGGCCGCACAGGACGCCATTACGATCTGGCTGGCGCTGCCAGGTTCACAGCGCCCGCCCGTGCCCTATCGGCCGGGACAATTCATCACACTGGCGCTGCCAAGCCCACGCGGATTGATCTACCGCTCGTACTCGCTCTGTGGCGACGGTAGCCCCGATTCCCCCTGGGAGATCACCATCAAGCGGCAGGAGGGCGGCGCCGCATCGAACTATCTCTACGCCAACGCGCAGATCGGCGCCACGTTCCAGTGCAGCGCGCCGCTCGGCTCTTTCACCCTACCCTCGCGCCTGGCGCCAGGGAGTACGCTGGTCTTCGTCGCCACGGGCAGCGGCATCACGCCGATCATGGGGATGCTGCGGGCGCTGGCGAAGGTGGCGCCTTCGCTGCGTCTGCAAGTCCAGCTTCACTACGCCTACCGCTCGCCCGACGACGCCATCTATGGCCGCGCGCTCTCCACGCTCGACCCACAGCGTCAGTGGTTGACCCAATGGCATTATATCTCCTCGCATGGCAATCGCATGTCGGCGGAGCGCATTCTAGCGTCGGTTGGTCATTCAACCTCTACAGCGCATTGGTTTGTGTGTGGCTCGGATCGCCTGAAGCGCACGATGGAGCATCTGCTGCTTCAACGCGGCGTGCCTGTGGCGCAGTTCCATTCCGAGAGCTTCGGCGAGATGCGTCGCGAGAGCGCCGCCTCCATTCGCCTGAGCGCCATCCCGTCCGCCACTGTCCGCGTTCGCCTGGCCGAGAGCGGCGCCGTCCTCACCGCCAGTTCGCATGAGACGTTGCTCGAAGCCCTGGAGCGCAACGGCTATCGCCCGCCGTTCAACTGTCGCACAGGGATATGCGCCACCTGCAAACTGCGTCTGGTGGCCGGACAGGTAAACCGTGGCGCAGATAGCGGGCTGACGCAGGCGCAACGCGCGGCTGGCGAGGTTTTGAGCTGCGTGGCGCGCCCGCTTGGCGATGTCACCATCGCAGGGGCGGGACGCAAAGTGGCCGCCGCAGCCGCCCTGCCCTCGCCACAGGCGCCCGTCGCACGCCCACGCAAGGCGCTTCGCTGGGCGCTGGTGGCCGCCTCGCTGGCAGTCTTCACAGGCGCATGGATGCTGACCAATCACAAGCCGACGGCCAGCGCAGCTTCGACCACCACGACCACCAGCGGCAGTTCCACGTCGTCCGGCAGTTCCAACGGCTCCAATGGCTCCAATACCACGCCAAGCGGCTCCAGCACATCGAGCAGTTCCAACAGTGGTTCCAACACGGGCGCGACAAATCAGGCGACACCCAACACCAATACGGGAGTATCCTGAGATGGCGGCGACACTTCCTGAGGCGCCGACGGTGTTTGGGCGCCCGCTCGATGCGCCCAGTCATCAACCGGCCGTCGTCTTCACGCCTGATGAGGCGCTACGCAGACAGCCACGCAAGATCATCGCGGTGGAGCGTCCAATGATGGGCACGACGGTTAGTGTGCAGATCGCCATGCCGGACGCCTGGCTGGAGCGCACGCAAGCGGCTGCCGTGCAGTGTATGACCTGGCTCGAAGAGGTCAACGCGCGCCTCTCGCGCTTCGACCCCGGCAGCGAGATCAGCCTGCTCAATCGCTCAGCGGGAGGCTGGTTCGCCGCCTCAGAGACGCTCTTCACGGCGGTGGAGATCGCGCTGGCGGCGGCGCAGGCCAGTGGTGGTCTCTTCGACCCAACCCTGCTTCGGCAGATCGAGGCGCTTGGCTACGATTGCGATTTCGCGCAGATCGCCCATCGCGAGGTGGGGAGCAGCGCGCCGTTGCCTACAATGATGCGCGGCGCATGGCAAGCTATCGAACTGGATCACCTGCGGCGGCGGATACGCCTGCCTGAGGGCGTCGCGCTCGACCTGGGCGGCATTGCGAAGGGCTGGGCGGCTGATGTCGCCTTCGAACGCTACTGCGCTGGCTTCCCCGGCGTGTTGATCAATGTGGGCGGCGATCTGCGAGCGCAGGGCGGCCCACAATATGGTCAGGGCTGGACGGTGGGCGTCCGTGATCCGCGTGGCGACGGCGCCCTGACCGGTTCAGCAGAGCCAGCCTATGTGGAGACGCTGACCTTCAGCCAGGGTGGTCTTGCTACATCGGGGGCGGTGCGTCGCTGGTGGCTGCGCGGCGGCGCCCGCCAGCATCACCTGCTCGATCCGCGCACCGGACGGCCCGCTCGCCTGTGGATGGCCGATGAGGAAACTTCCAGCAGACCAGCCGACGCCGAGGAGAAGGAGCCGCTGATCGCCACGGCGACGGCGCTCGCTCCCACCGCGACGCAGGCCGAGGTGGCCGCAAAACTGGCGCTGCTGCGGGGCGCGCAACGCGCAATCGGCAAGGTGAACGCCGCCTGGGATCATGCCACTCATCCGCTTGGCCCGCAAGCGAAGACGCTGCCAGCCGACTACCCCGTCGCGCTCCTGCTCACCTTCGGAACCGGCTCCATCAGTCATTCACGCAATTTCCAGAGCTATCTTGACGCCTGGGCCACCGAGCGCATCTGAGCCTGTTCCTGCTTCATATATACCAACCGCAAAGGAGACAACAAATGATTGCATCCACCACGCTCGCCACAGTCACGACAGCCACTTCGAATCCGACGATGTGGTATGTGACTCGCGCCGCCGCCATTTCGTGTTATGTAACGCTGACGGGAACCGTCGGCCTAGGATTGCTCCGCAGTATGGCGCGCACTGAACGTCGCCCCAACGCAACCTACCTCTGGTTGCTCGACGAGTCACATCAGTTTCTTGCGCTGCTCACCGCCGCGTTTCTGGCGCTGCACCTGGTCTCATTAGTGCTCGATTCCTACCTGCCCTTCTCGCTGGCGAACCTGCTCATTCCTTTCAATGAGCCATATAAAGAGCTTCCTGTGGCGCTTGGCGTGCTGGCGCTCTATGCGATGGCAATAGTGCTGGCAACTTCATGGCTGCGCCGCAGGATATCGTATACGTTCTGGCGCAGGCTCCACTATGTCAGCTTCGCAGTGTTTGTGCTGGTGACGGCGCATGGCTTGCTGGCGGGCAGCGACACCGGCCAGCCGTGGGCCAGCGCGATGTACTTCGGCGCCTCGGCGTTCATCGGCGTGCTGACGCTGGTACGCATCTTCGCCGCCCCGCGCCCGCAGGTGGTTCGCCGCTAACCTATCCCCTGGCCCCCTTCCCATTGATGGGAAGGGGAATGCTCGCAGCCACTCAGGCGCTGCCATTCCTGTTCACCTGCCCAAATAGATGGGGAGGGAGAAATAACATGGCGAGATTGAAGCCACACCGTCTGCTCTCTAGGTAGCCTTTGTAGCCGGAGGCCTCGAGGCGCGCGTTCACGCGCTGACAAAAAGCCCCTCTCCCGCCGCAGCGGGGAGGGGCTTGGGGTGGGGCCACCCTCGTCACGACTCCAGCCACTGCTGCCCCTGGATATACCAATCTTCGTCTATGCGCGTATTGTTCCCGCTGTACATACGAGTAGCACAGAGCGGGTACTTTTGCGGACAGACGGGTTCGGCGATTCCCGGAACCTCTGGGCACGCCTCGATCTTTTTCTGATCCTTGTACGGGGCCAGACCAGTTGTGCAGTTGAACTGCCCAAGCGCCATGCCCTGTGGAATGGGAAACTGCACACCTTGTGGCCAGTGGTAGTGGACGATGGCCCAGGCCATTACGTCATGGAAGATGTAACCGGCGCCCGCGATACCAATGATGTTCTGGCCAAGGTCGTCGTTGGGATCGGTGTTGCCCGCCCAGACGCCAAGCGCCAGATAGGGCGAGTAGCCCATGGTCACGATGTCGCGCGGGCCGGTTATGCCTTGCGAGGTACCCGTCTTGGCAGCGACAGCCGGGAAATCGAGATTGTCCGCATAGCCGCCTAAATAGCCGTTCTTTGTCGGATCGGTTGTCGTTCCCTCCCAATTGAGTTCGTTCTGAATGGCTTCGGTCAGCCCCAGGTTCGGATCGTTGAACTCCAACGGGTTAGGCGAGTTGAAGTCAGGGATGCGCGCCTGCTGATCGGTCAGGATAGAGGTGAGCATGTAGTCTGCCTGTGGGCTGATCACCTGTGCGGCTTGTGGCGGTGGCGCCACCCACAGCGGCCTGCCCGTCGGGCTTTCGATGGCCAGCACCGCACGATACGGCACATGCTTGCCATTGTCGGCGAAGGCCTGATAGGCGCCGGTCAGATCGAGCAGCGAAATATCCTGCGCGCCAAGCGCTGTGGATGGTCCCATTGCGTTGGCCGTCACGCTATTGATACCAAGCCGACGGACAGCGGCGATGAAGGTTGACGAAGTGGTAGGCGAATCGCCAACAAACGCAAGCGCCTCGGTCGCCGGGATGTTCAGCGAGTTCGCCAGCCCATAGCGTAAGGGAATCTTGCCGGAGAAACTATCTTGCTCGAAGTTCGTCGGCGAATACCAGTCTTTGCAGTTGGGGGCGAACGTATTGGTGAACTGATTCGCCTGGTAGGTGCCAGGGAAGCAGATCGGCGCATCCTGCATCATAATCCCTGGATTCCACCCCATCTGGAAGGCGGTCGTATAGACCAGCGGCTTGGTGGACGACCCCATCGAGCGGTAGGGTGACGTGGCAAGGTTGTTATAGCCCAACACGTGCGGATCGGTGCTGGTGTAGTCCACCGAGCCGACCATCGCCAGGATGCCGCCGGTATGCGCGTCAATCGCCACCACCGCCGCGTTATGCACATTGCTCCCGTTTTGAGGAGTAGAGAGCGCAGGAACGCCGACACAAGGTGTATCAGCCGCCGCGCCACCATACCCACAGATATAGTCGCCCCAGGGGATGTTGAACGTGTTGCCCTGGCGTGGGTCACCGTTAATATAGTACGCCGCGCGCACCTGAGCGTAGTTTTGCAGGTTGAGGTCGAGCGTCGTGTAAATCTTCAGCCCCGACTGCAACGGATTCTCGATGCCAAAGTTATCGTAGAGATACCCTTTCAGGTAATCCACGAAGTGCGGCGCGAGGTCGGTGATATGGTTGAAGTTGTTCCCGACGTACTGCCATGACGTGATGCGGTGGTAAAGCAGGAGATCATACACCTCGTTCAGCGCATCATCATGCTGCTTCTGCGTGATGTCGCCCCACTGCTGCATTGCGTTCAGCACAGCCTCAGTGCGGCGATAGACCAGCCACTCATGGCCCATCGTCGTAAAGTCGTAGTTGTAGTCAAGCGTGCAGTTGAGATTTCGCGGATCTTGCCCCTTGACGCACGGACTCGCCCACGCGCTGGATGGACATGGCGGCTTGGCGTTCAGGTCGAGTTTCGGGGCACGAGAAGACGTGCCATCGTTATGCAGCACATAACCATTGGGAGCAGGCAAGGGCTTACCAGCGCAGGAATACACATTGGGCTGGTACTGGCTAGGCGCGTTTGGTATACCGGCCAGCATGGCCGCCTCGGCCAGGTCAAGCTGCTGAGCGCCGGTGAGTGTCACGCCTGTACCTGGGTTTTTTTGAGGATATAGTCCAAAGTAGTTCTCAGCCGCCGCCTCAATGCCAATGTTCTGATCACCGTAATCAATCGAGTTGAGGTACATCTCAAGGATTTGCGCCTTGGTGTAGCGCCCCGTCACCGTCATGCCGACAGCGATGATCGCCTCGTTGATCTTGCGCTGAAACGCCTTTGTCGGGTCGTGCAGAATCGCATTCTTCACCAACTGCTGGGTGATCGTCGAGCCGCCCTGCGCCGCGCCGCCGCTGGTGGCGTCGGCAAGCAACGCGCGGCCCGTGCTGGTGAAGTCAATGCCGATGTTGCTCTGCGAGTAAAAGGTGTGGTCTTCAATGTCAATCGTTGCCTTTTGCAGCAGCGAGCCAATCTGACTGAGCGGCACGTAGATATTCTGGCCACCGATACCCGCAGAGGCGCGATAGATCACGTTTCCGTTGCGGTCGTAGATGACTGTGCTCTGCGCGTCTTGCAGGTTATAGAGCGAGTCAATATCGAGGATGTGCTGCTGATAGTAGCTGACGGCGTAGACCGCTCCAGCGCCCGTCCCGCCGATGAGCGAGATCAGCAGCGCAATAGTGACGCCTACCCCAATGGCAAAGCCAATGGGATGCGCGCGCATGCGCCCCAGGCGCCACTTACGCGCGCGCAGACGAATCCGCGAGCGCCGATAGCGCGCAATCGCCAGAGCGCCCGTCACGCTTTCGTCGCCACCGCCTGCGACCGCCAGCCGCCTGCCCGACGCCGAGAGCGCCATGCCCGCGCCGCTTGCCCGGCTGGGAACATCGCGATAGCCCTGGCCGCCACGTCCGGCGTTGCGCGCCGCACGCCGCGCCGTCTCCATCACAGCGCCCAACTGGCGCGACATCGTGCGTGAGAGGTCACGCGCCATCTGCGCCATTGTGCGGCGCGACTGCGGCACAGACCCGCGCACAGATGGGTCTTCGCCACGGCTCAATCGTCCTGATGGACGGCCATCCGCGCCATACGACCCGCCTGAGCGTAGCGTCCCCGACTGCTCATGTGGATCACTTGGCCGGGAACGACGGATCGGTGGCGCGTCATCATAGGGATCGGATGAACCGTTGCGTGAGCTGCGTGGCGGAAGCGAACGCGGGCCGCTGCGATCTCCCTGCCCATCCATGCTGGAGCGACTGGCCCTGCGGCGTGGCGCCTCGTCATCCCGCGCTCCATCGTAGTCGTCATAGCCGTCATAGTCATCGTAGCCATCACGACTCCGACCGGCGCCACTTCGCCCGCTTCGGCTCGAACGCCCCGAGCCACCAGCGTACTCATCATACCTGTTGTCATCATATGACCTGTGGCGACCTGAGTCTCGCTCATCATCATACGACCCGCGTGAGTCCCTTCCCATCCTTACATTACCCCCCCGTTACCCGTTATGGCCCCACACCAGCGCACGCGACAGATGCTCGATATGCCCGAAATGCCAGACATGCCCGCGTCGTGGGAAAACAGCTACCCGCGCACAAACACCATGCCACCTGCCAAGCCTTCCAAATGGACGCAGAACGCGCCAGAGTAAGCTCAAACGACAGATACGCGCATACTCATATGTCGTTGTCGTGCGCTATCGTATCGCCATCAACACAGATTGGCAACTGTATGGGAAAAATGGGGAATGATTCTCATAGACATCATCCCCTTCCCATGTATGGGAAGGGGCAAGGGGATAGGTCACACCTCGACGATGCGTGGATTCACCCGGCAATGCTCGGCGGTGATGATCGCCTTGATCTGTTCAACAGCCGCATCGAACTGTCCCTGGCGATTGATGATCACATAGTCGTAGCGATCCATCTGGGCCATCTCACGCTCGGCGTTGAGCAGGCGTAGCGTGCGTTGTTCCGGGCTATCGAGGTTGCGCGCATCCAGCCGGGCGACCAATTCGCTGAGCGATTCCGGCGCGAGAAAGATATAGACGCCGCCCTTTGTGCGTGTGCGTATCGTTTGCGCCCCTTGTGGATCAATCGTCAGCAAGACATCTTGTCCGATAGCCAGCCGTTCGCGCAACGGGCGCGCAGGCACGCCGTACCAGTTACCATGCACCTCCGCCCGTTCGAGCAATTCATCGCGTGCGATCAACTCCTGGAACTCCTCTTCCGTGCGGAAGTGATAATGCACGCCATCCACCTCACCCAGTCGTTGGCGGCGGGTTGTGACCGTCACCATGACGTAGCCCTGCCAGCCCTGCGCCAGCAGTGCCTTTGTCAGCGTCGTCTTGCCCACGCCCGATGGACCCGACAGGACGATCAGCAAGGGCGCATGCCGTACGATCACTGAGGCGCCTGGCGTATCGGAGACGACATGATGCGCGCCGGAAGCCGAGGGCGGCGCCATGCCTGGGGTGGATGTCTCGCGTCCGTCTTGTATCATGGGTACTGTCTCTCCTGGTGGCGTTCGCCCCGCGCATTGCCTGCCATCGTATGCCATCGCGTGTTATACTGAATTGCTCTGTGGTCGCACAAAACACGGCTTGTTAAAAAGTTATACAACATCCTGGCAGATCAGTCGAATAGAGATGCAGAGATGCAGGCAATGCGGCGCATAAGGGAAGGGTGGGGGTAGCAATGCAGGTAGACGCGCTGACATTGGCGGCGCTGGCCGACGAGTTCGAGCGTGAGCTACGTGGCGCGCGGGTGGACGAGGTAATCCAGCCAACGCCGCACGCCATCGCGCTGCAACTCTGGGGCGGCGGACGTAACCGTTGGCTGATGATCTCCACCCACCCCCAACTTGCACGCATTCATCTGACCAACACCAAACCACGCAAGCTCAGCGCCGAACCACCAGCGTTCGTCATGCTGCTGCGCAAACACCTCGAAGGCGCGCGTATCGCCGCGATACGCCAGCCGCGCTGGGAGCGTGTCATCGAACTTGGCTTTGGGCGCGGCGCCGAAGTGGCCGAGGGTGTGGCCGCAACCTGGCTGATCGTCGAGGTCATGGGGCGCTACAGCAACGCGACACTGACCGACGCCAACGCGATCATCCTGGGCGCGCTTCGCCCCGTCAGCGTGGAGGTCAACGGCTATCGCGCGCTGCTGCCCCATGTGGCGTATCGCTACCCGCCGCCGCAGACACGCACGCTGCATGGCGCAACGCTCCCCCGTTTGGATGGCGCAGACGTGACGGCAAGCATGCTAGACGAGGCTGCGCTCGATACGCTGGCCAGCCGCGACGCGCCTCCGCTCGCCCAAGCCACCAACGAAGGCGCCGACAAACCCGCAAAGATTGCCAAAATACCCAAATCCAGGCGCGAAACACCCACGCTGGCAGGACTGCTGGCCGCGCAGATCAGCGGATTCAGCCGCGAGGTTGGGCGCGAGGTGGCCGCGCGTGCGCTTGGCGCACCCGACGCTCCCCTGAGAAGCGACTTCACCCAGGAGCAATGGAGCCAGGTCGCGCGGGAAATCCGTTCGCTGGCGGCGCTGCAAGCGACCCATGACTGGCGCCCCACGCTGGTCTATGCGCCAGCCGCCCTGCGTAATGGTCGGCCAATGGGCGCGCCGTTCGCCTTCGCGCCCTATCAGCCGCAGCAATATGCGCCGGAGATGCGCCTGGAAGCCGCCAGCAGCATGAACGACGCGCTGGACGCCTACTTCCAGGACGCCGAATGGCAGAACGCGCTCGAAGGGGCAAAGGGCGACCTGCGCCATATCTTGCAGACGCAACGCGACCGCTGCCTGCGCAAGGCCGAGGCGCTGAAGGGCGAGCTTGCCGCGCTCGACGAGGCGCAGCAATTGCGTACCGAGGCCGACATCCTGCTGACGTACCAGACCGAGATTGCGCCGGGGAGCCGCAGCTTCACCATCGCCGATCCCTTTGGCCAGGGCGAGACCGATCAACCACCCATCACGATTGCGCTTGATCCTCGGCTGACACCCGTGGAGAACGCCAATCGCCGCTATGCGCGCTATCATAAGCTGCAACGCGCAGGCGAGCAGATACCGCCCCAACTGGAAGCCAACGAGATTGAGCTTGCGCGCATCGAACAGTTGCAGGCCGACCTTGCCCTTGCCGAGACGCCCGCCGAGGTTTCATTGGCGCGCGCGGAGATCGCCGAGGCAGGCTACATCCGTGGCGGAGCCGAGGCGCGGCGGCTGGCAAAAGAGCAACGCAAGCAAGGCGGCAAGAAGAACAAGCAGGGTAAAGGCGGCAAGCCAGGCATGCCGGGAGGCGCATCTTCACGCGCGCCTGATGGCGGCGCGCCGCTACGACGACGGCTGGCAGGCGGCTTGATCGCGCTGGTGGGCAAGAACAGCCGCCAGAACGAGACCGTCACCTTCCATGAGGCCGCGCCAAACGACCTCTGGCTGCATGCGCGCGGCGTGCCAGGGGCGCATGTGATCCTCAAAACGGGCGGACGGCCTGCGCCGACGGAGGCGCTTCATGCTGCGGCGGCGCTTGCGGCGTATTACAGCCAGGCACGGCTGGCGGGCAGTGTACCGGTGGACTACACCGAGCAACGCTACGTGCGCCACATGAAGGGCGGCGGCCCCGGCATGGTCATCTACGAGCGCGAGCGCACACTGCACAGCGCGCCCGAAGACGCTGGTGAGCCGGTGAAGTGAGCCGAAAGGGCGGATAAACGGTGGTGGGGGGCAGTGAGGGGGGCGAGTGAATTGGCGACGGGCGGCGCAGGCGGGCGGTTGAAACCGCCCGCCGCCTCCACCTGCCACCCACGCTGCACGCGCCTACTCCGCCGCCTGTTCCACCCGCTGCTTCGACTGTACAGGTTGGGCTTTATGCCGTTGCATCTCGGCAAGGGTAAACTCACGCACTTTGCCTAGCGCGCCAAGCGTCTGTAAAATCCCTGCCGCCAGCCCCTCACCCTCTCGCTCGATTGCCAGCAGCAGATGCTCGGTTCCTACAAAATTGTTGTTGAGGCGCTTTGCTTCCTCCCTGGCAAGGGCAAGCGCCCGCTGCGCCGGTTCATCAAGTCGGCTCATGTAATGGCGAAACGCCCAGACAGGTTGATAGTTCGACAATCCCAGGCGCAACAGGTCTTGCACAATGCTGGTCAGCGTTCGCTCCTCGCTGTCGGCAATCAGTTTCAGCCGGTCGTACAACTCCGTTGGAATCTCGATACGCTGGCGATCTTTGCTAGATGGCACAAGACAAACCCTTTCGCGACGCTACTCAACAATCGTATTGCCGACACAGAAGAGTTGCTGGCCGCGCTTACGGAGTCGCGCCCACGACTGCGCCCCTGGCTTGGCTTTCATGAGCGCATCCTCTCGTTGGAAGCCGCGCGCGATCACCTGGCGCGCGATCACCTGGCGCGCGATGAGGAGCAATGGGAAGCGCGCATTGGACTGGATTATGGATTACGCCTGCATCCAAGAGGCATGCTGGTTGGTGAGCTGCATATCCACACCATTGACTGGAACATCCCCTCGTTCACACTGGGCTATTGGCCGCGTTTCGGCTATGAAGGCAAGGGCTATATGGCCGAGGCGCTATCCATCGCCGTGGACTACCTCTTCACAGGATTACAGGCGAGCGGGTCGCCCTGCTCTGCGACGTGCGCAACACCCGAAGCGCCTCAGTGGCTGAGCGTGTGGGCTTTCGCCTCGAAGGCAGATTGCGCAACGAGAAACGCGCCTATGATGGCGTTCTCACCGATACGCTGATATACGCGCTCGTTCCCGCTGATCGCTAGCTCTCCTGCTCCTGAAGCGCGAGCACGCCGACATCACCTTCCATGCGCGCTTGTCTCTTGTGGTATGCTTTTCTGAGATGTTCCCGATCATCGGTGAGCAAACAGTAGCAACAGAACAGTAGCGATCACGCGAGGATACCGATCCATGTCTCAGGCGTCTGCTTTTCCGCCCGATCATCCCTCATCCTCCCAACAGGGCGCGTGGCGTCCCGCGCTGGCAGAGAGTGAGCCGGGCGCCGTGCTGTCCGACGACGCAGAAGATGGGTCTGAGACGCCGCTCCTTCACCTGCCCGATCAAACACAAATACCGCTAATCGAGCAGGATGAGGTAGCCCCACCAGTCGCACACTCTGATGCCCATGAGGTTTCCAGGCCAGGTGTGGAACATGGGGCGCCGCGCCCATCGCTGCGCGCAGTCTACGCTGAGGCGCTTGAAAGCGCGATTGCGCTCGCCTACGCGGATGGCGGTGAACTGGCGACGCTCTCAAACGATGGCCAGCGGATGATCGTCCGGGTGCATTATCAGCGCGACCATCGCGCTCGCTCTCTACCTGCGGCTTCGGGCAATGCTTTGGCAGGCGCCAAAGGGACACCTTCGCGTCCGTCGCAGCCCACCTGGATGCAACAGATGCAACAGGCAGGTCTGCCAAATCCGCCGAGCCGCCCCGGCATGGCGGGGATGGTCTTTGCGGCGTCGCAGCCAGGCAGCGCCGATGATTTCACCGAACTCGACCAACAGTCTACGCAGGCATTGCCAGCCGCGCAGATGCGCCCTCCTGAGCGTTCGTTTCGCCTGGGCGAAGGCTTCATCGGCCTTGCCTGGCGCGAGGGGCATCCGCTGGTGATGCACGGGGAAAACTATCGCCAGGCGCAGCATGAGGCCGCCGCAATTGACGAGCCTGACTGGCTCGACGCAGCCTGGCGCATCGCCGTTCCCATCTTCCGCCCCGGCTCGCTCAGCGCCTCCCTTGCCAGCAGACCCCCAACCGATCTCATGGGGGTGCTCTCGCTCTATCGTAACGACCCCGCACGCCACTTTACCCAGCGCGAACTTGAGGTGTTGCCCCTGCACGCCGACCGCATCGCCCGCGCGCTGCGCCAGGCCGAGACGGCGCACCACTATCAGAGCCAGGTAGAATTGCTCGAAGCATTTCATGATATTGGCGTCAACTTCAGGCAGCTTTCCGACTTCTATGCGCGGCTGCGCGACATCGTTCGCCATCTGGTCGCCGCACCAACCTTTGGGGTACTGCTCGACCAGCGCAATGATGTATCGCTCGAATTCGCCGAACGCGACGGCCAGCCGGTTCCCATGCAGCTAGTCTCGGCAGTCAAAAACCTTCCCTGGTGGCAGATGATTGAGCAGGGGCGCGTGGCTATCCTTCCTGGCGCGCATCACGCTCCCTCAGGGGAGGCGCAACAGGAAGGCGCCCGCAGCAAGCGCATCACCCGCCCCGCAAGCCACAGTCAGTCGGCGCAGCAGGCGTATCAGTCGTATATGGACGGGCCAATCCTACTCGGTTGGGGAGGTGATCTGCCGGTCGGGTCATTGCTGGCGGCGCCGCTGATGATCGGCCATAACCGCATTGGCGCGTTGGTAGTAGCCAGCCCACTCAGGGGCGTCTATAGCAGAGAACGCGCGCATATCTTCGAGACGCTGGCCAAAGCGACGGCCCTGGTGATTGAAAACGCGCGGCTGTCGGGTGAGATGCAACGCACCATTGATCAGAGCCGCGCGAGCGCGCATCTGCTTTCCATGATGAGCAACGCTCTGTTGACGCTGAACGCCTCGCTTGATGTGAATCGTACCCTCGAACACCTTGCCGATCAGGCCGCTTTGCTCACCAGGGCCGAGGTGTGCCTGGTCTTCCTGCTGGATGAGAAGCAGCAGGCGTGGATCGGCCAGACAACGAACATGGAGGCGCGCAAACAAGGGATTGAGGTGAAGGGCGTGCGCATTCCTGTGAGTTGGCGAGGCCTAGATGACGCCTTCACCGTCGAGGCGTTCCACCTGATGGATGACCTTACCGAGGAATGGGATGACCAAAGCGAGGTAGGCAACCTCCTACGGCGCCAGCGCATAGAGTCATGCCTAGCTTTTCCCATCGCCTCGCAAGAGCGTGTCATTGGCGCAATGTTTGTCTTCACGCCTGGCATGCGTTACCACTTCCAGCCCAATGAGATCGGCCCGCTCCAGGCGCTGGTCAGCCAGGGCGCCACAGCAATCAACAACGCCTTGCTCTACCAGGAATTGCAGCAGGCATATGACAACCTCAAGGCGCTGGATCGCCTGAAGGATGAGTTTATCCTGACCGTCTCACACGAGTTCCGCACGCCGCTCACTGCAATCGAAGGCTACGTCACACTGATCAACAAGCATGGCCACCGGCTCGATCAGGCAAAGCTCAGTCAATTCGCCGAAGAGATACATCATGCCACGCTTCAGCTTGCCGGGATGATTAGCATGCTTGCCGACGCCAACCGCATGAACAATCAACCGTTGCCGGTGACATTGCGCCCGGTCAACCTGCGCGAGATGGCGACGCAAGCGGTAGCCACACAATCGCCTGAGGCTAAGGAGCGTGTCCAAAACGCCATTCCCAATCTTGAGGTCATCGCCGACGACGAGCGGCTGAGGCTGATCTTCACGAATTTGATCAGCAATGCGCTCAAATACTCACCCGAACAGTCGCCATGCTTTTTGACGGCAGAGGTGGTCTCGCGCAACGAACTGCTCAGCCAGGGGCGCACACTTGGAAACCAAACGGCGGAACGTTGGGTGGTGACGACTGTGCGCGACCAGGGCCCAGGCATTTCGTCAGAGGATCAGGCCAAACTCTTCCAGAAGTTTGTGCGGCTCACCCATTCGCTGACCACCTCCGTGCGTGGCACCGGCCTGGGGCTGTGGATCTGCCGCCAGTATGTTACGGCGATGGGAGGCGACATCTGGGTGGAAAGCGCCATCCAGCGTGGCTCACGCTTTTCGTTTTGTTTGCCCCTGGCGGGAACGTCTTCCGGTGGCGTATAGTGGCGTAGGGCGAGACCGCAAGGCGCGGTTCGCCTGCGTGGTCATCCGGTATTTTTCAATCGCCAAGAAGGGACGAGAGGGGAACTACTATGGCGCATACGCCCACGGTTTTGATTGTTGACGACGACCCACAGATTCGCAAGATGCTGATCGAAGTCCTCACGTTAGAGGGCTACCCAACAGAGACGGCGGTCAACGGCCAGGAGGCGCTGGCGATTCTGGCGACAAGCGGCCCGCGTGTCATCCTGCTCGATCTCTTGATGCCCGTGCTGGATGGGCGTGGCGTGATGGAAGCGCTTGACGCCGACCCGGCTATGCGCGCGCAGCATAAAGTGGTGCTGGTCTCGGCGCTGACCAATCTCGAAGCCTCGCGCGATCTTGTGGTAGATGGCGTGCTGCCCAAGCCCTTCACGGTCAATCAACTGCTGAGCGTGCTGGAGCCGCTTGGCTCCGCCCTGGCGTCATAGCCGACGGTCGGCAAGAGAACCGCCATGAGCGTCAATGAGCGCCAATCGGCTCTCTTGTCTTTGCGCTTTGGGCTACGCTTTTGGCACGGCGTCATGCGCGGTAATCTCTGACCAGAAGAGGTTCGCCAGCGCCAGATACCCCTTGTCTGAGGGGTGGAAGCCGTCGCTGTAGATATAATCGGGGTGCAGCGTGAGCGGCGTGTTGAAGAGGTCAACCAGCACATCGCCATGCTGCGCTACGCTTGCGTCAATCACGCTGTTCCACTGCGTCACCAACCCGCGAATCGCCGCCTGCGAATCGGGTACGCCGCAGAAGCCGCCCTGCTCCGCCGCCTGCTGCTTGATGGCGGGCAGCATGCTCATATCCGGCGCGTTTGCCACGAATACCTTGGCGTGTGTCTTCGTCTGCAATTGCGTCAGCAACGTGTTAAGGTCGGCGCCATACTGCTGTAGCGGAACGCAATCTCTGAAGTCGTTGCCAACCAGCCAGACCGTCATCAGCGTCGGCTGCGCCTGGATAGCATAGGGAAGTTCGTCGGTGAGCGCCTTATGTAGCGTCTCGCCGCTGATGCCGAGGTTCAGCGCATACGAGTTCTTCGGCAGGCGCGAGATGATGATGGGGATATACGCCGTATGCGCCGGATCACTTGCCCCCACACCTACCGCGTCGGAGGCGCCCAGCGCCACGTAGACGACTGGCGGCTTAGGGGTCGCTGTGGCCGTTGGCTGTGCGACGCTCGAAGGCGTTCCCCCTGAGCCGCAGCCAGCCAGCAGCGTAGCCATCAGCGCCAGCGCGCCAAGCATGGCATATATCGCTTTGGGGATGGTATGCGCTGCTCCATCCCTTTGGTTTGTCGTTGTTCGCCCCTTTGGACGCATGGATAATCCTCAGCTTTGCCCGCTATGATCTATTCTGGTGTATGTCTGGCGCAGCAACCACGTATACTTGACGATGCGATATATCGCATCACGCGCCATCACGCCTGATCGTAGCGACGTCAGCGCGCAAGCGTCAAGGTTCTCAGGAGCGTTATTTACCCATACATCGTGTGGGAAAGTTTAGGAAGATGGGGTATCATGCGAACGCTGGTCACTGGCGGCGCAGGCTATATTGGAAGCGTGATTGTCGAGGAATTGTTGGCAGCCGGGCATGAACCTGTCGTGTTCGACTCTTTTCTCAAAGGGCATCACGACGCTGTTGCCCCTGGCGTTCCCGTCGTCGAGGGTGACGTGACCGATACAGATCATGTGCGCCAGGCAATCCGCGACCACCGAATCGAGGCGATCATCCACATGGCGGCGCTGATCGAGATCGGGCTGTCCGTCAAAAACCCCAACCGCTTTTTCGAGAACAATGTCGTTGGCAGCGTCAGCGTCATCCGCGCGATGATTGATACAGGCGTGCGTAGGTTTGTCTTTAGCTCGACAGCCGCCGTCTATAGCGATCCCGAACGCCTGCCCATCCAGGAGGATGATCCTGTCGTGCCCACCAATCCTTATGGCGACTCGAAACTGATGGTGGAGCGCATCTTAGGCTGGGATGCTCCAACGCATGGGCTGGTCTGTACCTCGCTGCGCTACTTCAACGCGGCGGGGGCCAGCGAGCGCAACGGCGAAGACCACCAACCTGAAACGCACTTAATCCCGCTGGCCCTGCGCGCCGTCGCCGAGGGTACGCCGCTTCGCCTCTACGGCACTGATTATCCTACGCCCGACGGCACGACCATCCGCGACTACGTACATGTGCGCGACCTTGCCCAGGCGCATCTGCTGGCGCTTGGGCGCGACGAGATAGGCCTACGGGTTTATAATGTGGGCAGCGGCAAGGGCTACTCCGTGCGCGAGGTGATCGAGACGACGCGTGCCGTGACGGGTAAGCCACTCATCGTCGAAGAGTATCCCAGGCGCAGCGGCGATCAGGCGGCGACGGTTGCAAGCTCGGAGCGCATTCGTGCGGAGCTTGGCTGGACGCCGCACTTCGACGACCTGACCAGTGTCATCGAGAGCGCCTGGCGCTGGCGACAAGCCCACCCGCACGGATATGAGCGTTAAGGAGCGGTATCTATGCCATCCACACCACTTACCGGTCTGCCGTCGCATGTGACTGTCGTGGAGGTTGGCCCGCGCGACGGCCTACAAAACGAGCAGGGCGTTGTCTCCACCGCCGACAAAATCCGCTTTATAGACTTACTCAGCGCGGCAGGCTTCTCCGCCATCGAGGCAACCTCATTCGTTAGCCCAAAGGCCATCCCACAGCTTGCCGACGCGAGCGAGGTGATGGCTGGCATCGCGCGAAAGCCTGGCGTGCGCTATAGCGCGCTTGTGCCCAACGTCAAGGGGATGGAGCGTGCGCTGGCGGCGGGCGTGCAGGAGGTGGCGGTCTTTACGGGCGCCTCGGAAACGTTCGTCCAGCACAACATCAACACCAGCATTGCGGGTAGCATCGAAAACTTCCGTCCGGTGGCGCGGATGGCGAAGGAGGCTGGCGTACGGCTGCGCGGCTACATCTCCACAGCGTTTGGCTGCCCGTATGAGGGAGCCGTCGCCCCGGAGGCTGTTGCGCGCGTGGCAGAGATGCTGCTGGAGCTGGGCGCTGACGAGCTTTCGATTGGTGATACAATTGGCGTAGCGACACCCGATCAAGTGGTCGTCGTGATACAGGCGCTCACGCCGCTAGCGCCTATCCAGCGGCTGGCGATGCACTTCCATGATACACGGGGGACGGCGCTGGCGAACGTACTGGTGGCGCTACAACTGGGGATCGGCATCTTCGATAGCTCGGCAGGCGGGCTGGGTGGCTGTCCCTACGCGCCGGGGGCGTCAGGCAACCTCGCCACTGAAGATTTGCTCTACCTGTTGCATGGCCTGGGTATCGAAACGGGAATAGACCTGAACGCCGTCGTTGAGGCCAGCCGCTTCCTCGCGGGCGTGCGTGGTAGCGCCCCGGCCAGCCGATATTATGCTGCGGCAACAGCGGTGTAATCGCATGGCGTAGCTAGGTGGCGGCTCAAGCTGCGCCTAGAGGTTACGCCACGAAGCACGCCTGCGCAGGCTATAATGCTCAAAGCGGATGCGCCAATTGGGCTGTGATACACTGCTCCACACACGCCACCGCTGTCTCTGGGTCTATGTCATTGTCATTGTCATTGTCATTGTCATTGTCATTGTCATTGTCATTTGCCCTTTATACATCCGGATTAGTCTAGGATCAGGCCGCGTAGGTGGCCTTTGTAGCGGCACGCTTCGAGGCGCGTGTTGATAGGCACGCTCTACCAGCAAAAGGGAGTACTCATGTCTACTGTATCTACTTCGTCAACTTCACGGCTCGCCAGCGAGGGCTACATCCCGTTCAAGGGCTATCGCACGTGGTATCGCAGCGTGGGCGATCCCGCGAACGACGCGCAACGCCCGCCCGTGCTGATGCTGCATGGTGGGCCGGGCGCGCCGCATGACTACCTGGAAAACCTGGAGGCGCTGGCGGATGGCGGGCGGCGGGTGATCTTCTACGATCAGCTTGGCTGCGGACGCTCGGATCAGCCGCATCAGCCCGATATGTGGACGGTTCCGCTGTACGTGGAGGAGCTTGGCGTCGTGCGGCAGGCGCTTGGGCTGGATCGCGTCCATATCCTGGGGCAGTCGTGGGGTGGCATGCTGGCGATGGAGTATGCGCTGACGCAGCCAACCGGCGTGGCCAGCCTGATCATCGAAAGCTCGCCATCGAGCATTCCTCTCTGGGTCGCCGAAGCGAACCGGCTGCGTGACGAGCTACCGCCGGACGTGCAGGCGACGCTCTTGCGCCACGAGCAGGCTGGGACAACCGACAGCGCGGAATATCAGGAAACGATGCTGGTCTTCTATGAGCGGCATGTCTGCCGGTTGCAGCCAATGCCCGACTATGTGCAGCGCGCCTTCGAGCATATCAGCCAGGAAGTCTACAACACCATGAACGGGCCAAGCGAGTTCCATGTGATCGGCACGCTCAAAGAGTGGGACATCACCCCGCGCCTGGGCGAGATTCGCCTGCCGACGCTGCTGCTTTCCGGGCGCTACGACGAAGCGACGCCACACATCATGGAGGTTGTCCACAACGGCATCGGCGGCTCGGAGTGGGTGCTTTTCGAGAAGAGCTCGCATATGTGCCACTGCGAAGAAGAGGCGCGCTACCTGGATGTCGTCAACGCCTGGCTGCGCCGGTATGATGGGTAGCCAAGGGTAACAGGCCAATCACAATAGCCGCCGAAAGAACGTGCATCGCGATCATTGACCAGAAGATATGCGTGGTCATGCCGGGCGTCGGGAAAACGCCGGTCAGCGCCGCCAGCGGGAAGAGCAGCGAGATGAGCAGACAGCACCCCGCCAGGATGCGATATACCCGCGCGGGATGGCTGCTCATGCGGCTCACCAGCAGAAATGCAGCGATGGCAAGCAGCAGATAGATGATCGTGCTGCCAATGATAGTAGGCAGTTGTAGCGGCGCAAACGCTGCGGAGACGCCAAAGAACGTGACGGCGATGGTACGAATCAATATATTGACGACGAGACATCCAAGCAGTGTCAGCGCGCCGGTTACGGAAAGCGCGCGTAGCGAGGTTTGCTGGCGAACGGGATGTGTTGTTATAGTCTTGTTCACGGTCTTGCTCCTTGTGGGAAATATGTTGAGGTGAATGCACGCATGGGGAGGCGTTGGCAAAGGTAATGAGCAGGCAAGCGCGAGGCTACGCGCCACCGAGCAACTCTTGAAGCGCCTGGCGATGCTCCTCAAACGCCTGCCTGCCCTTCTCCGTGATCTCCACGTAGGTTTGTGGCTTCTGGCGCACAAACGTTTTCGTGATGGTGAGGAAGCCGGCTTCTTCCAGCTTGTGCAGGTGGGCGCCCAGGTTGCCGTCAGTCAGGCCCAGCGTGCCTTTGAGGAAGCTAAATGTCACCTGCCGCTCGGTGGAGACGGCTGCCAGGATCGCCATGATGCGCAGGCGAACCGGCTGATGGATGATATCGTTGAGCTGCGCCATCGCTATCGCCGCCAGAGCAGATAGACGCTGACGACGATCAGTGGCAGCCCTGCGAAGACGGCGATCCACAGCCAGAAATAGTGTGGAACGAGCCAGTAGCCGAGGGCCGTCATCACCGTGATGCCCAGCCCCAAAGCGACGAACAGCCACTGTTTCATGAATAAGCCGGTGGTGATCACCGCAAGCATGACCACCGTGATCCACAGCGTCGCCAGTTTCATGTCACTCAGGGTGAACATGAACTGCCAGAGCAGGAAAAGCGCATAGAGTATCCCATACAGGATGGGAAGTCTGCTATGCAGAAACGCGCTCTGTGAACCTGGCGTGAAGCGGATAACGTCTGTGCGCCACTGCCAGAAAAAGAAGCTGCACACCACGCCCACCAGGATCGTCTCCCCCGCCGACCAGATGGGCGTCATGGGCTGCCACTGCGCCACAGCAAAGGCAATCGTCCAGACGACGCCACACGCCAGCACGCTAATCAGCCACGCTTTCAAGATGTATCGCGCAGGCCGCGCGGCTTGCTGGATGTCGTTCAAGGCGGCTTGCGCCTCATCACGGGATAGGCTCATGGGTACCTGTGCTTTCATAGAGAACTCTGTGCTATAGAGTTCTCTATGATGATAGATCATGGAGGTGGGTTCTGTCAAGTGTCTGGAGGAAAGATCAGCAGCGAGGTCGGGAAAGGCGCACTCCCGTACCGCCGCCGTCTCTGGCGGCTAGTGACCTCGCACCTGGTGTAGCGCCAGGTAGTCAGATATACACGGAACACACGTCGGCCAAGTACCACCGTGCGCCAGAGCAGCGAGTAACAACGCCCGCCAACAGTATCGCCTGCGCACGAGTTGGTCAGCGGGAAGGCAAGCGCTACGAAGGCCGCCTTCATGGCCTCGTCCAGGGCTAGTAGGATCGCAAGGGGATGTTAAGCGGAATCCTGTGTACCGGCAAAGCGGCGGACGATGGCCGAGTAGCGCCGCCGTTCCGGGCGGCCTCGCGTCAATTGCCAACTGTGCCGTCGGCGTGGTGGCGGCCAGCCTCTCCGCTGACCAACTGACAAGGAGGGATAGCGCCGTGTGGAGCGGGCCGTCCGCATAAACTCCCGAATACCTTTAACCCCTATGTACGCCCACCCCACGACTAACATCAACGCGCCAAGGCTACCAACGACAACCAGGATGACGACAACAGGAGGAGTGGTCACCAGGCGCGCATCAGACAGAAATAAGGCTCCCAAAGCGAAGACAATGGTCGGTCCATACAAAGTGGCGCCAATAAGCAGACACCACAGGCTCCAGCTTCCCAGTGGAATGGGAGGGGTTCGCATGAACCGGATAGAATTTATTGAGCCAAGAGCAAATCCAAAAGAAATCATGCCGAGCAAAACCCCTACAGGGAATGATCGGGCTATCAGGCTGACATAAACTGTGTTGACGAGCATCAA
>JAJPIU010000065.1 GCA_021324535.1 Pseudomonadota bacterium
ATGTTCAGCGCGGAGGGGATTTCCGGGCCGTCGCGCCCGGTAATCAGTCCGAAGCGGCTAACGCCCTGCGCCGCCAGTCCCGGTAGAACACTTGCGTCCAGCAGTGCGCACTCGGCATGAACGAACCCTGGCGCGTCGGGCACGAAACGCGGCGTATGGCCAAAATGATGACGGGCAAGCTCCGCGCCCCAGTAGTATTCTTCATGCACCCAGCGCGCGTCATCTGAGGAGGGGATGGCGCTGGCGGACGCAACCTCATAGAGCCAGCGCACTCCGCCATGCCCATCGTGCGCCGCTATGCGCGCCTGCGCCGCCCATTCCGCCAGCGTGATCTGCGCCTGGGGCTGGCCGCGCCACTCGCGCACGCGCGCCACCCAGAGCGCCGTCAACGCCTGCGTCAAGTCCCAATCGTTGTTGAAGCCGCCCGCCAGCTTGAAGAGGATGATCTCGTCGTGCATGACGAGCGGCGATGGCGCATCGGTCAGCAGCGCGTCGGCCTCGGCGCCAAGCATGATCCGCGTGAGCGTGGTGGTCGCTTCGGCCACCGAGCGCCGATATGAGCCGGTCACGTCAATCAGCACGCCATCCACATCAAACAGCGCGGCGGCTGAACCAGCCTCCAACGCCGCCAGCCAGCCGCGCCCCTGGGGGGTATTCGCCAGATTGGGCCGTAGCCACACCATGTATTGTCCTTTGCTCTCGTATTGCGTTGTCGTCGTACTACATCCATGTAGAGCGTAGCACATGGGCGGTGGGCGAGGCGGCGGGCGGGTGAACCCGCGCCTAAGGGTTTCGCTCCGCTGCGCCACGGCGAACCCGCCTGCGCGGCCTCAGGTGCGACCAGACAAGCGCGTTTTGCAGCATGGACTGACATTGGACATGGGCTTTCAAGCGCCGCCCCACACAAGTGTGGGCGTTTGCCGTGTAACATACTTCACCGCTTGCCCACCAGCGATTTCGCTTGCCTCTGCCGAGTCCGCGTAGGCGGACTTCGTGGCGTAGCGGAGCGTAGCCCCTAGGCGCGGGTTCACCCGCCCGCCCGCTTGCTACCCAGCCCGCCCTTCGCCATCTCGCTTGCCCTACGATCCCTCCCCCACTGGGGGAGGGGCAGGGGAGGGGGCAGTCCGCGCCGCCACAATCAAGCTGATCACGCACAACACCAGCGCCGCCACCTGTATCCCAGGCGCGATCAGCAGCGCGTTGAAATGCGTGCCAGGGATTAGCCCCTGCATGAACAGCGGATGGCTCGCGGGATTCAGCGCCAGCGTATGCGCGACAAGTGCGGCGGCGTTGACCAGCAGCACAACACCAACGCTCACACAGGCGCCCAGAATAAGCGCCACACGCGGGCTGGCGTTTCGCAGCAGGCGCGATGTGGTGAGCCGCCCAAGCAGATAGCAAACGAGCGCCAGCCCCACAAAGAGCGCAAAGAGCAGGGCAAACCCAAGCGGCGCGCGTAGCAGCAATCCACCGAAGCCACCCAGCGCCACAAGTATTGCGGCGACGCCCAGGCCAATTGGCAGATACGTGGCGATAGGTTTGCCGCCGACAAGGGCACTGGCAAGCACTGCGCAGAGGCCAAGCCCCACGACGAGCGCCGAGAGATAGGCGACGTCATAGCTGACACGCAAGACGGGCGACGCCTGGTACGCCGAGTTCGTTAGCGGATTGCCATCTTCAAGGAGATAGAGTTGCAGGCTTGCCACCACCGTGCCAATGCTCGTCAGCGTGGTCATCACAACCGCAAAGGCCAGAGATGGACGCATAGCGTGTATCCTTTCCGCGCAGGCGCTCACCAGTAAATCAGCGACCAGCCAGAGCCAGAAGCGCAGCGTCGCCAGCACGCCCTGCCTGTGCGCCGCCAGATATGCCCTCGCCATCACCTGCGCCATCTCGTCGCCATAGGCGCGGCGAAACGCGCCAGGATAAGCCAGCAGCGCAAGGCGATAGAGTCGCCGCGCCAATACGGCTGGCTCGTGCGCCGACTGTGAGTCGTTTGGGCGTCGCATCTGCTCCCCTCATTTCCGTTCTCGCTGGCCCATCGAGATGAGCAAGCATACCTGCGCCATAGCATTGTTTATTCTCGCAACGGATATATCCAACGTGATTATACATGGTTGTAGATAGCGTGTCAAGGGGCAGCAGGCTACAACGCTTAGTGACCGAGGATGCGGCGTGTATAATCGGCAATGATGCCAAGCGTTATCAGGACTGAAACGCAGGTAAGCGATGTGAAGAAGATACGCCCTTGTGGATCGTGTCGCCATTCCCTGAACCAATTGAACACACAGCCAATGGTCAGCGCGCCGATGAACAATCCCAAAACGACCTCAATGTACAGTATCCCGTCGGGGAAACCACCATCATTTACCATCATAGATTCCCTCTCTTCTCTGACGAGATGTAACCTTATGATGTAAATATATGTGCGACCAATCCAAATACTCTCACAGTTCCGCAGTCCGCATGTTTGGCTGACGAATAAACATGCAAAATCACCTTTCCGTCCATTAGGGTTGCCTGGCAGGACAGAACGCCTCTGTTAGTCAGTTCACTATGAGGAGATAACAATGCTTGCGCCGCTCGTCAAACGCATACAAACAGAGGCTCCTGCCGCGCCGAAATCGCTACCGCTCTGGCAGGCGCTTTTCTACTTTGCCATCCCCGCCTTCCTCTTCCGTCTCATACTATATAACGGAACAGGCTACCTGGTGACGCATGGAGTTGTCGAAGTGACAGCGGTCGTGCTTGCATTCTTGGTTCCATCCGTGCTGCTTTTGCTTGCGGCATTCGTCGCTATGCGCCTGGATGGCTATTCGCTGAGCTGGTCGGTGATACGCGAACGGTTTCGCTTCCACCCGCTAACCTGGCGAAGCTGGCTCTGGGTGGTCGGTGGGGCTTTGGTTGCGCTGGTGGGTGAGCAACTGCTGGCCTTCACAGGTGTATTGCTCGTGCATATCCCAATCTTCACGCCGCCTGCCTATCTCTCCTTCTTGAATCCCACCGTGCGCCAGTCGCTCAGTTCGTTTCTTGGCGTCTCGCTACGTGGCAATTGGGCGTTTTTTGCGCTCTTCACAGCGATAGTTGTGGTTCAGGTGGCGGCGGAGGAATGCTGGTGGCGCGGCTACCTCTTTCCACGCCAGGAGCCACTCTATGGCAAGTGGACGTGGATTGTGCATGGCGTGCTGTGGACGGGCTTCCACTTCGTCTTCTATCCGTGGAGCGTGATCGTCGATCTGTTCTTCTGCTCCACCGTCGCCTACGTCTTTCAGCGCACAAAGAATACGTGGGTGAGTCTGCTCATTCATCTGCTTTACAATGGACTCACGCCGATTGCGTTGCTGTTGGCTGTGCTAGGGGTGATACACTAGCGAATTATTCAAGCCCCAGCGCCGCAATGCCCCCATGCACGCCATGCAGCGTCACACCCGCCAGATCATCTGGGCGGCTGGTGATCAGCCCGCTGCGCAATGGGCGCTTCGCGCGCTGGTTGAGTTCCGCCGTCGAAACGATGTCTATCAGGCTCGTGTCCAGGCCGTAGTGGTCGGCGATGGCGCGCGCCCAGGCGTCGCGCGCGAGCAGCTCTGGCCCGGCGATATGGATGATGCCCTCGGCGTGTGTCTCGGCAAGATGCAGCAGCGCAGCCGCCAGGTCGTCCGCAAGCGTGGGGGTGTTGTACTGATCGTTCACGATGCGTACACGCCGCCCCGCGCGTAGCTCGCCGAGCAGCCAGGTGATGAAGTTGCCGCGTCCGCCGGGGACGTAGCCGTACACCAGCGCCGTCCGCGCGATCAGCCAGTCGCCATCACTGCCGTAGACCTCCTGAATAGCGCGCTCGCCTTCCAGCTTGGAGTGGCCGTAGTGACTGATGGCATGCGTTGGCGCATCCTCCAGATAGGGGCCAGGATGCGCGTCGGAGCCATCGAACACATAATCGGTGGAGACGTGGAGCAACCGTGCGCCAAGCCGCTTGCACACCTGCGCCAGCGCGCGCGGGCCACCTGCGTTGACGGCCATCGCCTCGTCGCGACGGATTTCGCAGGCGTCAACATTCGTCATGGCGGCGGCGTTGATCACGCTCCCTGGCTTTGCCTCGTCCAGCGCACGCGCCACCGCATCGGGATCGCCAATATCCAGCGGCGCCCACGTCACGCGCGGCGAACTGGCCGCAGGAATAGCGGGCGTTGTTCCATGGGTATAGGCGTAGATATGTGGGTAGCGCGGTGTGTCGCCATCGCCGGAGCGCGCGTCGAGCGCCTGGGCGACAAGCTTCGCGCCAAGCACGCCGCCCGCGCCGACGATTGCCAGGGTCTCAGAGTTTGCCATGAGGCGGCTCCTTAACAGCCCCCTTCCCATGTAGGGAAGGGGGTTGGGGGGTAGGTTTTACCCGTTGCGTTTCAGCTTGCCGGTGCGCTTGGCATAGCGTTCGGCCACGCCGAAGATCGACATCCCCAGCGGAATGCTGATGATCCCGCAGACCAGCAACGGCCAGATGTCGTACCACAATTGAATCGTATTGCTGCCCGATTGGATGCTCATACGCAGACCGTCGAGCAGATACGTCACGGGCGAGATGTAGGCGAAGGGTTGCAGCCAGCCCGGCAGCACCGAGATGGGATAGTACACGCCCGACACCAGCAGCAGCGCCGCCCGGATGATGAACGCCATCTGTGAGCCGCGTTCAGTGAAGAGCATCGGCAGCACGGCGGAGATCGCGCCAATGCCGATCAGCGAGATACTGCCAACCACCATGATGATCAACGCGGCAAGCCAGTCGGCGCGACTGAGATCGAGATGGAAGAACAGGCTCATCACCAACAGTTGTATCACAGTGAGGACGAAGCCGTGAATCAGCGCGAAGACGCACGCCCCCACGAGATGCGTGATGCGCGAGACAGGCGCCATGAAGGTGTACTCGATGGTGCCTTCCCAGCGTTCGATAGTCACCGTCTCGGTCACGCCGTCGAAGACGGTGCTGACGTAGCTCCAGATCGCCGTGCCAATCGTCAGATAGAGCACGAACTGGTTGATCTGCGCCTGGGTGAAATGCAGGCCAGGCACGGTCTTTTGCGCGCTGGCGGCGATGAAGGTGACGCTGAGCGCGTTGATGATGTTGTAGGCAAGCCAGACGATCTCCCAGCCCCAGTAGCGTTTCGTCAGATACCAGTTGCGCTCGATGAACGCATAGCTTTTATATAGTTCCGAGGCGAACGCCCGCCACATGCGTGCTGCCCCGGCTGAGAGTGACGCGAGCGCGCCATCCTCACCGGATGATGGTGTACGCCCGGCCCGACCGGATTGCAACATAACGGTATTTCTCCTCTATTTCCACTCTTCGTCGTTGTCATCGTCTTCGGGTTCGTCGGACTCCCAATCGCGTCCGGTGTAGGCCATGAACGCCTCGGTCAGCGTCGCGGGATGATCAAGCCCTAGCTTCCTGCCAACCAGCGCCTTCAGTTCGTCGGGTGTGCCTTCTACCACGATGCGCCCGCCGTCAATGATGGCGATGCGGTCGCAGAGCGCGTCAGCCTCATCCATATCATGTGTGGTCAGCAGGATTGTTGCGTCGTGGGTATCGCGCAGCTCGCGGATGAACACCTGCACGTTTTGCTTGGAGCGCGGGTCTAGCCCGGTGGTTGGCTCGTCAAGCAGCAACAGCACGGGAGCCGTCAGAAACGCGCGGGCAATCGCCACTTTCTGCTGCATCCCACGCGACATGCTCTCCAATGGCTGGTTGATGCGATCTGGTTTGATGCCCAGTCGCATCAGTGTCGTGTTGATCAGTTCGCGCGCCTCACCAGCGGGCACGCCATAGAGCCGCGAGGAGTAGAGCAGATTCTCCATTGGGCTGAGCTTGCGGAAGAAGGCAGCCTCCACGCTGACACGGTTGATCAGCCGCTGCGTCACCCGCTCCTCCCGCACGACATCATGCCCGAAGACCTCGACGCGCCCCTCATCGGGCAGCAGCAGCGTCGAGATCACACGAATCAGCGTTGACTTGCCGGAGCCGTTTGAGCCAAGCACACCGTATATCTCGCGCCGCCGGACGCTGAGCGACACATCGTCAATCGCCCGCACGATGCGCCGCTCGGACTTGTGATCGGCTGTGGCGCTTCCAGACTCACCTTTTGCATGCCGTCTGAGCCATGCGAAGAGATCGCGCCAGAGCGAACGCCCACCCGTTTTGACGAATCTCTTGGAGAGGTGATCGATCACCAACGCGGGGTGGGTGTCGAGGTCGGCAAGGTCAGCCTCGGTGAGCGCGCCAAGCCGCTTGTGTTGTGGCGCAGTGGTTTCGTTTTCGGGTTGATCCGCATGGGATAGCGATGACGCGCGTTGTTGGGTACTTGTCACAGGCAGATTCCTCTCATCGAATGGTCAATGGTCAACAGGGTCATCTACAGGTTCTTTATGATGTGCGCTTCATTGGCGCTCAGACCGATTGGGCGCGTTCAGGCGCACAGTGGCGCGATAGGGACAACACACGGCAAGACAGTGAACAATAGGCGTTCTAAGATACAAGCGCGTTAGCGGCCAGGCATGGTATCCATGCAAGCGGTTTTAGCCGGAGGTTCGGCGTCGCTCAGGAGCGCATAGGCAGCGTAGAAGCTGTAACGACCGCCAACTTACACAGTGCGCGTCACGGGCGGCGCGAAGATGGCGATCCCTATGCCGTGCGCACGAAACCTGGGATCACGCAGGCGCACGAAGTCGGTGAAGGGGGTGGAGAGGCCGGTGGGCACGCCCGCGCCAGTGCCATACGTAGCCATCAAAGCCATCGCGCTTGTCGTGAGCGAGGTGATGTTGCATGCCATCTGGCGCCTGCCTCCACAAATGCAAACGGGGAAAGTTTCTCTGTCTCGTGGGTGATGTTAGATGCACACCATACACAGCGAGACCTTTTCAAGTATACCCGCGCTATCCGTTCGCTGTCAAGGCAAAGAGTCTTCCCCCTCCTCGCCAAACAACGACGAAACAGTATACGCGCTTTTGCCTGCCAGGCGGCGTGGCGCACGCTTTGTCTGAGCTTTGTTCGCAGCCTTCGCTCGTTGTGGCGCTGGCGTTTCTTCTGGCGCATTCGTGTTGCCTTCAACTTCAGTATGTTCCTGTTCGCCAGGGGCATAGACCTCCGCCGCAAAGAGCGAGGCGCGCATGACGCTTGCCCCTGCCTGCCACGCCAGCGTTTCGGTCGCCTCGTCGGTCAGGTCGGCAGGCCCTGGCTGTACGCTGGCCAGCGCAGCGCGTAGCTCCCCCAGTGGCATATGCCCTCCGGCGACGTTGAGCGCACCAAGCAGCCTCCCCAGCAACGCCGCGCGCCACGCCTGCGAACACAGGCCAACGCCATCTATCCACACCACATCTGCGCCATTCACTTGCAGGCGCCGTAGCGCCTCGGCCACTTCGGCGCGGGTGTAGCAACGTAACAGCGCCATGCTCTCGGTCGGTGGGATGCGCCCGCGTAGCGCAACCTCCTGAGCGATCTGTTTGGCGTCGAGCGAGGCCAGCCGGGCAGCAAAGTCGTCGTAGGCGCGGGTGATCACGCCGACCAGCGCGGCGGCGTTGATGGCTTTCCCGTCGCGATACCACAGAAACGGGAAGGCGTCGTCAAGTCCTACGAACTCGCTCCGCGCGGACTCCGGCGCAGCCACCACCAGCGCCGCCGCGCCACGCAGCGCCGCCAGCTTGCGCGCCTTGCGTTCGCGATAGCCAGGGCGCCAGTAGCCTGCCACCTCCAGGTAGACACGCCTGGAATCACGTGTGAGCGCAAAGTCGGGGATAAGGATGGTCTCGTCAATCAGCAGCGGCTCAGGTTCGCGCTCGATGCGCCAGCCAGCCGTTTCGCCAGCCCGCTCCAGCGCCGTGAAGTCAGCGTAGAGCCTGCGCTCAAGCGACGAATCAAAGGTAACAGCGCCGCCTGAACGCTCATCATCCACCTGATCTTCGCCGGATGCGAAGGTGTCGTTCCTCCCATCAGATGGGGAAACACGCAGCAGACGTAACAGACGATCATCCAGCCGGAACGTCATCGGGCGACCATACACATACACGCGCGCCGCGCCCTGCAAGCCAGCGCCAGCCAGCGCCGCGTCTGTTTCGGCGTCGGGAGCGCGGCGATAGCCCAGCAGCGCACGGCACAATCGCGCCAGCCGTTCGCCGTAGTGCGCGGGTGCGCTCATCACCTCCTGTGGGCCATACAGCGTCACCATGACCGATTGATTCGCCTGATCCAGCGTCGTTGGCTCCTCGCGAGACGATGGAACAGCGTAGAGCGCTGGGCGCTCGGCCACGCGCGCTAACGCGACAGGCGCGGAATCATCCTCTTCAGCCAGGGCAGGTTGCTCATGCTCAAAGGCGACCTCATACAGCACGCCCATCCGCCGCGACAGAAAGCAGACTCGCTTGACGACGGCGCCCAGGCCGCCACCTGAGCCGTCCGCCGCTTCGGGTGGGATGCGCCATTCCACCTGCGCCGCGTTTGCCAGCATCGTCTCAAACGCGCGCTGGTTGTAGCGCGCCGCCAGCTCGCGTACTGTGGGCGCCTGTTCGGTTTGGCGGCGCAGGCTGGCGCGGTCGTCAGCGTCGAGCGTCAGCAGCGCATCGAGGGTAGCGCGCCGCACTCCGCCGGGAACGCAGACGCCGGCGAACTCGTCGAGCCGCGCCTCGCGTTCGTCGGCGCTCAGATAGCCGCCAGCCGTTGCGTTCACCCAGGCGTAGAGCGCCAGCCGCAGTTCGCCGGGCGACGCGATGCCCTGAGCCGCGAGCGCCTGTGCCTCGTCATCCGACGCCGGGCCGGGCCACTGCGGCGACTCCCAGATGTACCACTCGCTCAGGCAGAGCGTCAGGCAGCGCGCCAGCCGGTAATCGCCGATGATCTCGGCGGCCCGATCTACAGGGAAAGACGCGCGTGCGCGGCCAAGCCAGTCCTCATAGAGGGCGATCAGCGCGGCAAGCTCTTCAAGTCGTTCACGCGGACGCAGCAGATACGGCGTGACGTACTGCTCGCCGTCGCGTCGCGCGATGCTTTTCTTGAGGTCGGCCAGCGCCAGCCGCATACGCTTTGCTCCTTCTCTGTACTATCTGATGCTATCTGCTCGCCCGCTCCGTAGACGACGCAGTGTTTTCCCTTCGCCGTTCGGTGATGCGCTCTTCCGTCGTATCTTCCGACACCAGTTCGTAGAGAACTGCCCGTTGCGCCTTTGGCCGCAGCACACGCCCCAATCGCTGGATGTATTCACGGCGCGTGGCGTTGCCGCTGACGATGATCGCCACCGAGCAATCGGGAATATCTACCCCCTCATTTAACACGCGCCCCGTCGCCAGCTTCGTGAAGCGCCCTGTGCGGAATCCTTCGAGGATCAGGCGGCGCTCCTCGGCAGGCGTTTTATAGGTGATCTGCGGGATGCAGAAACGCTGGCTGATCTCGCCGACCAACTGGTTGTATTCGCTGAAGACCAGCACGCGCTCATCGCGATGGCGGGCAAACAACTCTTCGAGTACGGTCAGCTTGGCAGGCGCGTTGAGCGCAAGTGAGCGCGCCTCGCGCCAGGCCAGCATGGCTTCGCGCGCTTCGGGATCGCGTGCGCTTGCCCAGAGAATCTTGCGCTGGAAGTCGTTTGGCGAGGCGATGCTGAGCCGCCGTCGCCGCACGAAGTCGCTATAGACGGCGCGCGCACGTTCATAGCGTTGGCGCGCGTCCGGGTCAAGCGCCACATCCAGCCGGTGCTCGTCATACGCGGCAAGGTAGCGTCCTGCGGCAAGCTCCTCTGGCTGGCGACGATAGACCTCTGGCCCGATCAACTCGTTCAGCGCCAGATGCTCCTGGTCGGCGCGTTCGGGCGTGGCGCTCAGTCCCAGACGCAGCGGCGTACATGCGCCCTCAGCAATCTGGCGATAGGTGGGCGCGGGCAGGTGGTGGCACTCGTCAAACACGAGTAAGCCATAGCGCCGCAGTATCTCTGGGTGAAGCTGCGCGGACTCATAGGTGGTGATAGTGATCGGACGTATCTCGTGTGCGCCACCGCCGTAGACACCGATGGGATCGTTTTCCCTCTCGTCGGTCTGTCTATCGAGCGCCAGCGCCTCGGTCAGCGCGCGTTTCCATTGTCCTAGCAGATCGATTGTGGGAACGACCACAAGTGTCCACTGGGCGACCTCAGTGATGGCCAGCGCGCCCACCAGCGTCTTACCCGCACCCGTCGGCAACACCACTACGCCCCGGCAACCCTCGGCGCGCCAGGCGGTCAACGCCTCCTCCTGGTAGGGGCGCGGTGTGAACGCTGGCTGCGGCTGCCAGGGCAGTTCCGGGCGCTCGTCAATGGCGACAATAAGGGGATAGGAGTCGTGCGCTAGCAGCGCCGCCTTAATACGCGCAAAATACATGGGACGGGTGCGCAGGCAGCGCCCACGGCGGTCGCGCACGAAGATCGCTTGCGCGCCAGACGCCTCATCGCGCCCGAACAGTGCCTCGCAGAGCACACCGTCAGTCAGCGGCCAGAGCGCGGCGGGCGGAATTAGTGCGAGGTCGCGCCCGCGCCAATCCAGCGTGATCTGCGCCTCTTGCGGCGTATCTTCCTCACTCATGCGGTCGATCCTTTGTGCTCAACAGACTCGCCATCCAAGTGTATTCTTTCTGCTGAGGCAAAAAGCGGCGCATCAGGTTGATATATCTCAGACAGTGGCATGGAAGCGCGGCATTGCGGTACTCCTTTTCCCTCGTATTGTACCATGTCCCGGCAGTGGGAAAGTCCCGTTGCGCTTGACAAGCGTGGCCTTGAAAGGTACGATAGCTGTGCGCTCTGCCCCTCCATGCCGCTCATCCTGACAAATGGCATACGCCGGGTTGGGTTGTGTACATCGGCTCACAGAACGACATTCGCAGGGCGCTTACCGTTTCACGTCACAGGAGAATACACCGTGCGCATGACCAGTTACGTTCTCATTGTGGTGGGTATCATCGTACTCATCATCGGTGGGATCAACCATTTCGTCCACTTTACAACGCTCAACCATTTTGCGCTCTATGCTGGGGGCCTGGGCATCATCATCGCCATCATCGGCGCTGTGCTGTTGTTCATGTCCAGCGGGCAGAGCAACAAATCAGGCAGCAGCAATCCGCCTGTATGGGGATAACATCCTGAGGTAGCTCTGGGAGCGATCATCCAGGCGCCAGCAGGATCACTACAACACCTGCGCTCGCCCATCTTTGGAGAGGCGCAGGCTCATTGCATACCTCGCAGAGGATTTGACAGGTAGTGGAGATCACCTCTCTGAAGGGCAATCGTCTTATGGATCGGATAGATCGTTTCGAGCGATATGATCGCCCGCCCCACTCTGCGCCCTTTGGGGGCGGATACTCCCAACAGGACTATCAACCTGCGTATCCGCTACCCCATGTCGCCACCGATGAGCGACGCGCCTGGGAAGTGGATGCCGCGCCGCCAGCCGCGCCGCCAGCCTGGCGCTCAAACATGCCTACTGCGCCTTCACGTGACCGTCAATCCACCTACGGAGGACAGACGCCGCAGCGCCCACCCATGAGGCCAACGCTTCAAGGGCGGCTGCGCCAGGTATGGGATGACTTCAAGCTCGGCTTGCGCATCACACCCCTGATGACCTACCTCGATTGGGCGCTCTCCGCTGCGCTAGGGATAACTGCCCTGTTGGTTGGCTCGTACAACGCCGATACCGTCAGCATTTGGTATGACGAATCCTGGTCATATGGCGTCGCCACGATCCCGGTCAGCGGCATGATTCACTATTTCCTTTCCGGCTTCGAAAATATGATGTCGTATTTTCTGTTCGTACACTTCTGGCTCAAACTTGCCGCATTCCTTGGTGTCCAGCCAAATGAACTCTATTTGCGCGTGCCCTCGGTGCTCGCCATCGCACTGAGTGTTGTCGTACTCTATCACTTCGGACGGCGTTTCTTTGGGCGCGTGGCGGGGCTGGTCGCTGCGGTCTGTTATCTACTCAACTTTACCGTGCTCTACGACGCGCAGCAGGCGCGCTCCTACGCCCTCGAAATGTTGTTTGTCATCCTCAGTTGGTATGCGCTGCTGGTGGCGCTCTCAGCCAATGAGCAGTCCGGGCGGAGCGCGCGCATACGATGGCTGCTCTACATCGCAGCTACCATCCTCTGTGTGTATACCCACCTCTTCACCGTGCTGGTGATCGCAACGCAGGCGCTGGCATTGGGCTTTCTGCTGGTGACGCCTGGGCCGTGGCGTGAGCGTACCCGCGCCGCCTTGAAGCCGCTCATCGCCAGCTTTGTGGGCATTGGCGTGTGTTCGTTACCCATCCTGGCAATCGCGTTTCTGAAAGGCGACCCCAATAGCTGGGTGCCTGTTCCTACCCCAAAAGATATCTACACGTTGTTGCTCATCCTTACCGAGGGCAACATCACCATGTCGCTCTGGTATCTTAGCGCCGGGTTGATTGTGCTGGGGCTGCTCATTGCCGCGCTGAACCAGACCTCACTGATCAAGCGGATGGACACCTGGAAGTTGCAGTTGGGATCGCGCCAGGCCGAGGGCAAACGTCCGCTGACGATTGACCTTGCGCCCGTCCGCGCGCCTAGCTCAGGCGTCAGTGTCATCATCTTCTGGATGGCTGGGCCGATCCTGCTCAGCTATATCACTACACAGAAAGCCATTGGGCAGCACTTTTTTTATCCGCGCTACGAGAATGTTGTGGTTCCTGCGTTGTGTCTGCTCGTTGGTATTGGCATCTCGTCGTTGCGCTGGCGCGTGGCGCAGGTGGGCCTGGGAGCGCTGCTGCTCGTCCTGCTGATTCAGTCCACGCCGTATTACTACCAGCATGCGCAGATTCAGGATTTTCGCACTCCCGTGTTATGGCTCAAAGCGCACTACCAGTCAGGGGACGGCATTGTCTGCGCGGGCAGCTATTCGTGCGCTATGCCTACGCTGTACTACTTGCAGGTCTACCCGCCTAAGACAGCGCAGTTTGATGATAACTCGCCCGGCGCATTCTCCTGGGCCACGCGCCATAGCGTCGCGGCAGACCCGGCCACGCTGGCAAACTATTCGGCGCAGCATACACGGGTATTTGTCGTAGCGTTTGGCTCTAGCGCAATAGTGGCGCCCATCTTACAGTGGTATGCAACGCATTACCCGCAGATTGGCCGCATGCTCACACGCACAGTTTCAGTCTATCTCTACGACACCTCTGCGCCGCCAAAGGCAAGTGGAGGGGGCTGAGCCTGCATTTAGATGGGCAAACGTGTCATGGCGAATCCCGGTAGCGCCTGTATGCCTGCCATCACCAGCCGCCACCAGCCCGGAACGTAAACAACCTCCGGCCCGCGCTCACAGGCGTCCGCGATGCGCCGCGCCGCCGCCTCAGCCGAGATGACCATCGGGCGGGGAGGGTGCGTATCGGCCAACATGGCCGTCGCCACATAACCCGGCTTCACCGTCACCACGCGAATGCCCGATCCGTAGCGTGCATGCAGACGATAGCGTAGTGATTCGAGGTAGGTGGAAAGCGCAGCCTTGCTTGCCATATAGGCGCCATTGCCACGACGCCCACGGTCGCCCGCTACGGATGAAACGCCCACCAGCGCGCCATGCCCGCTCTGGATGAAGGTGGTCGCGCCCAGGCCAAGCCAGCGCATGGCCCCAATCGTGTTCGTTTCCAGCATGGCGCGCTCATCCTCGAAGCTCCATACGTCATTGCCTTCAGACGCAGGCATTACCCCGGCCACATAGATCAATGTGCGCAGGGTTGCGCCGTTCTCTTCGAATTGCTGGAGGATATGCGCATAGAGGTCGGGTGCGGCGGCGTAGTCGCGCACATCGTGCGAATAGGCGTGAGCGACCTCGGTGTTGGCGCGTTGATTGATCTCAACGGAGAGCGTATCGAGCGCGGAAGCGCGACGAGCAAGTAGCGCCAGTGTATAGCCACGCGCCGCCAGTTCCCGCGCCAGCGCCGCGCCGATCCCACTCGATGCGCCGACGATGAGCGCGCCTGGGCTTTGGATAGGTATATCTTGCTCGGATGTCGTCAACTGCGTAACTCTCATACTTCTCGTTTTTCCACTCCTCTCACGAATCTTTCATCCCGGCGTCCTATCCTAGCATAACGGATGGTGTGCAAGGCAGCAGAGCGCAACAAGCGTTCCTTTGCCGATACAACATGCGCGCGCCAGAATGATGTATGATAGGGAAAACATCCTCCCTATCGTGTAAACAACCAATCGCCCGCTGGCGCGTACACCATAGCACAGACACTGCTCCCGCGCCACATCCGATACGAATTGCAAGGGTACTCTATGCCAAAAACCACCACCACTTATGTCTGCCAGCAGTGCGGCTTCGAGAGCGCCAAATGGATGGGCCGTTGCCCCGACTGTGGCGAGTGGAACACCTTCATCGAGACGGTGACGCAGCCACGCCGCACAGGCGCTGGTTCGCGCACGGGCAGCCTAGCGGGCGCGGCGCCAATCCCACTGCCCCAGGTGGCGGCGCTTGCCGAACGTCGCCGCGCCACCGGCTCCGCTGAGTTCGACCGTGTGCTTGGGGGCGGGCTAGTCCCCGGTTCGCTGATACTGCTGGGCGGAGATCCTGGTATTGGAAAAAGCACGCTTGCTTTATCTGTTATTGGATATATTGCGACAGGCGGCGACGAGACCCTCTACGTCTCGGCGGAGGAATCGCCTCAACAGGTGAAGCTGCGCGCCGAACGCATGGGCATCACGACGCCAAATCTCTATCTCTTGGCAGCCACCGAGATTGACGCGATCATCGAGCAGATCGAGCGGATGCGCCCGGCGCTGGTGGTGGTAGACTCCATTCAGACCGTGGCCTCGCCGCAGATCGAGTCGGCGCCGGGGAGTGTGAGCCAGGTGCGGGACTGCACCATGCGCCTGATGCGCGTGGCGAAAAGCACACATACGCCAGTCTGCATCATCGGACATGTGACCAAAGAGGGAACCGTCGCCGGGCCGCGCACCCTCGAACATATGGTGGACGCCGTGCTCTACCTCGAAGGCGAACGCTTTCATAGCTATCGCCTGTTGCGAGGAGTCAAGAACCGCTTCGGGGCCACAAATGAGGTGGGTGTCTTCGAGATGCGCGGCGAGGGGATGGTGGATGTCGCCAATCCATCTGGCCTGTTTCTTTCCGAGGGGCGTGGCCAGGCCAGCGGGTCAGCCGTCTTGGTTAGCATGGAGGGAACGCGCCCGCTGTTGGTGGAGGCACAGGCGCTGGTCACGAACGCCGCATACGGTGTGCCGCATGTCACGGCAACGGGCATAGACCGCAACAGGCTTCAGATGTTGCTTGCCGTGTTGACGAAGCGTGTGGGGTTGGCGCTTGGCACGCAAGACGTCTATGTCAATATCGCTGGCGGCTTTGAGCTGAGCGAACCGGCGGTTGACCTTGGCGTGGCGGTCGCCATTGCGTCGAGCTTTCTCGAACGGCGTGTGGCTCCTGACTTGGCGCTGGTGGGCGAGGTTGGCCTAGGCGGCGAACTTCGCAGCGTGACCCGCGCCGACCAACGAGCGCGCGAGGCGCTCAAACTCGGCTTCACCCGTTGTATTTTCCCAAAGCAACCCTCGGATGGGGATGTTGAAACGACTTCTGGCGCCGAAAGTGAGGTAGTACGGGCCGCCACGCTCTCCGCTGCCCTTGAGCTGGCTTTAGAATAGCAACCTGGCGGTGAGGGCAACGGGATTTTAGGGGGATTCCACACGCAAACCACCAATTTCTCGACAAGAATATGGTACACTTAACTCTATGGTGTGCAAGGTAAGGAGGGGTGTTCATGTCTGGCAGAACGATTGCGCGCGCAGCCGCCTTCGTCGTCGCCACGGCTGTGGCGCTTGATATTGGATTCAATCTGAGTAACGCGAAAGTTTTTCCGATCACTCTGCCCTGGGAGGCAGTGGTGGGGGGCGCGCTTGTTTTCGGAATTATCGCGGTATGGGCGACACCATACCTGATTATTGCCCCTTACCACTGGCTTCGTGAGCAAATTCGCAAGGTGGAGGTCAGCGACCTGATCGCCGGAGTCATTGGGTTGGTTGTTGGCTTGTTCATCGCGGTATTGCTTGGGATTCCATTAGGGCAGGTGCGCGTTTTTGATATTGCCACCTGGGCGCCGTTGGCGGTGGCCGTGGTCTGTGGCTATCTGGGCATTGCCATCGCAGTGATGCGCCGCAATGACTTCTCGCATCTGGCGGCCTCGATGTTTGCTGGGCGGGCAGCCAAACGCGCGGCGCGTGAGGCGCAGGAACGCGAAGGCGAGGAACGCGACGAACACGAAGAACCAACCACCGGGCGTTTACGTGGTTTTGGCGCCTCAAAGAAAGCCGCCCGCAACAGCGATAAAATCCTGGTGGATACGAGCGCCATCATTGACGGACGCATCGCCGACATCTGCCAGACGGGCTTCGTCAGCGGCACGCTGGTGATTCCGCGCTTCGTGCTGGAGGAACTCCAGCATATCGCCGACTCCGCCGACTCGCTGCGGCGCAACCGTGGCCGACGTGGGCTTGAGATTCTGCAACGGCTGCAAAAAGACGAACTGGCTCCTGTGGAGATCTCCGACGCCGACGCCGACACGCCTGAGGTGGACGCCAAGCTGGTGAAGCTGGCGCGCCAGTGGCGTTGCCCCATCATTACCAACGACTTCAACCTCAACCGCGTCGCAGAGTTGCAGGGCGTGAAAGTGCTCAACATCAACGAGCTTGCCCATGCGGTCAAGCCAATCTTGCTGCCGGGTGAAGACATGATGATCAAGATCATGCAGGAAGGCAAAGAGGTTGGCCAGGGCGTCGGCTACCTGGATGATGGCACGATGATTGTCGTGGAAAACGGGCGTGCGTATATGCACAACACCATTGAGGTGACGGTGACGCGTGTCTTGCAGACCGTCGCCGGACGCATGATCTTTGCCCATCCCAAGCAAAACTCCGGCCCGCTTGCTTCAGTCCGCAAGACTGGCACAGCGTAAGAGCGCAGGAGAAGCGAGGACGCCTGGATTGCTATGGCCCAACATGTTGCGACACAGCCGACAGAGCCAGCGCAAACAGGCATCGTTTTGTTGGCGTGCGCCTGCCTTGCGCCTGATGATCCTGCGCTAATATGGGCGCCCTTTCGGGGGCGCCCTTTACTTGCGTGGTCGCTCATGACCTATGCCCAAACATTACCCGACGCGCCCATCATCCTGGTTGTAGATGACGATCACTTGCCAATGGCTCACGATCTCTGCACTAAATTGGGCCTATCGCCAGCCATGCCACTCCCCATCAGTGAGTATGCGCGCAGGCGCGACGCCACTTCAAGCGGGCTGGCGGCGTTACAGGCGCATCATCCTTCATGTGAGTGGGTGATCATCCATGAGGCTACACGTCCGCTCGTCACATCGCGCCTGATCGTTAGCGTCCTGGAACACGCCAGGCAAGCGGATTGCTCAGCCATCGCCAGCGAACCCGTGAAGGAGACGCTCAAGCGCATGACGCCTGGCGGCGATGGGCAGCCTGATCGCGTTGCTGAGACGCTGCCACGCGAACGGCTTGCGTGTGCGCAGACACCGCAGGTGTTTCGATTGGCTGATCTCGCACATGCGCTTGCTGTCTTACTGGCAGACGTCGATCCGCCGGACGAGGCGACCATCGCCGCACTGGCCGGTCTGCCGATGCTGGCCGTTCCTGGCGATCACAGCAACCTGCGAGTCTCTTCCCAGGCTGACCTGCCTATCCTTGCCGCGCAGGCCGGGGCCACAAGCAGCAAAGTAGGAAGCCAAACGGAACCTATGAGCAGGAAGGCCTCATCTGGCTACCGCGCCGAAGGATGAGACCTCGCCATCATGCCAGTCGGGGTCGCTTTCGAGCAGCGAGCGCATCTGCTGGTAGCGGGCGCCCTGCGCGGGACTCTCCGCATTAGCGACATAGGCCGCTTTGCTCTCGAAGAGCACCGCCATATAGCACTCGCGCGGGTCTGCGTCCGTCCGATAGAGGTAGGTCGCGACAAAGCCCGGGACGTTTAGGGTTGTGAAATCGCGCAGGTGTTGGCTGAACTGCGCCTCCGCGCCTTGCCTGATACGCAGGCGGGCAACTGTTCCATACATCGTGGTGTATCCCTTTCTGTGCTCAAATGTGAACTGCTGTGAGCTGCTAGTATCCGGCGAAAAGCGTCCCCAGATGTGTTTGCTCTAGGGACGCCTGTGCAGTATCGCCGATACTTTCAGCCGCTACCGCTGCGAGGCGGCGGGTTTCTCATCCGTCAGCATCTGGCGAAGTTGCTCGCGCAGTTCGGGCGTATCTTTATGCCCATGCCGCGCCACAGCGTGCGCCACTGCTGCGTCCAACACCTCGTTCTCTTCTCCCGAAATGGTGAGCGTGCATCCCACCTCATTTGGGATCGCCCGGCAATCAGCTACTTTACGCGCCATAGTGGTCTCCTTTTGCCCATTATAGGGATGGGTGCCTAACACCAACAACCAACGACGACAAACAACACAACTTGTGAATGATCCCCTACGAGCGTGTAGGCTTGATGTTTTGGTTCACGCGAAAGAAATTGGTGGGATCGTAGGTGTTCTTGACGGCCACCAGGCGTTCGTAGTTTTCCCGGTAGGAGGCTTCCACGCGATCCTGGCCTTCATCCATCATGAAATTCACATACGCGCCGCCCGCTGAGTAGGGATGGACATCTTCCCAGTATTGCCGCGCCCAGTTGGTGATGAGGTCTCGGTTGGCGGGATCGGCGTCAACTCCCACGATCACTTCTGCCCACGTCGCATCTCGATAGCTCCACGCCGTATCGTTCCTCCCCACCCGATGAGCCGCTCCATTCACCGGATAGAGGTGCATGGTTGATTGCCAGGTTGGCAACTGTGAGCCGTGCTTCACATGGAGAGCAATGGCTTCGTCACTGAGCTCGTTCATGAAGTCTGCCTTCCAATACCACTGAAGACCTCGTATGTAGAGCGCATCGAACATGCTCTGTAGCCCAGGATGAGAGATGGGGCCAACGAAATCCAGCGCTGGCGGAAACTGCTCCCGGATCGGCTTGAAGGTTGCCTCTGCCTGCTCCATCGGCCCGGTGTAGCACCAGACGACCCCACACATGTTTTTGTTGTGAAGCGGCTCAGGAAACGGCGGCGCAGGCGGTACGATCAGGAAGGCGAAGAAGCCATTGAGGTCATCTGGCGCCTGCGTGATGAATTCGCGATACCACCTCATCATCTCAGGCGCTTGCTCGATGTTCCACAGCATTGGGCCAGCATAGACGGTATGGACAGGATTCGCCTTGAACACAAACTCGGTGACGACGCCGAAGTTGCCGCCGCCCCCACGCAAGGCCCAGAACAGATCGGGATATTCCTGTTCGCTGGCATGGACAAAGCGACCGTCAGCCAGCACAACATCGGCGCCGAGCAGGTTGTCTATGGCGAGTCCATATTTGCGGGTCAGGTGCCCAAGACCGCCTCCCAGGGTGAGTCCGCCAACCCCAGTTGTCGAAATAATGCCGCTGGGAACGGCCAGGCTAAAAGCGTGGGTGGCGTGGTCAACATCACCCCATGTGCTTCCTCCCCCGACGCAGACAGTTTTAGATGCCGGGTCAACATGCACGTAGCGAATGAGTGAGAGATCGATGACCAGGCCATTATCACAGACTCCCAGACCCCCGGCGTTATGCCCGCCACCACGGATCGAAACCAGAAGATTGTTTTCGCGCCCGAAGTTGACCGCAGCAATGACATCGGCGACATCGGCGCAGCGTGCGATCACGGCAGGACGCCGATCAATCATGCCGTTGTAGACCTTACGGGCAGCATCATAGTCCGCATCGCCTGGTTGAATGACTTCTCCGCGTAGATTCGCTTTCAGCGCATCAGTGTTGACGGCGTGCGTCGTTTGTGTTGACGCCATGATAGTTCTCTCCCTCCCAACTACTGCGAAATTGTGTCGCTCACTTCACGACATTTCGCTCCAAAACATTTCCCTGGTTCAAACCTTGTTCTTTCGCTTTCTTCCACCGTGCGCCCAGAGACGGTGAACCGGCCAGGTCAGGCCAAGTCTTAGGCAGACCTAAGAGTTGCCTATAGCATACCTATCCCGGAGGTGAGAATGAATATCTTTCTTATCTCTTGGCAAGGATAAGTCGAAGACAAGAGAGGGCTTTCTTGTGCTATACTTGTTCTCATATGCGCGTGCAGGCGTGGGAAGATACGATTGGGGTTGTCGCATCTTCCCTGAGGGGGCAATGCTTCCTCTCGCCATCAGAGATCTGCGAGGGCGCTATGAGACAGAAAGCAGCGACAAAGGGAACACGCGCCATTCCCAATGATTGTTTGCGAGCCGCTCGCGAGGAGCAAGGCTGGACGCAGCAAGAACTGGCGGATAGGGTTGGCGTTTCACATGCCTTCACCATTAGCCGCTGGGAAAGTGGCGTTGCTTTTCCGCGCCCATACTACATTCGGCGCTTGTGCGATCTTTTTGGGAAAAGAGCCGTCGAGCTTGGCCTTTCCCTTCCAGAGAGCGATGAAACCGGCGTTTCCGCTGTCTTGCCCTTCTCGCCCGCAGCCGCCACCGCTGCTCTCATTCCTGAGCGCCTCCTGCCGCTCTGGAACGTCCCCTACCGCCGCAATCCGTACTTCACAGGCCGCGAGGAGGCGCTTCTCTCTCTGCATAGCCAGCTGACAGCGACCGGCGCCATGACACAAAATCGGGCGCTGGCCATCAGCGGACTGGGCGGCATCGGCAAGACACAGATCGCCATCGAATACGCTCACCGCTACCGGGACGAGTACGACGCCGTGTTCTGGGTTACGGCCGCCACACGCGAAACACTGCACTCCGGTTTCATTGCCCTTGCGCGCCTGCTCCAATTACCCGTCCGGGATCTCCCGGATCAGCACGTGATCATTGACGCCGTGAAGCAGTGGTTAGCGCGGCATGAGCAGTGGCTACTGATCCTGGATAACGCCGATGAACTCGACCTGTTGGCCGACTTTCTTCCGACAGGGGACACCGGCAGTATCCTCTTCACCACGCGAGCGCAGGCGACCGGCACGCTGGCTCCGAGCCTTTCGATTGAGCAGATGAGCGGAGAGGAAGGCGCGCTGTTCTTGCTTCGGCGCGCCCGATTGCTGACACCCAAAGGTTCGCTTGAGCAAGCCAGTGAGGCGGATCGAACACAAGCGTTTCCGCTTGTGGCAGCTATGGGCGGCCTTCCCTTGGCCCTTGACCAGGCGGGCGCCTACATCGAGGAAACACGTTGTGGTCTCTCTGGCTATCTGGAACTATACCGCACACACCATACCTCTCTCCTCAGTCGTCGTAGCGTCAGCCCGTCCGATCATCCCGAATCGGTAGCTGTCACCTGGCGCGTGGCGTTTCTCACTGTGGAGCGGACAAGCCCTGCGGCGGCCGAGCTGTTAGGCCTGTGCGCTTTTCTTGCTCCTGACGCTATTCCCGAGGCGATCATCACTGAAGGAAGCATGAAATTGGGGCCAACACTTGGCCCAGTCGCTTCCGATGCCCTCGCCCTCAATGCTGCCCTCGAAGTCTTGCAAAAGTATTCGCTGGTGCGACGTCATCCTGACACAAAAACTCTCATCATCCATCGTCTGGTGCAAGCGGTTCTCAAAGAGAGTATGGACGAGCAGATGCAGCGCCAATGGGCCGAGCGAGCGGTGTGCGCAGTGAATGCGGCCTTCCCCGAAGGGTATTTTGAGAGTTGGAGTCGCTGTCAGGAGTGTCTCCCCCATGTGCTGGCCTGTGCGCAGGCCATCAAACACTATGATCTCCTGCTCGCCGACGCCGCGCTTCTGTTGCAACGGGCCGGGGCGCATGCGCAAGAGCGGGCACAATATAAGACTGCGGAGGCGCTTCTTCAGCAGAGTATCTTCCTCTGCCAGGGCGTCTGGGGAATTGAAAGCCCTCAGGCGGTTCAGAGCTTGAATTACCTGGGCGAAACCTACCACGAGCAGGGCAAGTATGCTCTGGCAGAACCCCTCTTCCAACAGGCGTTGGTTCTCCACGAACACCTTTTGGGTTCGGAGCATCCTCGCACAGCGACGAGCATCAATAACCTGGCGGTCGTCGCCTTTTACCAGGGCAAGTACGAGCAGGCGGAACCGCTTTATCGTCGGGCGCTAGCTATCCGTGAGCGGGTTCTTGGTGAAGAGCACCAGGAGACAGCGGAAAGCCTGAATAATCTAGCAAACTTCTACCATCACGAAGGTAAGTATGAACAGGCGGAATTGTTCTACCGGCGGGCGCTCTTGATTGCAGAACAGGTCTTGGGGCCGGAACGACCATTTACTGCGCTGGTTCTCCATAATCTGGCGCGCCTGTATACCGACCAACACAGGTATGCGGAAGCGGAACCCCTCTTTCTGCGCGCGCTAACGATTCGTGAGCGGGTGCTAGGGCCGGAGCATCCCCGTATCGCCTTGACCCAGGCGTTCCTGGCCCGTCTCTATCGGGATCAGAGTAGAGAGAAGGAGGCAGAAACGCTTTTCCAGCAGGCGTTGACTATGCAGGAGAAACTGCTGGGCCTGGAACATCCTGATACTGTGGCAACGCGTGAGGCTCTGCGCGACCTGCGAACTACCAGCGTGTAGGCTATAGCAAAGCGCCTTCCGTCACCAGCCAGCGGAGCAGCATCGGAACCTGCGTGATCGTATCGAGCGCAATGTTGGCCTCCTGCGCCAGCGTTGGCGGCGCTTCATCGCTCAACACCGCAATCCCCACGCCGCGAAACGCTGGCTCGCCCGATGGCGCTTCCGGCTTTGCCTTTCCAGTCAACCGCTTGAGCGCGCGAAAGGCGTCTCTATCGGTCGTGTCGTCGCCAAGATAGATGGCCGAACGCAGCCCCCGTTCGTGAATCAGTTCAGCGATGGCAAGCCCTTTGTTCATCTCAACGGGCGGGCGTAGCTCCACCACCAGCCTGCCGCGCGTCACGCGCAGGCCCAGCGGCCCGGTGATCTCTTTCGCAATCGCGAAAACGGCGGCTTCTGTGGCGGGTGGGTCAGCCGTCTGGCGGACGTGCACGCTGGCCGTCACGCCCTTGTCTTCGAGCAGCAAACCAGGATAGCGGGGGGCGAGCGCCGAGCCGATAGCGGCAAGCGCCTCGGCGATGTGTTCGCGATATGGCTCGGCGGGTGGATAGATGACATGGCGCAGAATGCTCGGCTGAGTGGATGGTTCTTCTGATTCAAGACGCTCAAGCCCATGTGAGCCCATGGAGATCAGGCCGGGAACGCCAACCATGCGCAGCGCATCGGATGCCGCGCGTCCCGAAACAACAGCCACTACGTCAAAGACCCGCTGCGCCTCCACTAGCAGATCGCGTATACCTGGAAGCAATGTCGCCTGCTCAGGCGTCGGCGCGATGGCGCTAAGCGTGCCGTCTATATCGCTCAGCAGCGCGCGCGGACGCAACGCCAGCGCCGCGCGAAGCAACGCCCGCGCTTCGTCGCTGATTGGGCACGGTTCCTGGGTGGACATAGAGCCTCTTTTCGCGATTGGCAGTTTGTTACATCAGGAGGCGTGGCGTCGTCCACCATGTGTGGCGCGCACCTGTTGCTCAGGCCAGGTGACGGTAAGCGTCCCGCCAGGCGGCGTGGCAGCCCAGCGTGCGCACATCTCTTCGATGGGTGTGCGGAGTCGCGCGAGGGCATCGGTTTGCGCTTCGCGAGTGAATGCCTTGCCTGCGTAGACCATCGGGCGCAGCTCGTTGATGGAGGTCGTTCCCTCGTGTATCCCCAGAGCAGCCGCGACCAGCCCTTCCGACAGGAGTATCTCCCGATGGTTAGCTTTCATGATCTCTTCCGAGCGTTCGCGCGCATGCGGGCGCTGCCGCCCCGCGACGATCTTCATACCAGGGAAGACCGCGCCAGCGGCCACGCTGCCCCAGAAGCCACCTTGCAAGCGTAACTCGCTCTCAACGACAAAGTGCGCCAGATCGTGCGGGATCGGCGCCAATGGGCCAAACACGGGTACGCTCAGTTCAACACCATCATTACGCTGGACGAGGGTGGGGATGCGGCGGTGTTCCGAGTTGATGAAGTGCAACTCCATAGCGTGTGCGCCTCCTTCTCATCGCTTGCCTCTGGCGTATGCCGCAGGCTCTCCTGTGTACAATGTACAATTGTATTGTCTGGTATGGCAAGACTAGCTCAGCTTCCGGCAATGTGCCAATCTATGCAACTGCTGAGGCAGGTTCACCTTCCAATCAAGCACCAAAAAGCCAATGGCGGCAAGGCAATCTGGCGCCAAGATACGATAGTCATGATGAACATTTTGTAGTGGTGAAAGCCACAGAGCGCGGTTACTCAATCCGTATCGGGCCTTCCGCAATGCGAGAGCGCATGGCTTCCAGTCCTCCCAGCTCCAGGATAACATACTCCATCCACCATGTTGCTCCGGCAGCCGCTACCGAGCGAATCATGGCGCGTTCTTCCTCTATGTCTTCTCCACGTGGCCCACCGCCTAGTGCCACATCAAATGGCGTTTTCACTGTGCGAAGTCGCGTGATGTCTGCAATAAATGGCGGTACAAGCCTTGTTGACCCGAAACCGGAATTGACGCTGTACGCAAATGATCAGCAAGAGAGCCTTGTGGCATTTACTGCAATTGAAAAAGCACGCATTCGCTTTCAAGTCATTCCCGCCTGCGAGCAACCACATCCATCTGTCGTTTGGGGTGGTGATACGTTTACAGGATTAGACGAAATCATGGCGCTCACTGAATTCTTGCTTGAGATTGATGCGCGCCTTGATGCTGCTATAGCGCGACAAGCGATACCTCTCTTGGCGACAAGCGATCTGCGTGTGAAACAAGCCGCTGAGGAAGGGTATCAGCAATACCTGACAGCAGCGCAGGCAGTGATGGCCTCGCTACAAAAACCAAGAGGTAGCCTAGACTGGCACTGGATTAAGGAGTATGGATGCGCAGATTGGTGATGAGGCTAGTGTCGCGAACCGCGATCTGAATGTGCGCCTGGCGATAAATGGCTGACATGGGAAAAATAGGTTTGCCCTCATTGAAGCTACTACGAACACACCGGATGGCTGTTCCCCGCACTCGGTACTGTTCAATCAAATACTCAATAACTGCTCTATCACGATTGTGTTTCAGCGCAGTTTGCTTTACAGCGGCATTAGCCTTGAAGTGCTTTTTTGCCCAGTCCATTGCTCGTTTCAGATTGTTTTCCCAGAAATACGCGCCATCACCCAACCAATCGTATTCGTTTTGGCTTATGTGAAAGTAGCTTGCTCCATTGTTCGCTATAAACTCTGCCACGTTTTTGCTGGTTCCATGAAATCCCTGAACAATCTGCGGCATATACTCCTCGCCAGCTAATAGCTCTCTGACTATTTTCGATCTAGCTTGTTCACACAGCCTCTTCCAAGATCACAAAGTTGACGGGCACAGACAAGAGGCAATCCACCTCAGCAAATTATAGCATAGGATCAGATAGTTGCGGGAGTTGGGGAAAGTGTTGCGTGATCGAGTATACTAGAGATTTTGGGTGTACGGATTGGCGCCATTGCCATTCGTCTCTGTCCCAAACTGCTGTTGCCATGCAAGCCGATTATCAGCATCGGCTGAAATATCAGTCGCGATGTCGTCAAGCGTCGCGAATACTTCCCACTGAGCCGTTTGCGTTTGCTGTGCGATCCACTGGCAGACGGCTGCTTCCAACCGATCATCGCGCTTGCCACGCCACCAGGTATCGGCCAGCCCCACCAGCAGGTCTTCGGGGTGTGGCGATGGATCGTCTGCCCACTGTTCATGTGTCCGCGCGAAGCGTGCAATAGTATCGGCGAATCCATGCACGCGAAGCAACGCTTCACCGGCCAATTCGTGAGCATGCCCCGGCTGGGTCAGTTCTTCTGGATGAACGATCTTGCCGATGTCGTGAATGGCTGCCCCCATACGGACAGCTATGCGATCATACCTGAGTGTCGGCCATGCCGCATCGAGTCGCGCCGTGAGCCGACAGGAGACATCGTGAACGAGCGTGAGATGCGCAATCAACCGTGGAGGAGCCTTCAGTCGAGATAGGAGATCAGCCACGTCGGATGGCAGGGCCACAAGTCGCATAAATATACCTCCTTGTTTGACGCAACTGTACTTGAAGTCCCATTGAATGAACACCTGTACGCAGGAGGAGGAGTCTCCAAGAAGATGATTCCATGCCGGAACCGAAGCACATCCTTTATGGCGTGAAATTGGCTGGCCCGGCGACAGCCAAATACTCTGACTCGGTGATGACATTGACAGTAACCGGATCATCCGAGCGTACGAAGATGTAAGAACGCTGGGAGACCGGCTGCCCTGGCATGACGACCTTCAAATAGCTCACCTGTTGTACTCCATCCACTCCAGACCATATCGCTTCTGGAAGGCCATTGGAGTGCCCGCTGGCGTCAGTCGCCAGATTAAATCTGGCCTTACTTGGACTCGGCTCGTCCATAATTTGACGTAGTGGCGCCAGACGCCAGGTGGTGTCAGTTACCCCTGATGCAGCAATTGGACTGATCTGCAATGTGATCAATTGGCCTGCCTGGCTCCGCCGCGCGACATGGATGACTCCCACCGTGTATGCTCTAATTTGCCCTAGCGTCTGATTGGTAGCAGCAAGCGAGGTTGTCGCGCTGGACTGGGAGGGAAGGGAAGAGTTGGCTGTCACCTGCAAACCACTGAGAGGATTAGCAGGTTTGAACACATAGTAGAAGCGAAACTGTCTTAGCGTGACCTCCATCCACTTCAGGGCAAACGCGCCAGCAGGCCCCGATGCGAAAGTTTGGGTAAGGTCTGCCTGCCAGTAAACGGGCGGGGGGCATGGAGAATTTTGGCAGTTTGCCGGTGTGGTGGTCGTGAAAGGCGCACAGGCGCCCAAACCTATGCACAAAGAAGTACACAGGGAAAGCAGAACAAGCGTCATTCGACGCACCCTTTGCCAGGTGGACGTATATCTCACTTGACAGCCCTCCATCGTTTAGCTGGTACTCCAAGACTTTCTCCACCTAGCATACAACTTGATGAATCAAATAGCGCCCTCTGTTGCAAGCTCGGTTTTAGCTACGACAGCATGCCCGACGCACGCGCGCCGCCCGATGGTGGTACACTATAGGATGTCTGTCATAAACACGTATGTCACAACTATAGGGGAACATCATCGCATGACCACCGCACAGGCGCTGCCCAAGCGCGAAGACCTGCCCGTAGAACTCACCTGGAACCTTGCCAGCATCTATCCCACCAACGATGCCTGGGAGGCCGACTTCGACCGCGTGGCAGCCATGTCGCCCACCATCGCCGGATTCGCGGGCCATCTCGGCGACTCGGCGGCCACCCTGCTCGACGCGCTCACCACGCACGACAACGCCAGCGAAATCCTCGGACGCCTCTACGTCTACGCCTATATGCGCCTCTTCGAGAACACCGCCAATAGCACCTATCAGGCGCTCGCCGACCGTGTGAGCACACTCTCCAACGACCTCAACGCCGTCAGCGCCTATATGACACCGGAGATACTGGCGATTCCACAGGAAAAGCTCGACGCCTTCCTGGCAGAAGAATCCGGCTTGGAGGTCTATCGCCATGCGCTCGACGAGATCAACCGCCAGCGCCCGCATGTGCTTTCCACCGAGATGGAGGGATTGCTGGCCCAGGCGGCTGAGATGGGCGCCGCGCCGGAACGCATCTTCGAGATGCTCAACAGCGCTGACATGAAGCTGCCTATCGTGCATGACGAGCAGGGGAATGAGGTGCAACTCACCCAGGGCAACTACGGCCCACGCTTCCTCGAAAGCCAGAACCGCGAGGTACGCCGCGAAGCCTTCCAGGCGATGCTGGGAACCTACCAGAAGTATCGCAATACCTTCGGCGCCACGCTGGCCGCGCAGGTCAAGCGCGACATCTTCTACGCCCGCGCCCGTCACTACGATAGCTCCCTTCAGGCGGCGCTCGACCCTAACAACATCCCCGTCAGCGTCTATGACAACCTGATCACCACGGTGGACGCCAACCTGCCGCTGCTCCATCGCTATCTCACCATCCGCAAGCGCGTGTTGGGGCTGGACGACCTGCATATGTATGACCTCTATGTGCCACTGGCGCGCGAGGTGGAGTACAAAGTCGCCTACGCCGAGGCGCAGGAGCAGGTGGCGCGTGCGCTGGCCCCGCTTGGCGAGGATTACGTCATGCCGCTCCGCGAAGGATTTGGCTCGCGCTGGGTTGATGTGCTGGAAAACGAGGGCAAGCGGTCGGGCGCATTTAGCTGGGGCAGCTACGGCACACAGCCGTTTGTGTTGCTGAACTACCAGGAAAGCATGGACAGCATGTTCACGCTGGCCCACGAGATGGGCCACTCCATGCACTCCTATTTCACCTGGCGCACGCAGCCCTACCCCTACAGCAGCTACACGCTCTTCGTCGCGGAGGTCGCCTCTACGCTCAACGAGGCCCTGCTGACCGACTATCTGCTGAAGACAACCACCGACAAGGCGCTGCGCATGTATATCATCAACCATGCGCTCGAAACCTATCGCGGCACGCTCTATCGCCAGACACTCTTCGCCGAGTTCGAGCGCGAGACGCACAAGCGGGCCGAGGCGGGCGAGGCGCTGACGCCAGAGTTGATGAGCGAGATATTCCGCACGCTGAACGACAAATACTATGGGCCGGTCGTCACGGTGGATGATCTGATTGAAGTGGAATGGGCGCGCATCCCCCACTTCTATTCCAGCTTCTACGTTTACCAATACGCGACGGGTATCTCGGCCTCGGCGGCGCTGGCCAGCCAAATCATCGCCGAGGGCGCGCCTGCTGTCGCCCGCTACAAACGCTTCCTCTCGTCAGGCTCGTCTGACTATAGCATCAACCTGTTGCGCGACGCCGGAGTTGACCTCTCGACGCCGCAGCCAATTCAGGCGGCGCTCGATACGTTTGGGCGCTACCTCGACGAGCTTGAGGCATTGATCTAACCGAGGAGTGTGTTTGCGTATGTCGTTTTGGGTACACGGCGTTCTTGCCGCAGCGGCGCTGCCAGGAAACCTTGTGGACAATTCGCCGTTCGGCGCCATTCAGAGCTATTTCAACTCGCTCACCAATGATCCCCTCCAATTGGGGATACGGGCCGGACTAACGGTTGTCGTGCTGGTTCTCGCGCTGACAGTCAGCCCCTGGCTGGGGCGGCGCGCCGGACGTGAACCGGTGGAGGCGGAACAAAAAGTCGGGCGGTTTGGGCGCGCAGGCAAGATCGTCGAGCGACGTGGGCGCTTTAGCCCGTGGATCGCGTTGCTCACCCGCGTGTGCATCTGGCTGGCGGCGCTGATCGCCATTGGCATCATCTGGCTTTCCGGCCAGGCGACCGCTGTCAACCAACACCAGCTTGCCAATGAATTGATCGACATTGGTGTGCGCCTGGGCCTCTCGCTGATCGCGCTGGCGGCCTCGCTCGTGCTGGCGCGCATCATCCAGCGGACGATTGTCGCCAGCCTCAGCCAGAGCCGCCTCAATCGCAATCTGACGCTGCTCACGGGTCGCCTGATCTACGTGGCGACGCTGGTGGTCGGGCTGATCGTCATCCTGGCGATCTGGGGCACAGGGCTGGTCTTCCCAGTGGCGCTGGTGGGCGTGCTGACGGTGGCGCTCAGCCTCTCGCTGCAAGATATTCTCAAGAATCTGGTTGCTGGCGTCTATCTGCTCATCGAACGCCCGTTTGTGATTGGCGACTACATCACCGTCGCAACGTACAGCGGCGAGGTCGAAGACATCCAACTACGGGTAACGCTGTTGCGCACGCTGGATGGCGAGCGCGTGCTGATCCCCAACGCGCTGATCTTCACCTCGGCGGTGGTCAACCTGAGCGCCTTCCAACGGCGGCGGGTCAGCATCTCAGTGACGCTGCCTAATGATGGCGCCGACGCCGTTGACCACGCCGAGGAAGAGATACGCGCCGCACTGGCAGATGTGCCGACGGTGCTCCAAGAACCGGAGCCGCTTGTTGCGATCAATCGCGTGGGGGCAGATCAGATCGATCTGCGTGTCACCTTCTGGACGCCGATGAAACACCTCAGCATGAACGGCGACGACGCGGTGCTTTCAGACGCCATCGAGCAGGTGCGCGCGCGGCTGCCCAAGGCAAGCGTCTCCACCTCGGACGCTTCCGCGCCCTCACCAGTGTAAGCAAGCGCCAGCGTAGCTCCCCTCCCCACCTATGGGGAGGGGTCGGGGGAGAGGTATGCCCACACGATACGGCGTCTTCGGCGGCACGTTCGATCCGCCGCACATCGGTCACCTGGCGCTTGCCCAGGAGGTTCACGCGCGGCTGGCGCTGGAGCGCGTCTGGTTCGTTCCCACCAACACGCCGCCACACAAGCAGGGGCATGCCATCAGCCCTGCGGCGGATAGGCTGGCGATGGTGGAGCAGGCCATCGCTGGCGACGCCCGCTTTGCCGTCAGCACGGTGGAACTGGAGCGTCCTGGCCCATCCTACACGGTGGACACGCTGCGTCAGTTGCGCGCGGAATGGGGAGCAGATGTGTGGCTGTGCTTCATCGTCGGCTGGGATATGCTGGCCTCGCTGCCCCAATGGCATGACGCGCCCGGCGTAGTGGCTGCGCTGGATCAACTTGCCGCCGTGCATCGCCCCGGCTTCGAGGCCGATCCCGCAGCGCTGGATTCGCTCGAAGCGACGCTGCCTGGCCTGCGCGCGAAGCTGACGCTGCTGCCCGCGCCTCAGCTCGATCTCGCTTCGAGCGAGCTTCGCCAGCGCGTGGCGTCTGGTCTGCCCATTCGCTATCTCGTCCCCGACGCGGTAAACGCTTACATCGCAGAGCGTTCGTTGTATCGCTGAGAGCGCAAGGCGGCGACCGGACTAGGCAAAACTGCTTCAAGCATGGTACGATATATCGGGATTTTGCGGCCCCTGCATCCGTTTGCGTAGTGGGGCGCTACAACAAACTCTACGCCGATCAACGCTGATCTGCGCTGATAAATACGTGCGTTGGACGAGAGAACCAACCCGACTCACTTGCCCAGGAGGATACGAGCCTATGATCTCGACAGGCGATCTCAAAAAAGGGATCTCGATTGAACTAAACGGCCAGCTCTATACCATTGTGGACTGGCAGCATATCAAGATGGGGCGCGGCGGGGCCATCGTGCGGATGAAGCTGCGCAACCTGCGCACGGGCGCCAACATCGAGCACACGGTGGACGCAGGCGAACGTTTCCAGCGAGCGTTTTTGGAGCGCCGCCCCGTGCAGTATTCCTACAATGACGGCGATACCTACTACTTCATGGACAATGAGACATTTGAGACGATCCCGCTGACGCTTGAGCAGCTTGGCGATGCGAAGAACTATCTGCTGGACGGCATGCAGCTTGAGATCGTCAGCTACAACGACGAGCCACTGAGCGTTGAGTTGCCTGTCACCGTTGACCTGGAAGTCACCTATACCGAGCCTGGCTTCAAGGGCGACACCGCCACTGGCGGCACAAAACCCGCCACGCTGGAGACGGGGCTGGTAGTGCAGGTGCCGCTATTTGTGAAGACAGGCGAGAAGATTCGCGTGAAGACCGACACCGGAACCTATGTCGAGCGTGTCAGCTAGCGTGCGTCAGCCGTTATAACCGGTAAGATGTTGAAGCAATATTCCAATTGCTGTTGACCAGGAGGCCCCCCTATGGCCCGTGAGCGCGTGGATCGCGATTCTCTGCTCGCTGTCACTCCGTTGAGCGTGGCCGAGCTACGCCAGCTTATCACGCTGATGAACACCAGCGACATTGGCGAGTTGACCATTGAAGAGGAGGCGTCGGGGCTGAAACTGACGTTGCGCAAGCCCGCCGTCCCTATGGGCTACTTCTCTGAGGACGCCGATGGAAGCTACGACGAAGACGAAGGCTCCGACGATGAAGAACAAGCCGCTCAGGATCAGAAGCTGATCACCGTACGGGCGCCGTTTGTCGGCTACTTCCGCGCCAGCCTGAAACAAGGGGGCGCGCCGCTGGTCGCCCAGGGCGATGTGATAAAGGCCGAGAAGCCACTCGGCGCTATCGAATCACTCAACGTGCTCAACGAGATTATGGCGCCAGCCGACGGGCGGCTCAAACAATTGCTAGTGAGCGATGGCGAGCCGGTGGAGTATGGCAAGCCACTGATGGTGATCGAGCCAAAGGCGCCTGCCAGGTAACAGCATCTACGGCTGTTCATCCCTTTTATCCTCGGCGCTCTCGGCGTTCTCATCGAAAAGGCCGGGGATGGGGTCAACCACCATCACACCATCGGCCAGGCTGATTGACGTGATGAACTGCTTGACGGCAGGGAGCAACACGTCCTCGTCGCCATGACCATCCGCGTGTGGGCGCCGCACCACATAGAGGTCGCTGGCGCCAGTGGTGATCACATCTACCAGCACACCAAGCGGCTGGCCGTTCACGTGTCGCACGCGCAAGCCAATCAGTTCGTGCAGGTAATACTGATCGGGCGCGAGCGGCGTCAGTTCTGCGCTGGGGATGTAGAGATGCTGGCCCCGCAGACGTTCGGCTTCGGTCGCTGTCGTAATTCCACGCAGCCGCAGCAGGATGAAGTCGCTCTTTTGCTGTTTGTGCAGGCGCGCGCCGATCACCTCATAGGGCATTGGCGCGGCGCTGAGCGGCTGCTGTTTGCTTAAATACAGCGTTTTCAGGCGCAGAAAGTGATTGGGGAAGTCGGTTTCGGGGCGTGCTTTGATCTCGCCTTGCACGCCAAATGCGCCCACGATCAGCCCAACCTCTGCCCAGGCGTCGGCCTCATTATGAGCGCCAGGCGTATCCTCATGGGAGCCGCTGGGATGCAGAGTAGGTGTTGGTGATGAGTGCGACGGTTGGCTATTCGGGGTTTTGGCGCGCTGGCGGCGGCGTTCCTCGGTCATCAATCTCAAGCCCTATGTGGTGTTTGCCTCCAACTGTGGCGGAGGCGCGCATGAGCGAACGGATGGCCTTGGCGACACGCCCCTGGCGGCCAATCACCTTGCCCAGGTCATCCGGCCCCACGCGCAAGCCAATGACCGTGGCGTAGCGGTCGTTGCGCAGTTCGCGCGTCTCCACTGCGTCGGGATCATCTACCAGATTGCGTGCGATAAACTCAACCAAACCACGCATGATGGCGCCTCGCTTTGCCAGCCTATGATGCTCTGATACTGTGGCTCTCTGGCAGACGGCTGATTACTTCTTTGCCGATTTGGCGGCCTTGGGCGCTTTGCCGGATGTGGCGGGTTGCGCAGGCGCTTTGTGGCGCTCGATGATGCCAGCGCGAATCAGCAGGGAGCGCGCGGAATCGCTTGGCTGCGCGCCAACACCCAGCCAGTGTTTGGCGCGCTCGGCGTTGATGTTGATGGTGGATGGCTCGGTGAGCGGATTATACCACCCAATGTTTTCGATGATACGTCCGTCGCGGGGCGAACGCGCATCCGCTACCACCACACGATAGCTGGGCGCGCCCTTCATGCCCATCCGCATAAGGCGAATTTTGACCATGTACGCTCTTGATCCTCACCCGAACTGGGATTCGGGAGTTTCCTCTATGCACACTATGCAAGACAAATTGCGTAAGCCTAAAAAGCATAGCATGGGATGGCCTTTGCTGTCAATAGCCACAGCACAGTTTGGCTCCCCGGCGCCAGGCGTTTCTGCCACTTGCGGCCTTCCGCTCAGCGAGCTATTATGCGGAAAGAGAGCAAGGGGAAGCAAACAGCAGCGAAGGAGACCGTCTGTGGAGAAGCCAAACACAACACAACCTACCATACCTACCATGCCACCCCCCATTCGCGAGTTGCCGCGCTCGCTCGTCGAACGGATCGCTGCGGGCGAGGTCATCGAGCGCCCGGCTTCAGTTGTACGCGAACTCATTGACAATGCGCTCGACGCAGGCGCGACAGAGATACGCATCGAACTCCGCGATGGAGGCATGCGCCTGATTCGTGTCAGCGATGACGGGTGGGGTATTCGCTCCGACGAACTGGCGCTGGCGTGCCAGCCACACACCACCAGCAAAATCGCCCAGATGGATGATCTCGCCTGTCTGGCGACGCTTGGCTTCCGGGGCGAGGCGCTTGCCAGCATCGGCGCCGTCGCAGAACTGACCTTGACCAGCGCATGTGATAAGAGCGGGATGGCGCGTGAGATCACGTTGCGCCCAGGCGCGCCCGATGAGGTGATTACTGAGGCAAACGTCGCGCGGGGACGTGGAACGACAGTCACCGTGCGCCATCTTTTTCAGACGATGCCAGCGCGGCGGGCGTTGCTGCGCGGGCCAGCGGCGGAGGCGACACGTGCGCTTGCTGTTGTTCGCGCCTACGCGGTGGCCCGGCCTGCCGTGCGCTTTACCCTGACACATGACGGCGACCTGTTGCTCCAAACGCCCGGCGCCGATCTGCCATCCACCATCGAGGCGCTCTATGGAGCGGATGTCGCCAACTCGCTCAGCGCGCTGGAGCCGGTACATCTGACCAACGCGACCATCTCAGGCTATGTCGCGGGGCGTAGCTTCCACTTTCCCACGCGCGAACATATCTTCCTGAGCGTGAACGGCCGCCCACTCGCCACTCGTGCGCTGTTGGCGGCGGCTGAGGCTGGCTATCGCCCGCTGTTGCGCAAGGGCCGTCACCCGCTGCTGAACGCGCGTATCACGGTTGATCCTGACCGCATAGATGTGAACATTCATCCGGCGAAGGCTGAAGCGTTGCTGCGCGATGAAGCCTCACTGGCGGCAGCCCTGCGGCAGGCGATTCACCAGGCGTTGGGGGCGGCGCCACTGAGTTTTGCTGTGGCTGCGTCGCCAGGAACACGAGCAGGCGCCATGCTTTCTCAGGCGCGCCAGTTGCGCCTGCCCATGCCTCGCCGTCGTCGCCTTGCGCGTTTGCCATCCTTTTCCGAAGCTGGCGCGCGTCAACTTGCCTGGGCCACAACAGAGGAAACACCCCTTCATGAACTGCCGGAGCTTGAACCGCTAGCCCAATTCGCCAACACGCTGATTCTGGCGCAATCGCCCGAAGGCCACCTGTTCCTGGTGGATCAACACCGCGCGCATGAGCGGGTTCTCTATGAGCGTATCAAGCAGACGCCACAAGAGTCGCAGCCGGGCGATCAGGATGAGGTCTCAGCGGCAGGCGCAGGCCAGCTCTTGCTCGAACCGCTAATGATCGAGTTGACGCCGATGCAGGCCGAGATTCTCACGGCGCGGCTCGACGAACTGGCTTCGCTAGGATTGGAGTGCCAGCCGTTTGGGGGCAGCGTCTTCCTGGTGCGGGCGCTTCCCCATGTGCCGGGCGCGGCGCATGATGTGGCGGCCTTTGTGCGCGAACTGGCGCAAGACGCGGCAATTGAGAGTGACGACTGGCGCGACCACGTCACCATCGCGCTGGCCTGTCGGGGAGCGATCAGGCGAGGACAGCCGCTGAGCCTGCCTGAGCAGCGCGCGCTGCTGGCAGACCTGCGCTCGGCTGGCGTCGCTTCGGTCTGTCCTCATGGCAGCCCACTCGCCATCTACTATAGCCAAGAGGTCTTCATACGCCTGTTTGGCTGGTGATCGCATGTGGGCGTCTCCCAGCCGAACAGGTTCGTCCTTTGGGTGTCCTTTCCCTGCATAGGGGCATCCTCTCCCCTTCTACGCATTCCTGCGCCTCTTCGGCGCGCTTAACGTGTGAGCCTGCCTGCGTTTGAGGCGCACGGAGGCTCGCTATTCTGTCGGCTTACCGCTGTTAATATGGCTCATACGGCTGCTCAGGCCACGGGCTGTACTCAATGATCTTGAGCCAGCGGGATGTCTGGGCTGACGCATCGGGGCCTGTATGTGGCGTCGGAGTTCTCCTGAGATCACGCCAGAGGTGTTGGCTGGCTGCGGTGGCAAACTCTGGCAGCGAATGCGCATGCAGGCGCTCGATATGTGCGGCGTCATCCGCCGCAAGCCCATACTCTCCCAGGGTCTCAGCAGGGTCAGTGAGCAGACGCGCACGAAACGAGGACTCAGCCGCCGCCCGCGCCAGCGCCCGCTCGAAATGGCTTCGCAACACGTCCGCGCCATCCTTCCATTTTCCATCACCCTGTGGATGCGCTTGTCCCAGCGCGTCTGAATCGTTCTCGATGCCTGAGTGGGCCTGTGGGGCAGCCTTGCGACTATTCCTTGCCCTGCATCTCCCGCCGGCTGCCCCACAACTTACGCCAATCAGGGCATGCCGGGGCCGCCAACGATGCTGGGTTGAGTCCCATCAGCCACCAGGTGCGTCGTCGCCGGAGCGGCATGGCTTGTCAGCAAAGCGCCCTGGGCAGTTGTGAGGGCGCCAAGCGCCACGCTACCGCCCAAACTTGCCGTCAATAGTCCCGTCGCCACCAGCCGTGCTAGCCAGCTTCCACGCACTTTCACGCCGCTTCTCAACAACTTCGTCATGGCACTCCCCCTTTGACTCATCGCCGTCAGGTACTTCAGCTCTCTCAGCTCCAGGCTATGTGACAATGGTGAGACTCCTTGTGTTATGGTGTCTCACGTCTTCTGAGCAACACTATACGGATTGGTGGTTCCTTCACGGTTCCTCCAAAGCGGCCCAAGTGCAAAAAAAGTCGCTCCACCTTGAAATAGTCAGGCGAAGCGACTGTAAAGACAGGGTATGGCTAGCGTCTCGTTGGCTTATACACGCGCGGGCAGGCGCGGTTGGCTATGGCGCGGGGCAGCCTGGGAGGGTAGCCGCGCTGTATCCGGTGGCCGACCAACGCTTCTCTCTGCTCTCTGTTGAATAGATCGCCAGAACTGCTGCGTTTTGGGATCGGGCGCAACGCCGAGCGTCTCACGCAACGTAGCGACGCATTGCTGATAAGCGCGCGCGGCGGCGCTATACTCGCCATTCAGCGTATAGGCCGCCATCAGCCCGCGATAGGCGTTCTCGTTGATGGGATCGGTTTCCAGGATGCGATAACAGTATTGCGCGGCGCTATCCCAGCGTCCAAGAGCCAGCTCCACCTCGGCGGCGCGTTCGAGACAACGCAGAGCGATGCGTTGCAGCGCGTCTTTGCGTAGAATTGCCCACTCTTCATAGTGATCCGGCAGGTAGGGGCCGTTCCACAACGAGAGCGCCTGCCGGAAGATGCGTGTCGCCTCAGTCAGTGAGCCGCTCTGCGCAAGCTCCTCGCCCTGGCTGACCAGCGCCGTAAACGCATGGGAATCGAGCCAGACATCGCCAGCCACCGACAACGAACTGCCTGTCTGGAGGAGTGGCTCACAACCAAGCGACTCACGCAAATGCAGGCGCGCTTTCTTCAGCGCGCGCTCGAACTGTTCGGGGTCACGTTCAGGCCAAAGCGCCTCGTGAATGACATCCTTCGAGACAGGCTTCCGCTGCTCAGCCAGAAAGAACAGCAGATCACGCGCCTGCGGATGCTTCCACAACGCAACCACCTCTGACCCCAGCAGAACACGCGGCTCGCCAAGCGTATAGAGGCGCAGTTGCATATCTTTGTTTGCGAGCGATGGAAAACGATCCGTCCGTGGGCGTGTGCCTGCCTGTTTCTCTCCCTCAGCAGTCCTGCCGGTCTCCGCCTCCAAAGCTTCCAACAACGCAATGGCTTGGCGTGCCACAGGATGCTGTACACACGCAAGCGCATCGCGCAAGGGCTGATGAAATCTGGCGTCCAGCCAGACCAGCGCCGCGCGTTCTTTCTGCTGCCCCGTCAGTGTCAGCGCAGTGTCGCAGGCCTGTTCGAGGAGACGTTCAGCGCGCTGTTGATCGTCCTGAGCGCCATTATCGAGCAACACCCTGGCATAGTACATCTGCACTGTGGCATAATCGTCCGCCGAATTGCCTCGTAGGGCAAGGCGCCCGGCTACGGCAAACCACTTTTCTGCCGCTCTCCGCCGATTTTGCTTCCAGGCAGTAATAGCGCTTGCCAGTATCATCTGAGTCTCATCAGAAGTCCGTTCTGATGAACGGTGGCGTATTCGCCTGAGGAAGCGCAATTGCCCTTCCGCGTGATCCACACTACCGTTGAACGCCAGCGCAATGCCTTGAAGCGCATAAGTATAGAGGATCAATCGCTGATCGCTCTGTGTATTCATCACCCGAATCGTTTGCTCAAAACGCTCAATAGCCTGGGCATACTCGCCAACTCGCAAAGCAATATCACCAAGGTTCAACAGCGCATAGGCCTGGCCTGCCTGATAGTGGGCATCTTCGGACTGACGTAACGCCGTTTCCAGATGCTCCCTGGCTTGCTCAATCTTCCCCAGGTGGTGGTCAGCCGCGCCAAGCTGCAGGCGGGCGCTGATCGCGATAATCTCATCACCGGCCTCCTGGGCGTAGCGTAGCGCATCGAGCGAGTCGCGCTCAATCTGCTGGTAGTCACCACGCAGGAGCGCAATCTGTGACCGGAAGTAGGCGACGCGCGCCAGCAGCCAGAGACCGCCTTGCCGCTGGCAGTAGGCTTCCGCCTCTTTCAAAAGGCGTTCGGCGACCTCCGATTGCCCTGTCTTGTTGTAGCATTGCGCCAGCGCAAAGCGGAGCCGCGCCTGCAATTCGTCTGCGTCGGAAGGGGCAAGCGCCAGCCCCGCCTCGCTGGCTCGCCGCGCTTCGGCGTAATCGCCCTGCACGAAACAGACCTCCGCGCGTACAGCCAATGCGCTTGCAGCCAACTGGGGCTGTTCATGGGCGAGTGGCTGCGTGAGCGCACAGGCGCGCTGCGCCAGCGCCCCGGCTTCCTCGGTACGGCCAAGCTGGCGCGTCAGTTCCGCCTGCAAGATCACCAGATGGGGTTGCTGCGAGCGAACGTCATCCGGCAACAGACGCAGCCAACGCTCAAGTGTGGCGCCGCGTCCGGCGCGCAACAGGGTTCCCCGCACGGACTCGATCACCGTGACGATACGCCCATAGGCGCCTACAGCATGGAACTGCTTGATGGCTTCTTCCAGGTCGCCATCTTGAGCCAGCAGCGTTCCCGCTTTGATGCGCGTCTCATAGGCGCGTTCGCGCCCACCTGTCTCCGACGCGAGCCGCCGCAGCAACGCCGCGCGCAAAAACGGCTGGAACGCATAGCGCGCCTCCTGGGGGCGCAGGCCGAAGCGTGTGACCAGGCCGGTGTGTTGCTCCAATTGAATGAGGCGAGCGCGCGCCTGTGGTTCGTCGAGCAGCCGCTCACACAAGGAAACCGTCATATAGTTCAGCGGCGCGACCGCTAACGCAAAGCCAAGTTCGTCCTCATCAAGCGAGGCTAATACCTCGTGGGCCAGATAAGCGCTGACGGCTGCATGATTGATGCCGTCGTCGCCATCTATCCCCATTCCTACTGTCGGCGCCAGACGTCTTGGTGTCTGTGGCGGCCAGAGAGCATTGGTCGCCAGCAAAACACCTGTAATCCATCCTGCGCAGAGATCGGCGACCGCCTGACGGTACGCAGGGTCATCGGGCGCGTCAATCAGTTCAAGCAGGGCGTCAAGTTCGTCGTCTTCCAGGCGCAGTTCGCGTGCGCCAATACCTGCCACACGGCCCTGCGCCAACGCCTGAGAGATGTTGAGCGCGGGGGCTTCGCGCGTCTCGATGAGTGTTCGCAGGTGATCAACCGGGCGGCCAAGCACGGCGTCGAGCAGCGCCAGACCGCCGCTCTCTTCCGCAAGCTCAGTGACACCAGTCACCGCCAGGGCGGCCGGGCGCATGATATTTGCGCTGATCTCCTCGGCCAGCGCCGCCGCGACCCGATGAATGTTCGCTGGCTCCCAGGCGCTCTGCCCGCCCGGCGTAATAGCCCCCGCACGCCACTGCGCCGAGCGGGGCGCCAGCCGTCGCAACGCCTGAATGAGATCATGCGTGAACGTGACGGGATCGTTGTCGCTGGCGTCAAGATGGAGCCAGGCGGAGGGAAGCCCTGACGCCTGGAACCATTGCGCGATGGTGACGCTTTTGCCATAGCCCGCAGGGGCAGTAATGAGAAAAATCGAGCCTCCGGCGACACTTTTGCCCAAAGAGGCGTCGAGCAGAGCGGTAAGGCGCTGGCGCGGCAGCAGCGCGTGTGTGTGGGCGGTTGTCGAGGCGGGCGCCGCGAACTTCCAGGCGCGTGCAGCGGGCCGCCCAAACACGGCGCTCCTGTCATCATCTGGGGCGCCATCGGTAGAGCCGAAAGAACAACGCTGCAGCGCATGTGGCGTTTTGAGTAACGCATCCCCATCCCATTCGCCTGGCGTTTGCGTCGTCTGAGAACAGACTATAGGGGTTTCAATGCGCTCATCTCGAAGAGCCATACCACGCCTCCGCCATCCATTCTGCGCAGTTCAGCGCAGGTACTCCCCACATTTGCTCTACAGGACAGATATTGAGTAAGACGTTTGAGCGCCCACTTTTGTTTAGTGTTTATCGCCGCGCCAGGGCGTTGGCTGAGCCAGACGCTATATGCAGTCTTGCTGCCCGCGTTCTAAAGATTTCTTTATGATACACCAACATTGTATTATGTCTATAGGCAAATTGACCAGCGCCGCGCCTTTTGGTTGCAGGTAGGGCGACTTGGCTCAGGAGATTTAGGGGAGAAGGCGGCCGTGTGAGCCAATGAGGGCCACCGTCAGGTAGATCAGCCAGAGCAAAACACACGCCCCCAGCGCAACGCCATAGCACCCAAGATTGCTTCGGCGGCGAATCTCCAGCGCCTGCGCAAGCTGAGTATCCATATCGGGTGGATCAAGCTCGATCTCCGGGCGAATATCTTGCAGGCGCTCCAACAACTTGCGGAAGTCGCGCACATTGGTCATGCCTTCGGCGGCGATGACCGTCTCGCCATCCTCCAGATCAAACATGAGGACGAGCTTGCTAGGGGTGGGGTCTCCTGGCGCAAGGATCAGGCGGCGGATGCTCGCCAGCGAGAAACGCAACTCAGCGGCTTCCTCGCGGCTCACCACGGAAATTGCGTCGTCGAAGAGCAGCAACTCTTTGCCCAACCCATAACGCACGCGCACAAGCGGCCGCTCGGCGTCGTCTTCCCCGCTTGCATTGTTCTCGTCGCCAACGCCACGCTCTTCGTCCGGCGCCTCATCGGCCGAAGACACACCACCGTGTTCGCCGCCCCGCTGTTCTTCGTCGGCGTTCGCGTCAGGGTTTTGTTGCTCACTCATTGCTGTATCCGGTTGTCCGCATGCGCTTACAGAGAAGGGCTATACCTTCATACTTCATACATACCCCTGGCATATTGTAGCAAGTTTCGCCGAGTGAGCGCAGGCTTCGTCAGTTGAAGTGTTTCACCTTTGGCCAGGCGTCGCCAATTGTCACTTTGGGCTGTGTGCACACATACACAAAGATACCGTTCTCCTCCCCCTGGCAATACTGACAGGTGATGGTCGCCGCCTGGACGACGCTCTTAAACGATGGCGTCAGATCGGTATTGGCGTAACCCACCGTGATCAGCACAGCGCCCGTGCAGGAGCCAGGCCCCCAGAGGTAGTAGTTGTTGTGTCCGCTGATCACCCGTGGCAAATGATAGTGTGGGCCAAAGAACGTCAGCGCGCTGGCCTCGCCGTAGTTGACCGTAAGGATGCACGCCTGGGCGCGTTCGGTGGCTGGCAGGCCATCATAGACGTGCGCAACAGTGGCCGTCATGCTCTCCCAGCCAAAGCGGTCGGCGAGATACTGCGGGAAGACGCTGGAGTTGCCCTGCCCGGCGGCGCTATTGCCAACAAAGTTCAGATGGCCATACGTGTTCGCATAGGTCGCCGGAGGCAAGATTGGCATGAGCAGCGGCGCGAGCGCAACACCGATTGCCAGCGGCGCAACGATATACGCCGGACGCAGCCATGCCCAGCGTGGGTGAGTCTGTGCGATGCGCTGTGTCATTACCGAGCCGCCCGCGAAAAAGATCGGGTAGATCGGCGCCAGGAAGTACGATTTGGCGTTGATCACTGTCAGCAGTACATAGAGCGCGATATACGCCCAGCCAAACAAGCGATAAGGCTTGCCTGCGGGCGCACGCAGATAGAAATACAGCCCGGTGATGATCAACGGGACGTTGAGCGGATTGGCGACAAGGATTTGATTGGCGAGAAAGCCGATGGGGCCGCCGCCCGTCAGGCCGCCATAATGGCGCCAGAACTCCACGGTGGGCCAGCCATTCACCGCGTTCCAGAGGGCATAGGGGAGTAGGCCAATAAAAGCGATGAGGCCACCCAGCCAGAGCCAGCGGGTGCGGAAGTAGGCTCGCTCAGGCGTCGCAAGCAGCCCGATGACAATGCCCAACCCGAAGAACAGCATGGTAAGCTTGTTCAGCAGGCCAATCCCCGCCACTGCGCCGAAGAGCAGCCATAAGCGCGGCTGATTGCGGTGAATCAGCCGAATGATGATATAGGCGCTGAGCGTCCACCAGAGCACATCAAGGATGTCCATCGAGAAGATCGAGGCGGTCGCCAGGTAGTCGGGCGTCGCAAGCGCGGCAGTGGCGGCTAGCGCCTGGGCAAAGCGTCCGCCGCCCAGTTCGCGCGCCATCAGTCCTGTGATGACGATGACACAGCCACCGGCCAGCGCAGGTATGATGTGGATGGCGAAGAGCGATTGGCCGATGGTGGCGTGGAGCAGCGCCGCCAACCAGCCGATCAGCGGCGGCTGATCTACATACCCCCAGGCCAGGTGATTGCCATCTTCCAGATAGTACAGTTCGTCACGGAAGTAGCCGTAGTTGTTGGCGATCAGCAGGTGGAGGGCGACATCGAAGAGCGCAAGGTAGACCAGGATCGCGTTGGCGCTCGTCAGCGCCTCGCGGGTAAGCAGCCGATTGAACAACGGTTGCGCCTGCTCAGACCGATCAGGCATGGCGCTTCCAGCGTCGGTAGTTGTAGATGAGACTGACGGTTTCATAGCGTGCTCCTCGCTTTTTATCTGTCTACATTAGCGTGCGATGAATAGTCCCGATACACGGGTGATGTGAAAGGCGCCATGCGTGGCGATCTGCTGTTCGACATAGGCGCGGATGGCCTCGCGGCGCTCTTCGGTGAGCAGGTTGGTTGGCGCCACAGCCACCATTGAAGCCATATACGCTACCACCGGCTCGGCCTCCGTCACTTCCAGATCGCCTGGAAAGCGCAGTTCTTCGACCGACGCGAAGCTGGCGCGCAACTGGTCGGCGCCGTTCCCAAGGGTGAAATCTTCGCTGAAATGGCGGTTGGCTCCCGCTGTTTCGGGCAGAAAACGCGCAGCCAGCTCATCCAGTTCGCGTAGATGCGCCTCGCCGTTCGTCGCGGCGATCAGAGGCGCGCCTGCCCGCAGCACACGTCGTATTTCACTGATGGCTTTCGTGCGGTCGGGCACATGATAGAGCATATGATTGGCGACTACCGCATCGAACGTTTCATGTGCAAACGGCAGCGATTGCGCGTCGGCGACGGTAAAGGAGAAGGGGATCCTCTGCTCAGGGCCGAACGCCACGCCAATGCTCTGCCGCGCCTCATCCACCATGCCCGCCGAGAGATCGACAAGGGTGATCGCCCAATCTGGAGGGATGCGGTCGGCGTTTTCCACCCAGAGGCGCGCCGGACCACAACCAATCTCCAATACGCGCGTCGTTACACGCCCTTTTCGAGGAGGCGATTCCTGCATAGCTTTGATCAACTGATCGAAGACCCAGCGCTGCCAGGGAGAGGTATTGTGGCCAAACCGCTGGTGCAGGGCGATGCGCGCGTTGAGGTTGCTGGCGTCGCGGTATTGCAGTGTGACGAGATATTCCTGATCGGAGCGCAGCGCATAGGCCGTGTTTGAGGTCGCCTCAGAGTTCTCAGAAATCTCAGAGGCGCCAGGGGATGGAAGGGATGGAGAGGATATATCGGATGCTGGCATGGAACGTCTATGCCTCCGTTCCTGCGAGACCAAGCGCCTCGGCGTCCTCAGTCATCGCGGCAATCACAACGGCGATATGCTCGTTGAGGTCAACACCAAGCTGTTCGGCCCCATTGATGATGTCGTCGCGGTTGACGCCGCGCGCGAAGGCTTTGTCCTTCATCTTCTTGCGCACAGAACTTGCCTCGAGGCCGACGATGCTCTTGTTCGGGCGTACCAGCGCGGCGGCGGTGATCAAGCCGGTCAGTTCGTCGCAGGCATAGAGCGCCTTCGCCAGCAGCGTTTCGCGCGGGAGGTGGAAGTAGTCGTTATGCGCCTCGACGGCCTGGACGACATCCTCAGGGTAACCCAGGTCGGCGAGCCACCCCGCGCCAACCTTCCCATGTTCTTCAATGGTGGGGTGCTCTTCGTAGTCCACATCATGCAGCAGACCGGTGATGCGCCATTTGAGTTCATCCTCGCCATATTTGCGGGCGTAGGCGCGCATGGCGGCGCTGACGGCCATGCCATGTTTCACCAGGCTCTCGCTGGTGTTGTGCGCCCGCAACAGGGCCAGCGCGTCATCGTAGTTCAGTTCCATAACTGCTCCTCAGCGATAGGGTAGACCTGCGTTATTGTCTGAGGGCAGTATACAACGTTTGGAAGGATTATCCCGCGTCGGGCAAACGCACACCCTGCGCCCATTCCGCCGGATCGGCGACGGTCAACTGCGTATAGGGGAGGGTGCGCCGCGCCAGCGCATCGGCCAGCAATTCGGCGGCATGCTCGTTTTCTGCGCGGGTTGGCGCGCGCAGCCCTGCGCCAACGGCGATGCGCGCCGCCAGCACAATCTTGCCTCCGCGCATCCACCCACGCAGCTCGCGCGCCTGGGGAATGGTGTGAACTGCGCGGCTGAAATGCAGAGAGACATCGCGGGCGAAATCGCGCGTATAGTCTTCCATCACCACGCCTCCCGGCAGCATTGGCATGTCAATCTCGATGCAGACCAGCGTTGTCACCTCTTGGCTTTCGCTGGCGGCCAGACCACCCAACCCCGCGCGCCAGCCACCTGTCCAGCCACTGGGTTCCTGGTACGGCGGAAACGCTGAGGCTTCGTCGTGTATCGTCAGCGGCTCTGGGGCCACCACACTCCGCAAGCCGGGCAGTCCTGGAAGTGACCTGGCGCCATCGGGCGGAACCGGACGCATCGGCGCTATGGGAGGCTCCTCCTGTATGCGCGCCTCGCGCCAGGGCGAGCCTGAGGGCTGCATCATACGCAAGCTGGGAGGCGGCGCTGCAGGCGAAGCGCCAGAACGTGGAACGCTGGAGATACCCGCCTGCCCTGGTGGTGTAAGCGGTGTGAACGGGGGCGAGCTATTTGGCGATTGGGCAGGCATTGAGGTATAGCCCGAAGAGGGCGGCGCCAGTTGCGCGTTGATCTGCGAGGCGCGCGCTTGCTCTGCCAAACGGCGTTGCTGAAGCTGGCGCAACGCCTCGGCGCGCGCCTGCTGGATGCGTTGTCCCAGTTCGAGCGCCTGTGTCTGATCCAGCCGCACAGGCGTCCAGGCGCCTGGCCCGGCCGGGTTGGGCGCGGCGGACGCCTCAGTATGAACGGCAAGCTGAATCCAGGCGTCGCGTTCGGCGGCCAACATCGATTGCTCATCCTCCGGCGGACGAAACGCCTCGATGGCATCGCCATCCGGGCTACGCCAGAGCGCATGTGTCAGCGTAAGGGGATTCTCCGGCCAGCGGCGGGCGCTATACAGCGCGCCTCCGCGCATCGCATAGGAGATGAGCGCCTGGGCGATTTTTGTGTCTCGTTCCGCCGGATGTTCACGTTCGCGCGAACCATCTCGATAAGGGCCAGCCATACCATTCTCTCTCCTGACGCCGTTCTGTGGCGTATTCAGGCTCTTCGCTGAGATCTCCCAGCGTCTACGGCAATGCGTTTGCCAAAACTATGCCAGTTAGTGAAGAAACGAACGTGTTCTTGCGTTCAGCTATTTGTTCGCATATCCTTATGATGTGTGGGATTGAAGCATATGGTATTGCTATCTTTCCTTCCGACGAATACTCGCAATGAGTATAGCACGCCATACAGACGTTGCCAACAACACCCGTACTCTCGGCTCATCGGCCACTGGAGTCGGCTGATAGGCGCCGACTCCTGGCATGGCTGAACACGGCTTGAACGAGACTCGGAACGAGACTTGGCTGCGTGGCGAACGGGCTAGACGCTTGACGTGGGTGGCAAGACAAGGCATAATGCCCAAGGATAGTTCAACGTGCCTTTCAGGTGGGGAGTAGGATGGGGCCAACAACACGCACAATGCTCAGCGAGAGCCTTGCCGCCATCGAGGCTGAGATCGCGGCCGGTCAGGCGGAGCAGGCGCTGGCGCACTGTCAGGAGATACAGACCCGTTACCCGCGTGCGCTTGCGGTGCAGCGGGTGTTAGGCGAGGTCTGGTTGGCGTTGCGCAAACCGCGTGAGGCGCTTGGCGCGCTCGACCGCGCGCTTGCGGGCAACCCTGAGGATGTCCGCGCGTGTTGCGCACGCGCCATTATACACCAAATGCACGGCGACGCGACGGCGGCGCTCTCGTGGTATCGGCGGGCATGCGATGTACGCCCAAACGATCAGGAGTTGCGCGCCACTTACCTGGAGATGGCGTCGCAGATTGGCCAACCGGCCTATCGGCCCTCGCGCGTAGGGCTGGCGCGGCTCTATCTGCGCGGCGGCCTGGCCACTCACGCCCTGCGCGAGTGGGAGTTACTGCTCGCCGAACGGCCCGATCTCCTCGATGCGCAGGTGGGCATGATCGAAACACTCTGGCGCACCGGGCGCTTTGCGCAGGCCGAGGAGTGGAGCCGCCGCACGCTGGTCAACACACCCTCATGCGTGAAGGCGCTGCTGATCGGCGCCGTCATCGCGCACGACGCCGGGCGCGCCGAAGACGCCGACCGCCTCATGCAGCGAGTAACCCAGCTCGACCCCGATCAGCGCATTGCGCAGGCGTTGTTCGCTGACCGACTGGCCACGGGCGACCGCGCGTTACGTGTGTTGCTCTGGGGCGCGAACGCTCCTGAGCCGCCACCATTTACGCCTCCTTCTCCCTCAGCGCCCTATACATCGGCTCCATTCGGCCCTACCTTTGCGTCTTCCGCTGCATCTTCGGCGTCTGCTTCTTCCGCAGCGCAATCGCCCGGCGCTGCATCTTCGGCGTCCCGTGGCGCGCCATCATCGCCTTATGTGTCTTCAACATCGCAACCACTTGCCGACCCCAGGCAAAACGAGGGACGCGGCGAGCGCGTGATCCGCCCGCTGGTGGATAGCCACCGGAGCAACCCCTCACTGACCCAATCGCCGACGCCATCATCAGCCATGCTGACCGCCAACACATCAACAGCCGGACGAGGCGCACAGGGGGAGCCGGTGGGGTTTGCTCAGCCTGCCACATCATCAGCGTCCAATCTGGCGCCGTTGCCCCGCCCGACCGCCTTGCCTCCTACCTTTAGAAGCATCTTCAAAGAGACCGAGGGGATGATCTGGAGCGCGGATGACACCGATAGCTTCGAGGCGTCGCGTGCGGCTCCGAAAGCCCCTGGCGCCGAGGCGCCAGCCGCTACGCAGCCAGACACGGCCCCCGGCGATACGTTTGCGCGCTCCACGCAGTTTGTCCCTCCCATGATCGCCGAGCACAGCGCCGAGATGGACGACACCGAGGCGCACCGCGCCATCAATTGGGTACACTGGCTTCAGGCGCAGGGCGCGCGTACCCTTGACCCCAACGCATCATCCGGCGAGACCCCCTCTGCCCAGGCGCCAGCTTCCCCCGGCGGACGTGGCGCGCAGGAAACACCGACGTCTCCATCCTCGCCAACATCGGCCTCGGTTCCCCGCCCGGCGCAGCAGAGCACGCCACAGCAACCAACACAGCAACCAACACAGCAACCAACACAGCCCACGCTTGCGCCAACGCCACAAAAGCCACGCCCACGCAAGACGAGCGCGCCGCGTCCTCTGTGGGAAGCCGATACACCGCCACGGGGAACGCCTGCCCAGCCGCGTGTAACCGCTCGTCCCGCCGCCGGGGCGTTTGCCGCTTCCACCACAACGCCACGTACCCAAACGGTAGGGCCTGCGCCACAGACGCCACAGACGCCACAGCAGCCTGCCGCCTCGGCGTCTTCTACAGCAAATCTTCAGGCGTCGCCCGAAACCTTGCGCCATATGTTTGCCCAGCTTGAGTTGGGCGCTGGCGTCCGCGAGATTGTGGACGCCGATGTCGTGGCTGCGGATAGCGTGAGCGCCTCGTCGGATGGTATGCGCAACGATAGGCGCGGCGACGAAGATGATGGGTTCGCCGCCAGCCAGGCGGAGCGAACCGACTCGGCCCCCTGGCCCGCGCAGTCGGCATGGTCAACTGAGGATGGTGTCGTTGACGCTGTAGCGTCTGCGCCTCCGGGGCCGTCCGCCAGCCGCTCGCGTGAGCCGGTTCCTGTTGTGGCCGGGACGCCATTTGTTGCGTCTTCGGCGCAGATTTCCATAAGCCCAACGCCAACACACTCGCCCGCGCCAGGCGCCATGCCGGAAACGGAGCCGCCATCCGTGCTGACGCTCGAGGCGCTTGAGCGCGGATTCGCCGCATCCGGCTACCAGCAGGTGGCGCTTGCGCCTGGAACCCTGGCGGCGCTGGTGGGCCAGGGTGAATCGGGCAGACAAAGCGACCAACCTGTGGAGACTGCACCGCCAGCGGAAGAGACGCCGCTTTCACTGATCGCCGATCCTTCGGTACATAATGGCGCTTCACGCGCGGAGGCGGCGCAAAACGCAGGTGGCGCAGCGGCAAATGAAGGCGTGGTTCACGCTGAGGCAAGCGCGTCTGCCCCCCCACAGGAGGCGATGCCCGAACCACTGGCTGAACCGGAGGCGACGTTGCTGCCCAAAGGGCCTGATCCCAAAGATTACGCCGCCCGGCTGGAGCTTGCGCGCAGCAAACGTAGCGCAGGCGCGCTGGATGAGGCGTTTGTAGAGTATAATGCGGTGCTACGAAACGCCCCAGATTTGCTGGATGAGGTGATGCGCGATTTGCAATCGCTCGACGAAGACGAGGCGCAGCATCCTGAGGCGCATCGCCTGCTGGGGGACGCGCGCATCCGCCAGGGTGACTATATGAGCGCGCTTGAATCGCTGAATCGCGCGACAGCGCTCTCGCAGGCGCAGGAGGATCAGGCTTGATGGAGGCAATCTTACAACGCCTGATGGCGGTGGATGGCGTGACAGGGGCGCTGCTGGTCGGCAAAGATGGCCTGGTGGTCGCCAGCACGATTGACGGCGAAGACGAAGAGCTGCTTGGCGCGATGGCGGCGGCTGCCTACGATGCGGCTGGCCGCTATATCGAGCAGCTTGGCATGGGCGAGGTGCGCCATGCGCTCTTCGAGACACCTGGTGGTACCGTGCAGGTGACGGATGGCGGTGATCTGCTGATCGTCGTGCGCTGCTCCTTCCACGCAAGCGTTGGGCGCATCCGCATGGAGGCCGGGCAGGCAAGCCTCCAACTTGCCGAGCGCATCAGCGGCTATTGATTGGTTGATTGATACGACAACGGACATTCCGAAAGGCATAGACTGTGGCGACAGAGCGAACGTTGATTATCGTGAAGCCCGAAGGGGTGCAGCGGGGGCTGGTTGGCGAGGTGCTGGCGCGCTTCGAGGCACGCGGCATGAAGCTGGTGGGTCTGAAGATGATGCAGATCACGCCGGAACTGGCTTCCCGTCACTATGCGGAACACCAGGGCAAGCCGTTTTATGAGGGGCTGGTGGCGCACATCACCTCCAGCCCGGTGGTGGTAGGCGTGCTCGAAGGGCCAGGAGCCATCGCCATCACCCGCGCGATGATGGGTTCTACGCGCCCTGCGGAGTCGGCCCCCGGCACGATTCGCGGTGACTACGCGCTCAGTGTCGGCTTGAATATCATCCACGGCTCCGACGGAGGCGACGCCGCCCAGCGTGAGATCGCGCTCTTCTTCTCGCCCGATGAGTTGGTCAACTACACACGCTCTAACGAACGCTGGCTGACGGAGGAGTAGACAGAGGAGGCGGGCGCGTGAACACCCGCCTCAAGGCTTGCAGCCACCAAGGCCGCCTAAAGAGCGGACGGTGCGGCCTAGATATTATCCTGGGCCTGCTTCGTTGATGTTACACAGCCGTCGCGCGCTCGTCTACGCTTTCCACAGGCATAGGAGCCATAGGCGCCGGTTCGCGAATAATCCCTATCACAGGTGGTTGTTTGTGCTGTGCGGATGATGCTTCGGCGCTTGAACGCAAGAGGTGCAGGTGGGCGAGCGCAGCGGTGATCTCATGCGGCGTCGTCTGTATGCCCGCGCGCCACGACGCCACCTCGGCCCCCAGCACAATCAAAAAGCCATAGGCGAAGAAGAACATCAGCGAGACCAGCACGAAGCCCGCGATTGAGCCAAAGTGATCGGGCTGCAAAATGAAGCGCGTGTAGAGTGGGAAGATCAAGAGATAGCCCTGCGCCAAAGTTGCGCTCAGCAGTGCGCCCGGCCAAGCGGCGCGCACAGAGACAAACCCCGGTGTCACGCGCGTATAGAGCGTCAGCAACAGCACAAAGTTCGCCACAAGCCCACCGAGTATGCCCAACGTCGTCCACAGGGGGCTGGCGCGCAGGGCCACCAGGGTTGTGTCATCGCCCGATACGGTAATCCGCGACGCCGAAGCTGAAGAAGCCGAAGCGGTTGGCGAGAAAAACGGGAGGTGTGGTGTCAGCGTTACCGAGAAGACGATGACGGGCAGCAGCAGCAGAAACACGCCAAGCATCGCCAACGCCATACGATTCTGGCGCAGGAAGGTACGCCGCTCGCGCCGAAAGATGACACAGAAGCAGCTTTCCAAAACGACAAAGAAGCGTGTGCTATACCACAGCGCGACGGGCAGACCAAGCAGCAGCAGCGGCTCCGGGGTGGAGCGCAGGCTGTAGGCAAACGACGCGGCGGCTGCGGATGTGACATGGTTTGGCAGCAAGCCAAACAAATACGATAAATCATCCTGTTCGATATGTGAGCCAAAAAAGCGCAGCACAAACGCCAGCATGATGAGTATCAGGCCGAGCACGGCGAAGAGCGCCGAGAGAAACGTATAGGCAAGTAGGCGCGAAAGATTCCAGCCCCAATCGCTGTCGAACTTGCGCCACAGTCCCTTCATCATGCTGCGCTCTCCCCATGTGGCCTGTCGTCGGTTGTGTTGTATTCAGAAGCATAGCGCATGCGCCGTACTACTGACATCACTATTACGCTTTCATTCGCATTTTCTGAGCAAATTCTCACATACGGTGCGCTAATCCGTTGGAAGGGCTAACGGCTGGCTGCTCACTACCTCAGTTCGTTTGTAATATGGTAAGGTATATCCGTCCGATAGAGCCAAAGGGAAAGCATATGGCGACAGCGCATACAACCCAGCTCTCAGAGCGACATGCGCCACGCCAGTCTCGGCGCAAAACATCAGCGCGTACTGCCAGTGTTGAGCGTGATGTCTCGCCACCACAGGAGGCGCCACTCGATGCGTATGCTGGCGCGTTTCGCTCGGAAGCTATCGGGCGTTTCCGAATTGTGCAGGCCGATTGCTTCGAGTGGCTGGCCGCTCTTCCTGAGAACAGCCTGCATGCCATCATCACCGATCCGCCCTACGGCGTGAAAGAATACGACGTTGGGCAACTTGCGAAGCGCGCCACAGGGAGTGGTGGCGTCTGGCGCATTCCTCCATCGTTTGACGGTCACACGCGAGCGCCGTTGCCGCGCTTCACGGCGTTGAACGAGAAAGAACGCACAACACTCCAGCGGTTTTTTACCGAGTGGGGACGACTGGTCGTGCGCGTGTTGTGTCCGGGCGGCCATGTCTTTCTTGCGAGCAATACCTACCTCTCGCAATTAGTGTTCTCGGCGCTGGTCGAAGGTGGGTTGGAGTTCCGTGGCGAGATGATCCGGTTGGTGCGCACATTACGCGGGGGCGACCGGCCAAAGGGCGCCGAGAACGAGTTTCCTGATGTGTGTTCGTTACCGCGCGGCTGCTATGAACCATGGGGTATTCTACGGAAGCCGTTGCCAGTCAAGATGACGGTTGGCGAGTGCTTGCGTGACTACCAGACAGGCGCGCTACGCCGTAAGCCAGACGGCCAGCCATTTTGCGATGTGATCCTGAGTGAGCGTACCTCGCGCCGCGAACGCGCCATCGCCAATCATCCCAGCCTGAAGCCACAATCGTTTCTCCGCCAAATCGTCTACGCGGCGCTACCTCTTGGCGCAGGTGTGATTGCCGATCCGTTCATGGGATCGGGATCAACGGTTGCGGCGGCTGAGGCGCTGGGGCTGGCGTGCATCGGCGTGGAGCGCCACGCCGACTACTATGAACTGAGCCGGACAGCGATTCCCAGGCTGGCGGCGCTCAGCATCCGGCCTACAACGCAGACTGCCTTGGCCGATTTCGAGACCGATGTCAGCACAAACCTCCAGCAGTTGCCTATGTTTGATTGATTTTCTCACTCATCGTCTTGAGGCGCTACGCCCGCTTGGTTATCTACAACAGCCGAGCGATAGATCCAGTTGGCAAGCATCTTCTCGTAGCCGCTCTTGATGACACTTGCCGTTATCGTGCGGCGGCTGCGTTCACCTCTGCCGGAAAACGACCAATCTGCTTGTGTGAGGCGCGCGCCAACGACACTGAGAAACCTGAATGGCCTGGGAAGCTCGCTCTCATCAGGCGTGTTGCTGGAGTAGACAAACACCATCAGCCAGCAGTCTTCAGGATTGTGTCCCTGCCAACCGCTGGCGCGACGTGACGCTTTAATCTCGATGCCTTCGACTCCATGCTCAACGTCACCTCCTGAATAAATACCGACAGGGAGTAAGTCAGGATGCCCATTATGATGGCGATTGGTGACCACTGTCTTGCAATAGTGAGGCAAGTTCCCCTTCATGTACTCGCTCGCGATGCTGCTGAAGTTGGCTTGCATCATCATCGTTTCAAGGCGCTTCAACCCTTTGGTATGAAGCTGTAGGTTGAAGAACCCCAAAAAGTCCAGGAAATCGCTCATCACGAGGCGCAGATGCTCCGTTGTGAGGCCATAGGGAAGAATACTGGCAGGGTTATATGCCATTGGCTCAATAGTGGCAGGCTGGCACGCTACCATCTCTAAGGCTTCCAGATCAGGCATGGGTGGCTCCTTGAGATGTCAGTAGCCCATACTATCACGTTTGTCCTCCCTTCCACCGTTACGAGTTATGTGTTATGTGTTTCTCATCGCTCGTTCACTTTGTAGGCGCTCTGCTGTGCAGGTGTATAAGCTGATGGAGTGCGTCGCTCTGTAGGCGATTGGGATGCGTTGAGCGCGCAATAGGGGCGTCAATCCAGGAGGGATGTCGGGATGATACGACGAATTGGGCATGCGGCGCGTATGCGTCCCTGGGTGGCAGGGAGTGTTGTTGTCGTTTGTGCGCTGGTGGCAGCCACCCTGGGTGTCCTCTCGCCACTGGCGATAAACGCCTTTGCCCATGCGCTCACGCCACGCCATGCGGCCTCCGGTTCCGGCTGGAGCCAGATTCCCAGCGCGCCTGTTCACTCACAGTACAGCTATCTCTACGGGAGCGTCACCTTCACCTCGACCGACGCCTGGGTCGGAGGAGATTATACGGTTGGCAGCAACCATGCCTACACACTTTTCGAGCACTGGAATGGCGTACACTGGTCATTAGTCGCCGGAGCCAATCCAGGTAGCGCCTCCGACGGCATCCGTGCTATGTCAGGTGATCGCTCGACCGATGTCTGGGCAATTGGCTTTTACTTCGCCTCTTTGCAAGGACAATCTTTGTCGCTGGTGGAGCACTGGAACGGCTCGAAGTGGTACAGCACCTTTAACTCCGTTCCACCCGATGCGTTTTCCACCACGCTCACTGGCGTTACCTCATTGTCCCCGACTGACGCATGGATTACAGGAAATAAGGAAGAATGGGCGTTGCTACGATGACATGCCGTATGCTATGGTGTATTGTGAAAGAGCGGGGCGTCATACCCCCTGGCGATGAGGCTCGCCACTAACCGCGCGTTTGCCCAAGAAGCGTTACGCGCTGATGGCTTCTACCCGACGCTTGGCCCTGGCTTGCTGTTCTGGCCGGGCGCGTCGCCGTAGAAGCCTATTTTGTTGCCTCGCGCCGCCAGCTTGTTTCTTGTTGGAGGCAGCGCGCCAACAGGCCAGAGCGGCGGCCTTATCCCGACACATGCCAGCGCCCCAGGATGTGAGCGTTGGAGACGATTGACAACCTCGAAAAGAAAGGGCTTCTCTCACACCATGCGAAAACTGGCGTATGTCGCCGCAGGTGGCTTCTGCGGCGCACTGGCGCGCTGGCTGCTTGCGGCTCCGCTATTGGCGCTGGCAGGGCGCCTTGCGCTCCCCGGCGCTGGCAGTGGCTTTCCCTATGACGTACTGGCAATCAACCTCACAGGGGCGCTGGCGCTTGGCTTGATCTATGGGCTGGTGGAGCTTGGCGCGCATGTGCCGCATGGCGTGCGGCTACTGATAGGCACGGGCTTCCTGGGCGCGTATACGACGTTTAGCTCCTATGTCTACGGCGGAGAACAATTGCTGGCCAGCAACCGCCCATCCCTCATGCTGATGGGTATGCTCTATCTTGTCGGCAGCCTGGCGCTCGGCGTATTCTGCGCGCAGTGTGGCTACTGGCTGGCCGAAGCCTCTCTTGTAGGGATTATTGCTGCGCGACATCGCTTGCAACGTGCGCTGGCCCAATCAGCCGCCTCGCCAATGCCCCGCACGATCCGCGCAATGGGCGCGCCCATCGCCGATGTATTGAATGCGCTCGACCTGGGCAGGCTCGATCAGCCGCTTGGCGCGGACGAAACATTGGATGATGACGACTACGACGACCGCGACGGCCTCAGGGAAGAGGAGTTGGTGTGATGATGGCGCTGCTGGTAACGGCGCTGGCGGTAGGCATGGCGGGCGCGGTGGGCGCGCTTGCCCGCTATGCGCTGGCGGAGTGGGTGGCGCCGCGCTGGAAGCATGCCTTCCCGCTGGCGACGCTGATCATCAATATCGCTGGCGCGTTTGCGCTGGCGTTTCTCTTCGCCGCCAGCGGTCGCCTCTTCGCCGCGCATGCCCAACTGGCGCTGCAAACCCAGACGCGCGCCATCCTGGGGACAGGCTTCCTGGGTGGCTTTACCACCTTCAGCACACTCAGCGCCGAAACGCACACGCTCATCCGACGCAAACACCATGCGCTCGCCTGGCTCAACGTTGGTGGTTCGCTGCTGGTGGGCGTGCTGGCGGTCGTCGCTGGACTGGCGCTGGGCAATGTCCTCTAATGTTTGCCCAGCAGTGAGGAACGCGATAGTCCAGGCGTAGACTGTAGTGCTATACTGACGGCATCAGCGCTAATCATGCTCTATCGTGGAAATCCGGGGAGGAGCGCGCCCGATGGCAGATGAGGATATAGCGAAAACCATCGCTACGTCTTTGCTCATGGAGAGCGAAGGCTACCTGAGGCGACAGCAGTATGCGCAGGCGTTGGCGTGTTGTGAGCAGGTGTTGGCTTCACTTCCGAACCATGCAGGCGCATGGGCGAACAAAGCACGCGCGTTGGCTGCGCTTCATCGGGTGGATGAAGCCCTGGCGGCGGCTGAGCGCGCCTTGACGATTGATTCCACCCTTGCGCCTGCCTGGCACGCCAAAGGGATGGCGTTGGCAAGGATCCACAGCAAGCGTGCTGACGCGCTCGCTGCCTATGAGCGCGCGCTAGCCCGTGACCCAGCTTTCGCGCCTTCGCTCATCAACAAAGCAGGGCTACTTTCAGCGGTGGATCGCCATGATGAGGCGCTTATGGTGATAGATCAAGCGATCACGCTCGATCCTGCGTATGGTCTGGCATGGACGAACAAAGGTGTTATCCTCATCAACCTCAATCGCTATGAAGAGGCGTTGGCAGCGATGAATCATGCGGCCGAACTCGATCCTATGAGCGCGCGCATACTCGCTCATAGGGGAATGGCGCTGAAAAGGCTGAAACGCTATGCTGAGGCGCACCAGGATTATGATCGCGCGCTGGCGCTCGATCCTACATCTCTCCCCGCCTGGATTAATCTGGGCAGTTTGCTCATTGACCAGGGGAAGTTTGTCGAAGCCTTATATGCTACTGACAACGCTCTTGCGCTTGATCCCAATCATCTGAGAGCATGGGCAAACAAGGCGTGGATACTATACCTGCTCAAGAGATTGGACGAATCTAGCGCGGCAGCCGAGCGGGCGCTAGCATTGAACCCAACGGATAGCTCGGCTCTCAATACGAAGGGCCTCATTTTCCATGCGCGCCGCCGCCACAAAGAGGCGCTAACGTGTTTTCAGAAAGCTGTGCAAGCTGACCCGGTATTTCACTATGCCTGGTTCAATCAGGGAAAGACATTCATTGCCCTGAAAAAATACCCACAGGCGCTCGAAGCGCTCAATCGTGGGTTGGCGCTCAAACCCGCTGACGCTTCGATCTGGAAGTTGCGCGCCGAGGTCTTGCGCCAACTTGGCCGCTGTGATGAGGCGCGCGCGAGCGACGCGCAGGCCGAGGCGCTACGCAATGGCAAGCGGCGCGCAGAGGCGCATAAAACGTGATATACTACAGGCGCGTGAAGGGGGCGTGAGGCGCCCAGGCAATCGCGGGCGGCTCGTGTTGGCGTGGCATGGTGACATGCGGCGCTGGCAAGCCGCGCGAGGAAAGTCCGAACTCCACAGAGCGGGATGCTGGCTAACGGCCAGTGGGGGCGACCCCAAGGAGAGCGCCACAGAAACATACCGCCGCGCGCGCTCGTTGAGGCTCCAGCCAACACTGGCTCGCGTTGGTAAGGGTGAAATGGCGAGGTAAGAGCTCACCAGCAACCGGGTGACCGGTTGGCTGCGGCAAGCCCCATCTGGAGCAAGGCCGGACAGGAGGAGCAGTCAGCGCATGCTGCGGGCAACTGTGGTGTGCGCTGGCTCGCGGGTGGCTCGCCCGTTACCCTCCGGGTTGGCCGCTAGAGGCGGCGGGCAACCGTCGTCGTAGAGAGATGATTGCCATCGCTGGCGTCGTAGGGCGCTGGCGGAACAAAATTCGGCTTACGGACGCCTCATCCTCCCTTTGCCATATCTTTTCATATGCTCCGGCTCACTTTCATTATCGGGCGGCTGGTATCATTGGCAGGGGTCATCCCCTGTGGAGGCTACGCAAAGGGGGAGAGACCATGACACGCGATGGGTTTCATAAGGATTTACGCGAGATTGAAGAAGCGGTCATCCAGATGGCCGCGCTTGTTGAGGCGGAAATTGCCCTGGCAATGCAGGCGCTTAGCAAGCGGGATGTGAACCTGGCGCAGGAGGTGGTGACGCGCGACGGCGAAGTCAACGCCCTTCAGCGCGACATCCGCACCCGCTGTACCAGCCTGATCGCTCTGCAAGCGCCTGTCGCCCGTGACCTGCGCGAACTGGTAACGGTGCAACTGGTGATCAGCGAACTTGAGCGCATGGGCGATCATGCCGTTGGCGTCGCCAAGCAATCGCTGCGTCTGCAAGAGTTCGAGCCGCTGCCACTGCTTGTCAACGAACTGGTGGAGATGGCCCGGCTGGCGCGAAACCAGGTGCGCGAAGGCATCCAGGCGTTCGTGGATGTGAATGTACAGCTTGCTCGGGCTATCTGCGCCAAAGATGACGAGATTGACCAGCGCTACCGCATGGTATTTACCAACATCCTCACGGCGATGACAAACGACCCCAGCATCATCAAGCCTGCGGCGTCGCTGCTCTTTGTCGCGCACGACATCGAGCGCATCGCCGACCGCGTGACAAACATCTGTGAAGATGTGATCTATATGGTCTCCGGCGAGGTTGAGGAACTGAACTAACCGACGCCGGAACACATGAGAGCATAGCGGTAAGTGGCCCACAGGCAGGAGCGCAGGCGTGCAACAGCAACACTCGCAACAACCACAGCAACCGGTGGTGATTCTCGTGGTAGAAGACGACGAGGCGCTCCGCGAGACCATCGTCTACAACTTGCGCGCCGATGGCTACGAGACGCTTGCGGCGGCGGATGGCGTAACTGCCCTCGAACTCGCGCGCCAGCGTCCCGTTTCATTGGTACTGCTCGATGTCATGTTGCCGCGTCTGAGCGGCCTTGACGTCTGCCGCCAGTTGCGCGCACGTCCGGCGACGGCGGATGTACCCATTCTGATGCTGACAGCCCGCGCCGAGGAGTCTGACATTGTGGTAGGGCTTGAGCTTGGCGCTGATGATTATGTGACCAAGCCGTTTAGCTGGTCGGAGACACGCGCGCGGGTGCGCGCATTGCTGCGTCGTGGACGCGCCACAGTGGGCGGCGAGTCGCCCCAACCGGAGGAAAGCGAAGTCCTCGAGGCGGGCGACCTGCGGATCGACCTGGCGCGCCACGAGGTGACGAAGCGCGGCCAGCCTATCGAACTCCCCACCCGCCTCTTTGAGTTGCTTGCGTACCTTGTGCGCTACAAGGGAACCGTGCTGACGCGCGGCCGGCTGTTGGAGCGCGTCTGGGGGTATGACTACGCAGGCGACACACGCACGGTGGATGTGCATGTGCGCTGGCTGCGCGAGAAGCTGGAAGACGACCCGGCGAACCCACAGTTGATCCAGACGGTACGCGGGGTGGGCTATCGCTTCAAGGGGTGAGCTGGCGAGTGGCTATTGTTAGCCTGCGAAAACACGAGAATAGCCAGCCCTATCACTAGCGCCAGGCCGCCCAGCGGGCGCAATTCCAGCGCGCCCGGCCAGAGCGGTATCCCAAACACGGTGGTATGGTGAGGAAGCGGATCGGTATCCCACCCATAGGGCAAACCCCAGCCCAGCGCCAGCGTCGCCAGCGCGATCAGCGCCAGTACGCCGATCTCTTTGCGGCGTGCGGCTGATGATGACGCAGTGAGCGCACGCCGAATCCCAATGCCAAGCCCAGCAAAGACGCCGGGCAGCAGCCAGACATAGTGATGTACCCAGGCGGTGGGCGAGAGCAAGACCATCGCGCAGAGGGCTATGCCAAATATGAGCGCCTCGATGTCGTCGTGTGCGCGCTGTGCCTGCGCATCTAATTGTGTGTTTTGCAGTAGCCCATGCCACGGCGCACGCCAGATCAGTATACCTACCCCAAGCCCCAGCAGTCCAAGGATAGCGTATTGCCCCAGCGTGAAGGCAATTGAACTGCCTGACAGGCCAAGCGCAACTTTGATGGGCGCCAGCAGCGCCTCGTTGTGGTTGAGCGATTGGTCGCCCGTACCCACCTGCAACGCCTGGGGGATGGCGGCGAAGAAGACGCCCGGCCCGACAATCACTATACAGAGCAGACTCACCGCCGCAAGCGTGATCAGCGCCGCCGCCACTGCTTCCCACCGACGACGCAGCGCCAGATAGACGATCAGAATCGCGGGAGTGAACTTGATCAACGCTGCCAGCGCGATCAGCGCGCCGACCCAACGTTCATGCCCACGGCGGCCCAGCAGCGGGATCGGCGCCAGCAGCGCCAGCACGAGGAAGTTGACCTGCCCCGTGAGCAACGCCTGATAGGCCGGGGTGAACCCCAGGCAGACCAGCGCCGCCAGCGCCAGGGAGACCAGTGGCGTCGGATCATCCAGCAGCCCCGCCAGCCCATTGCTCTGTGCTGAGGGCGTTGTTTGCATGGTCGCTGTCGCGCCGGAGACGTTGGGTGCAATGGCTGCTTGTGGCTGACGACGTAGCGTATCGCCAAGCAGGTAGCGCAACTCACCCGCGAAGAAGAAGGTTAGCGCAATCCAGAGGGTCGCGTTGGCCAGCAGCCACAGTCGCGAGAGTACGCGAAACGAGAGAATGGTGAACGGGCTGAGCAGCAGCGCAAACAGCGGCGGATAGGCATACGGCAGCGGCGGGTTGACCAGCGTATGGCTTCGTGCGCCAGCCTGCTTCAGTGTCGTGGGGTCGTAGATGTTGGCGTGCAGATTATTTCGCAATGCCGCCGCAGCCGCGTAGTATGTTGAGAAGTCGTAGCGGCCCGCCTCAGAACTCAGAAATCCGGCCAGGGTGATCGCCCAATGGCCCAGCATGATCAGCAGCGTCGCCCCAGCCAGCGCCACCAGCGCAGCGCGCCAGCCGGTGGAAAAGGCAGGCGTGGCGCTCTTCTCGGCTGGCGTGGCGTTTTGCTGCGTAGGCTGTGTCTCTGCCATATGCGAGTGTCTCCAATTGTGGTGTATGAAATGAGAAGGAGCGCGCCGCGCCATCCCGCTGTATTCTAACATAGAGACTCCAATTTGGAGACGTCTGTGAAGCTGAAGCGCCAAATGCGTCTTCCTTGCTCTTGAAAAGCAGTGAGTTTGCTGATATACTTGCGACACGTTCTAGCGTTGTATATGCGTCATGTGGCCAGATGCGCTACATGACCAACAGCCTCTTGAGGAGAGACAATGCGCAAAACACTCTTTGTCCTGGCGCCGGTGGCGCTGGTCGCGATCACCCTGGTCGCCGTGTTGGCCCTCTCATTCGGCGGAATCGGTACCGCCAACGCAGCGCGCTCTATGTATAGGGTTCATCATTCTGTTCCCAGCATTTTCCTGAGCCGACATGGGCGCCACTCCACCAGCTCCAACTGGTCGGGCTACGCCACCACCGGCACAACGTACAGCGATGTAAAAGGCTCGTGGGTTGAGCCGAGCGTTACCTGTTCTAGTGGGCAGACAGCCTATTCGTCCTTCTGGGTGGGTATTGATGGCGACACCACCAACACCGTCGAACAGTTGGGAACCGACAGCGATTGCTCCAGTGGTAGCCCGGTCTACTACGGCTGGTGGGAGATGTATCCCAAAGGGTCTCATAACATCTCGACCTCGACGTATCCTGTGCAGCCCGGCGATAGCCTCAGCGCCGCGGTCAGCACGAACGGCTCCGGCTTGTTCACGCTGACGATGACCAACAACACGCGCGGCTGGACGTTCACCACCACGCAAACCTCGCGGAAGGCAAAGCGCGGCTCGGCGGAGTGGATCGCTGAAGCGCCCTCCTCTGGTGGTATTTTACCGCTTGCCGACTTTGGCACGGTCAACTTCTCGAACTGCACGGCGAACGGCGTTGCGATCAGCTCCAATCCTAATCCCGACGCGATCACCATGGCGGCCAACGGCGTGACGAAGGCGGTTCCCTCCAGCCTCGGCTCCGGCGGCGAGTCGTTTAGCGTCACCTGGAAGCACAGCTAAACACACCTAACCCCTTGCCCCCTTCCCATCCGGGGAAGGGGGTGGCGGAATGATCTAACTCCTTGCCCCCTTGCCTATCTGGAAAGGGGGCATCTGTATAGGGTGAATTGCCTATGAATGATAAGATGACTGTTCAAGCGTTGGAAGAACGCATCGGGCAGATGGAAGCGCGTATCAGGCGGCTGGAAGAACAATTGGAAAGCGCCGCGCGAACGGAGACGCAACCTGCCACGCAGCCAATTCAGCTGGTTGCGCCGCTGGAAATACGCGATAGCGAGGGGCGGTTATTGCTCGATCTACACGTTGAGCGGAACGACCGTAGCGTGCGCCTGTTCAACGCAGGTGGTCATGTCGCTGCCGCGCTGGGCGTGGATGGAACGAATGGCGGCTATTTGGCGCTACGCAACTACGAGGGCGAACTCGTTGGCCTATGGGATGTGGAGTCATACGGCGGGCGCTTGCAAGTGTTGGGAAATCAGGGCGGCGGCGTGTTTCTACACGGCGGCGAGGCCGGAAATGACGACGCTGGCGGCCAGATCATCATCACCACGCCGGAGCAAATTGATGGCGTGTACCCCTCCAACGCAGGACATCTCTTTATCTCCACCGATAGCGAAGGCGCCGAGGTTGAGATAGAAGGCAAGCAACTGGTCATTCGCCTCGGTGACGTAACCTTTACATCAGGAGACATTGGCCGCGTAGAAAACGATTGAGGAGAGGTGAGCTATGACGTATCTGGAGCGTTACCTGCACGGCGAATGTGAGCCGGTGTGGGAGGAACTGACGGCGTTGGGAGCGGATGTCTTTACGGAGCTGGTTTATAGTGAGGCTCTTGCTGTTGTGCGCGAAACGATGCGGCGTGTCCGCAATGACATTATGACATTGATCGCCCACCTGACTGAATTAGGCTATAGCTTTGGATACAATCATTTACTGGAAATGAGCCTGAAAAATTCACTGCATAACGCCGAACCGGACACCAGTTGGCGCAATCAAATCTGGTCGGATTACTATGATACGCTTCTCTGGATTCAGAAGCAACCACCGCTCTTTCTACCCGCGCGCCTGGGTGTGGAAGAGGTAGGGCAACGGCGGCTTGCCTGGCCAGGTATGCCCGAGGGCGATGAGTTTGAAAAGCTCATTGCGCTGACCGATGAAGAGCAGGCGGCGATGCCCGATATGGCACAAAACGTCCAGGAACTTGAGCGCATCGTCGGGCGATTGCCGATGGCGTTACGGGTCTGGTATGAGGAGGTGGGTGCGGTCAATATGTATGGCTATTATTCTCCTTGGGTAGACTATAGTGCCTTGCTATATCCTGATTTTTCGCGCTTCTCCCAGGAGCGGTATTTGATGGAGCATTGTGATCCGTTGCAAGTATGCACGCTCGACGCGCGTAAGCTAG